>CAMRDW010000114.1 GCA_947041315.1 uncultured Enterovibrio sp.
AATCCGTCTTATGTCCGTCGAATTTGAGCCTTCGTGGGTGTTGCCTACGCTCATTCAGCCCAATCAGATCCCCCTTGTCTGCTAAGGGGGTTCTGTTACCTGCCTCAGGCGTGCAACTTTAACTGTCTTGGGTATCGCTTTGTTTGTGTAATAACTTGAATCCATCAAAAGAAAAGGTAAAGTTGAAAAAATAAAATCGCTGAAGAAAATACAAGGGAGAACGTCACTATGCGCATTGCCATTGCTGGAGCTGCAGGTCGAATGGGGCAGGTTTTAATACAGGCTGTTCATCAAATGGATGATGCGGTATTGACCGCAGCAAGTGAACATCCAGATTCCACCTTCATTGGCATGGATGCAGGCGAGCTTGCGGGTGTTGGAAAATCGGGTGTTTTGATTGTTAATCACTTTGAAAATGCACTTCAAGACTTTGATGTAATCATTGATTTTACCTCACCTCTTTCTACTCTTGCTCATTTAAAGTGGTGTCGCAAACAGAATAAAAAAATGATCATTGGCACCACGGGGTTTACGCCTTCACAAAGAGAAGAGATTGACGCCGCAAGAGGCGATATTGCGATGGTGATGGCTGCGAATTACAGTGTGGGGGTCAATGTTTTATTCAAGTTGCTTGAAAAAACAGCCAAAGTGATGGGAAATTCTTGTGATATTGAAATCATTGAAGCTCATCACCGCTATAAGGTGGATGCTCCTTCCGGTACCGCGCTTGCGATGGGGGAAGCCATTGCGGGTGCGATGGGCAATAAGCTCAGTGATGTCGCAGTGTATGCAAGAGAAGGACACACAGGTGAGCGCCGACCAGATGAAATTGGCTTTGCGACGGTTCGTGCTGGGGACATCGTGGGTGAACACACCGCTCTTTTTGCTGACATCGGAGAGCGTCTTGAAATAACACATAAAGCCTCTAGCCGTAGGACATTCGCCAATGGGGCTGTACGCGCTGCTATTTGGGTTGGGGCTCAGGTGCCTGGCCTTTACAGCATGGAAGATGTGTTAGATTTGGGGTCTATTTAGTTTTTTATTTTTAAAATCAATGATGTTGATACCCATCGTTTTTGAAGCGGCCTGGGTGTTGGTTCGGCTCGCAGCCCCCAATCACAGAGTCCATCCAGGCTCAGGGGCTGCATTCTTTTGCCGCTGGCGCGCATCTTCAATGATTTTGGGTTGAGTGCCTTTATTTTTATTATTGGGATGAAATAAAGCCCTCATTTCGCACATGAAAAGAATAATCTTTTTTTAGGCGGTCTTACGACGCTCTGTCTATAAACCTGTACTTAAATCTCACTCTGTGTGAAAAATTTGTCTTTCAATTTTAATTTCAACACTGGATTTAAAAAAAACGAGGTGAGGTGCGAAATGACAGATAAATACAAGGCTGCTTAATTGGATGTTGTTTTTTTGACGCAGATCACGAAAATGGCCGATTTTTGTAATAAAACCCACGTTAAACCGATCTAATTGGCGTAAGAATTTTGTATCAAAGTTCTTTTCGAATTGTCAGTTAATCAATAAATAATAAATTATTTCATTTGAATTTATTATAATAAGAAGTAAATTCATTTAAATATTAAAACAATTGTTATTGAATTCTGATGATATTTCATGTGAATAATTAAAATGCGCTTATATCGCATTTTATATATGTGAGTTTAATATGAGCTTTAATAAAACATTGATAGTTTCGGCGATGGCTTTAGCCAGTTCGTTTGCTTTTGCGGGAAATACGAATCTTGATCACATTGTTCTTTATGATGAAAATTTTGAACAAAAAGAATATTTGGTAGGTACTGAATTAAGCGATGTAAAGATTGCTTTATTCGATCTTGTGGGTGAAAAAACCCAGGTTGAAGGCTTTACTGAATCGAATTTTCTTGGTGATCGTTATGTTTTCAATCAAAGCAATATCAATGATATGCATTTTGATCATGACAAAATCAAGTCGCTTAAAGTCTTGGGTGATGTTCCTGAAACCGTGGGCAATGCTTCGGCCTTGTACATGATGAATAATACGGCAAAATGCCTTGATGTTGCTTACTTTGTGTCGAGCTTAAGTATCCCTAAAACGCACATTAAAACACTTTGCCAAACGGATAAACCTCAAGAATTGCTTGATTTTTCAAGCTTAAACTTGAATCTGTCTGAAAATGCAAGAGTGAATATCGCGGTATCATACACGAATCCTGATCGCCCACTGAGCAATGCATTGGTCGCCGCTTTTGATTTTTCTATGGATACCACAGGAAATATCAACAAACTCAAATCAATGCTTGGGACCACTGGATTTGACTCGAATGTGTCAGGCAGCAATACCATTGAAGTGGGTAAAAAAGCCCCAATCGTTGATATTCCTGATCCTGAAAAGTTATTTGTGAAAATCACGTCTGAGTATTGTGTCGATGTTTCATACTTCGTCAATTCTAAAGAAATTGATAAAACCTTGATTGGCGAGTTTTGTCCTTCGCAGGACAATCAATTTGTCTTTGATTTTGCAGACCCAGCTTTGGCGTTAACAGCAAAAGATTCAGTGAATTTTGTGGTTGATTCTAAAAGACACAACGGTTTTGTTGCAGGCTTTAGTGCAACCCGTAATCTTCAAGCTGCTCAGCCAATTAAAGTGGATTATGATGCTCAATTTTCATCAAATGGTTATAAAACCTATTTGCTTGAAACCAATGTAATGCAAATTGGTAAGCCTCGTAATTAAGTTTTTTTCGAAAAGACGCCTTGTGTGATTTTGCAGGACGTCAAAACGGTGAATAAAAAAGTCACTCCACCCAACGGTTTTGAAAAGACATTCACGCAGTTCCAAAGGCGATGGGAATAAAGTAAGTTGATTTCATTTGGGATCACTTATTGAGTGACCGACCAGGCCTGGTTTCGATATTTTATCGGAGTCAGGCCTTTTTCGTTTTATGCTCTTTTTTTGAATCGGTATAGCGTTGAAATGCAGGAAACCATCGAGGCAAAATTGAACCTGGGCTGTCAATATCCAGCGGCTTTCAAAGGCGACGGCGGGATGCATAGAAAATGGCTTGATCTTATTTAAATACCCAAAGAAATTGAAAAGGCATGTCGGCGGAAAGTGAGTGACGGCCTTGAGCATCGACTGGCTCTGTGATTGGTTTGAACGAGCTTGGCCAATATTCACCTAGTTTAAAGGCGACGGGTATAATGCATTGAAATTACGCGTACATTTTATACGTATCTCTACTTTATTGAACTTGACCTTGTTTTTCGAGCTACCTTTGTAAAAGAGCACTTTATGTTATAAAAGAAATCGATTACGTCACGATTATAGAGAATATATGTTTTTTATTCGCTATTTTCATTTCAATCTTTTTAGTCTTAAATAAATGATTTTATTTCATGATAATTCCTTAAAAAACAAATGGTTAACGGTTGTGCGTTTGGGTGGGATTTATTTTAAATAACGTCCTTATGTCTGTTTATTCTCGTTTATATTGACTCTTATGGTTATTATCAATAAAATCCGCGCAATTTATCAAAATTTAGCTTTTTAAGTCTCGGCAATGAAGGCCAGACGGGCATGATGCCGATGTATTTTGCTGCTTTATTATGGGGGTTGTCTTGAGCCATTATGCACTCTTAGTTTTAGAAGATGGGACGGTATTTCACGGGGTTTCGATTGGTGCTGATGGCATGGCGGTTGGAGAAGTCGTTTTTAATACTGCAATGACCGGATATCAAGAAATATTAACAGACCCTTCTTACTCACAACAAATAGTCACTTTAACTTATCCCCATATTGGAAATACGGGTACGAACCCAGAAGATGATGAGTCATCAAAAATCCACGCTCAAGCTCTTGTTATTCGTGACCTTCCTTTAATCGCTTCCAATTTTCGAAATCAACAATCTCTTTCAACATTCCTCAAAACGCAAAATATTGTTGGGATTGCCGACATAGATACCCGTAAATTGACCCGTTTACTTCGTGAAAAAGGCGCTCAAAATGGCTGCGTTTTTGCGGGAGAAAATCGAGATGAAGTCCTGGCTTTGGCGGCTGCAAAAGGATTTCCTGGTTTAACGGGAATGGATTTGGCCAAAGAGGTGAGTACGAAAGAGGTGTATGAATGGAAAAAAGCCTCTTGGACACTTGAAGCGGGCTTGCCTGAGGCGAAAGAAAACGCAGAACTTCCTTATCATGTTGTCGCGTATGATTTTGGCGTTAAACGCAATATTTTACGCATGCTTGTTGACCGGGGTTGCCGTTTGACGGTGGTGCCAGCTCAAACCTCGGCACAAGAGGTTTTGGCCATGCAGCCTGACGGTGTATTTTTGTCCAACGGCCCTGGCGATCCTGCGCCTTGCACTTATGCAATTGAAGCGACAAAAGTATTTCTAGACAAAGGATTGCCCATTTTTGGTATTTGTTTGGGACATCAAATTTTGGCCCTTGCAAGTGGCGCTAAAACCGTAAAAATGAAATTTGGCCATCATGGTGCGAACCATCCTGTGAAGGATTTGGAACGTAATCTTGTGATGATCACAAGTCAAAATCATGGTTTTGCAGCGGATGAATATAGCTTGCCTGAAACCGTGCGAGTGACCCATACCTCTTTGTTTGATGGTTCATTGCAAGGGATCCATCGCAATGACAAACCTGCATTCAGTTTTCAAGGACACCCAGAAGCCAGCCCCGGTCCTTTGGATGCCGCTCCACTTTTTGATCATTTTATTGATCTTATTAAAGATTTCATTGCATCAAACAATGCATCCCTTGAATCAAATTTACAACGCAGCACCTGCCCGGAGTGACTGAGCATGCCAAAACGTACCGACATTAAAAGTGTTCTTATTTTAGGCGCGGGGCCGATTGTGATTGGCCAGGCTTGTGAATTTGACTATTCAGGGGCGCAGGCCTGTAAAGCGCTTCGAGAAGAAGGTTTTCGCGTTATTTTGGTCAATTCGAATCCTGCGACCATCATGACGGATCCTGAAATGGCCGACGCCACTTACATCGAACCCATTCATTGGGAAGTGGTGAGAAACATCATTAAAAAAGAACGTCCCGACGCGCTTTTGCCCACCATGGGGGGGCAAACCGCATTAAATTGCGCTCTTGAACTTGATAAACACGGTGTTTTAGCTGAATTTGGCGTAGAAATGATAGGGGCAACGGCTGACGCCATCGACAAAGCAGAAGACCGTTCTCGTTTTGATAAAGCAATGAAATCGATTGGTTTGTCGTGCCCGCGTGCTGACACGGCCAAAACAATGGAAGAAGCCTATCGGGTGCTCGATATGGTGGGATTTCCGTGCATCATCCGTCCTTCTTTCACTATGGGGGGAAGCGGAGGTGGCATTGCTTATAACAAAGAAGAATTTGAAGAAATTTGCCGTGGAGGCTTGGATTTATCCCCAACCAATGAACTTCTCATTGATGAATCGCTTATCGGTTGGAAAGAGTATGAAATGGAAGTCGTGCGCGATAAAAACGACAATTGCATTATTGTGTGCGCCATTGAAAATTTCGATGCAATGGGGATCCATACGGGTGACTCTATTACGGTTGCGCCTGCCCAAACGTTAACAGACAAAGAATACCAATTAATGCGCAATGCCTCTCTTGCGGTATTGCGTGAAATCGGTGTTGAAACGGGCGGCTCCAATGTTCAATTTGGTATCAACCCCAAAGACGGGCGCATGGTGATCATTGAAATGAACCCTCGGGTATCACGTTCTTCTGCCTTGGCTTCAAAAGCGACGGGATTTCCCATTGCAAAAGTGGCGGCAAAATTGGCGGTTGGCTTTACGCTCGATGAATTAATGAATGACATTACAGGAGGCGCAACACCTGCCTCTTTTGAACCCACACTCGATTATGTTGTAACGAAGATCCCGCGTTTTAATTTTGAAAAATTTGCAGGCGCCAATGATCGCTTAACCACCCAGATGAAATCGGTTGGGGAGGTGATGGCCATCGGGCGTAATCAACAAGAATCTTTGCACAAAGCATTACGCGCCCTTGAAGTGGGGGCGACAGGCTTTGATGAAATGCTTGATTTAAGTTGCCCTGAGGCCATGACAAAAATTCGCCATGAGCTTAAAGATGCAGGGGCCGAGCGTATTTGGTATATAGGCGATGCGTTTCGCTTGGGTATGTCTGTTGATGATGTCTTTCAACTCACCCATGTTGATCCTTGGTTTTTGGTCCAGATTGAAGACATTATTCAGATTGAAGCCGAAATAAAAGAAAAGGGATTTGCGGGGCTAAATAAAGAGGCATTGCGACGACTAAAGCGAAAAGGATTTGCAGATGCGCGTTTGAGTAAATTGCTTGGGGTGAGTGAAAGTGAAGTGCGTAAACTTCGCTATCAATATGATATTCATCCCGTTTATAAGCGCGTTGACACGTGCGCTGCAGAATTTTCTTCAGACACCGCGTACATGTACAGCTCTTATGATGAAGAGTGTGAAGCGAGGCCAAGCACCAAAGAGAAAATCATGGTGTTAGGCGGAGGGCCGAATCGCATTGGGCAAGGCATTGAATTTGATTATTGCTGTGTGCATGCCTCTCTTGCTCTTCGTGAAGACGGGTATGAAACCATCATGGTGAATTGCAATCCTGAAACGGTTTCAACCGATTATGACACCTCAGATCGCCTTTATTTTGAACCTGTGACTCTTGAAGACGTATTGGCCATTGTTCGTGTTGAGAGCCCAAAAGGGGTGATTGTTCAATATGGTGGGCAAACACCTTTAAAACTGGCCCGTGAATTAGAAGCCGCAGGCGTTCCCATCATTGGCACAAGCCCGGATGCGATAGATCGCGCGGAAAACAGAGCCCGTTTTCAAGCGGCAGTGGAGCGTCTTGGTTTAAAACAACCCGAGAATGCGACGGTCACGACAATAGAGCAAGCAGTTGAGAAATCAAAAGAAATAGGTTTTCCTTTGGTGGTTCGTCCTTCTTATGTCTTGGGGGGGCGGGCGATGGAAATTGTGTACGATGAAATCGACCTGCGCCGTTATTTTACTGAAGCGGTCAGTGTGTCGAATGATTCACCTGTTTTACTGGACCGTTTCTTGGATGACGCCATTGAAGTGGACGTCGATGTGATTTGTGACGGTGAGCGCGTTGTCATTGGCGGGATCATGGAGCACATCGAACAGGCGGGTGTGCATTCTGGTGATTCTGCATGTTCTTTGCCTGCTTATACATTAAGCTTTGAAATACAAAATGAAATGCGTCGTCAGGTTGAGAAACTGGCTTTAGAGTTAGGGGTGCGTGGCTTGATGAACACCCAATTTGCGGTGAAAGACGGTGAGGTTTATATCATTGAGGTAAACCCTCGGGCTGCGCGCACTGTGCCTTTTGTTTCTAAAGCCACAGGAGTGCCTTTAGCGAAAATTGCAGCCCGGGTTATGGCGGGACAATCTCTTGAGTCTCAAGGTTTTACAAAAGAAATCATCCCTCCTTATTATTCAGTCAAAGAAGTGGTGTTGCCGTTCAATAAATTCCCTGGTGTGGATCCTTTGCTTGGGCCTGAAATGCGCTCCACTGGAGAAGTGATGGGGGTGGGGGATACCTTTTCTGAAGCTTTTGCAAAGGCAGATCTTGGGTGCAGTAAAACCCATATTGCAAAAGGACGCGCTTTGTTGTCTGTCCGAAATAACGACAAACATCGGGTGGTTGATCTCGCCGCGAAGTTGATCAAATTAGGATTTGAATTGGATGCAACCCACGGGACCGCGGTGGTTTTAGGTGAAGCGGGGATCAATCCTCGTTTGGTGAACAAGGTGCATGAAGGTCGACCACATATTCTTGACCGCATTAAAAACGGTGAATATTGTTACATAGTGAATACCACGGAGGGGCGTCAAGCAATTGAAGATTCGAAAGTTTTACGCCGTGGCGCCTTGGCGGGGAAAGTGAATTACACAACCACATTGAACGCGGCATTTGCAACCTGTATGGCGTACACCGCTTCAGATATGTCTAAAGTCACTTCGGTGCAAGAGCTTCATGCTCGCATCAAAGAAAAATATAAAAACGCATAAAAGTAAAAAAAAGAATGAAATAAGGCGGACAGAGGGCCGCCTTTATCTTTTCAATACAATGAGATCCTTACTTATATACCTCACCTTTGAAACTGCGTGGGCCTTGGCTGCTCTCGCTTAAGATCAATCACATCGTTCATCTGTGCTCTGGGCTTTATACTTTTGGCGAAGGTGCGCGTCTTCAAGTGTCTTGGGTATATTATTGGTCTTGAGAAATACAGGTTACATAGACTTGGTCACCATTACCCGTCGCCTCTGATTCGGCTTGATCGCCAGCTAAAGAATAATAAATTTGCTTTCCATTGGCATTCGCATCTTGGGTGTAATACGGTTTTGATACCGGCCAGCCTAAATCGCTCACGGCAAAATTTTGGGCTTGATCAAACGCTTTTAGATCGGCCAATTTTGGTAATTTCCATTTTTTTCCTGCTAACCCATCTAAGCGTGAGCAATAGAGGATCATTGATGTGGGTGTCGTTGAATCGCCTTGCATCATAAATGTTGTAAATTGAGTATCAAATTCCGTCACTACGCCATTATAAGCCGTCTTCGTTAATCCGCTTGCGTCGAGAGTCAATCCGGTGATATTCGTCATAAATGCAACATTGGGAGCGGATGAGAACAAGGCTGTTGCCGTTCCCGTTGCGACTTTAACACAGGGCGTAGCGGCGATTGTCTTGTCATTATTATTAAAGGCATTCTTGTATGCTTCACCATATTGCTGTCCACAAAGGGGAGGCTGAGGAACAGTGAAACTCTGCACTTCAGATTCCAAACCAAAAGCGGCGGCTTTCACACTGACGGTCCCTGCTTTTAATGGCGTTACAAGCCCATTTATTCCTATATTCAACACATCTAATGGGTGAGTTCCAAAATTAGCAACCGATGTAATAGGAAGTCTCTTACCACTTTCAGAAATAATCCCTGTCACTGTCATTTGAAAAGGCTGGGTGTAAACCATTCCGTGATGGGCGGGCTTCTCAATGATAATTTTAGAAAATCCGAGATCGGGTACGTCTATTTCTATATTCGGTAGAGGTGCTGCATTGTTGTTTGACTCGTCACTGCCACAAGCTGAAAGAGCCAATATGGCAAACATCGGAATAGAGGTCATTTTTAATTTATTGAACATATTCAATCTCACTTATTAAATTGATTTAATTTGTATGCAGGTTGGCGACGAAAGCATTTTATTTATTCGCCAGCAGTTCGACGTTAATAACTTAATCCCTCTATACATTCCTCCTGTCGTGATTTCATTATCACCTTCATTGCATTGTGTATTTATGAAAGAAATGCACTACGTTAATTACCTTGCTTCTTAAATTTTTGGTTTTTAAATGATGCATTTTTATATGTATATAAAATCTGAATAAAGTTTTAAACAGAAAATTGCGCTCATTATGTTATGAGTTATCAGAGTCTCAATGTGATATAAAGTGATATTATTCGATTTGAGCTTTTTTTTAATATGCACCCATGATGAATCCTGGATTTTTAAGGCTCAACTGGATTTAAGCGCGTTTAAAATACAGGGCGAGAGCGTTATTTTATCGAAATGTGTTCATTCAGTGAGCATGTATTGAGTTCTATGCCCAAGACACTTGAAGATGCGTGTAGGCGCAAAGCGAGTGAACTCCCTGAGCATAGAGAGAGGATGTGATTGGGCTGAACGAGCCTCGCCAAGACTCATGCAGCTTCAAAAGCGAGGGGGATCAATAAGCGAGTCGAATTCAGTTTTGTAGAGAGAGGTTTTCTTATTGAATGGATCGCTTAAATAATAAACACACCTTATTTGTCATGGAAATGAGCCCATTCAATTTTATGGAAAATCGTGATATAACAGGCCCAACTAAAATGAATAAATAATATGTTTCATATGCAAGTTAATGAAATATTGTTCATTAATCCATATTCACACCAGACTCCACGAAAAAAATTCACCTTTCAAGTTTGATTTCAACGTCAGATTTTAAAAATTGGAATTGAGCTGAGCAATGGCTGCGATAAAGAAAAATAAAGAAGGCATCTTCAGGAAAATAAAGTGAATGAGCGCACAGAAAAAAAGAAACAAAAAGCAAGTCTGGTTCAGTGATGTGACATTTGTCACATTAATGAAGCAAAAAAATAGCTAAATTGTTTTTTTATTTCTAAAGAAGTGACGCTTAATATGAAAAAACAAAAACTGATATTTCTATTTCCTCTCTTCTTAGCAAGCGCAGCCTATGCAGAAGGAAATAAACCAAATTGTGCAGCGATAACTGATCCTGATTCAACAGAAAACTGGTGGCCCTCTTTTTCCTCTGATATGGCCCAGGCGATGCCTTATTTCACCGATGGAACAGATCGCTGTTATATTGGTAAAGAGATTTCGTTAGCCAGTTTGCTCAATTATCGCTTTTTCGTCTTTGAAGAAGGACAGGCTTCAGGCCCTTACATCGGACCGATATACGACATCATCATTGACGAAAATACAAAACTTGAAAGTTTAAAATTTAACGCCGTTGCGACCCCTGCAAGATTTCGCTCTTTGGCTGTGTATCGTCCTTCTTCGAAGGAGATGGTTTCTGGGAGGTCAACGCAAAGCGTCTATTGGTGGGGGGAGCGAAATCTCGCCGACAGTACAAAACCGCTAGACTACCCCTATCCTTTCATGTCGGATGATTTTCTTTCAGGAAATGCAGGGCAACCCGCCCGTCAAAAAACAGATTTCCAAACGGCCTCCATTATCCTTAGAAATGACGGCCCTGAAGAATTCCTTGATAATATCCCGAAATGGCGTAACTGGTGGTATGTGTCCCTTTCTGGTGTTTTCACCGACAGTGCTTTTACCTTTAATATCGATGATACATACCCTTCGGAAAATCGTGGCTGGGAATATGACTATACCCCTGTTTATTCTTACGATAACAAGACTTGGCAGCGTTTTGAGCTCGGTGAGTTAATAGAGACGGTCAAAGACGACGCAGGCACTGTCACTCGTTCTATCAAAATCAAAAAACAATTTACAGAAAATAAAGTGTGGCTGAGTCGCTTTTATCCCTATGGTACGGATGATTTTGACCAATATTATGCTCAAATCTTAGAGACCGCCCCGCAAGGTTATATCACGAAAGAAACACTCGGAAATTCTCCGGTTTTAAACAAGCCCATTGAGCTTGTGACCATGACCAACCCGGCTGTTGCTGAAGCCGATAAAAAAAGAGTATGGATACACACCCGAACCCACTCAGCGGAAAC
>CAMRDW010000115.1 GCA_947041315.1 uncultured Enterovibrio sp.
TGTGTACATTGATCTTCTAAACCACATTTTATGGCATTTGAGCGTATTTTTATTTGTCTCCTACACAGTAAAAAAAAGAAGGATGCTTTTAAATTAACAAAGAGACTGTGTAAGAAGGCGAAGAGCTTTAATAAAGAAAAAGAAGATCTTCCAAGGCCGTTGTTCTTGGGTTTTATGCTCATGGTCTAGAGACATTTTTAAGTTTTTTTGCATTCTCTTTGCGAATGATTTCTTTTGTTTTTATGCGCGTTTTCTTTGGTTTAAATCTCTTTTTAAGGTAAATCCCTTTATTTTTCGAGATAAAGCATCTTATGAGAGCGAGAATTTGACATACAATGGAGCGTCGAATTTGATGATGCTGGTGGGTTCGCGGCGCCTCGAAGCTCAAGCACCGACACCGTCTAGGCTCATACTCAATAGCGCATGGCTTCATAGCAAATGGGTTTCGCTCAGGGCGTCAACGCCTTCTTCACGTTTTTGGGTATATACCGACTTTTAACTGATTCACGATTGGGATACGACTTTGCTAGATAAAATACATTCAACATTGGTTCAAAACGCCCCTGCTTTTTTACGTTTCCCTGTTAAACGCCTTCCAGACTCTTTACAAGAAAAGATGATGCTTGAAACCTTGAAAAAAGTGTTTCATGAAGCGTTAGAAGAAGGTGATTTTACTTTTTTAGAGCATCGATGGTTAGAAGTGCATGTGCAGGATATTGGCTTTAAAAGCTATATCAGTTTTAAAGAGGGAAGCTTGCAGGTTGCCTCTGATGTGAGCAACCCCGATGTTTGTTTCTGTGGGAATCTCAATGATTTAATTTTGATTGCAGCCCGAAAGGAAGATCCGGATACCCTGTTTTTTCAGCGTCGCCTTCTTATTGAAGGGGACACTGAGCTGGGTCTTGAGGTGAAAAATTTGATAGACAGTGTAGATTTCAGTGTCTTACCGACGCCCTTGCGTAAAGCGCTCTTTTTGTTGGGTGAATTCGTTGAAAAAGGAATGCAACTGTCTAAAGAGAAAACCCCGGTTTCTTTTCCTTGTTAGCCTTTTGTTGCATAGTTGAAGAGGGGTAAAATGGTTGCATAAGTGCTTCTTTTTATTTTCATTCATCTTACTAATTTGTTAGGATTGAGACTCTTTTTCCTTTCATTGACATTTTCATTATGAATGATTTGAAGCGCTTAAATGAAATGGGGATTTCTGTATGGGAACTGCGTAATCCCCAATTATTTACACCCAAGCCAGCCACACAATTTTCCTTACCAGAAACATGCAAATTGTTGTTTGTTAATAACAAAAAACCAACAAATGAAGACGCTTGGTTGTTTGGAAAAATTTTATCTAGTCTGCATTTGTTGCCAAATCAAGCGCTGCAAATACCGTTTTCTCAGATAAAAAATATGCATGAACATGCACTTGAGTGGTGTTGGTTTTGTGATTGTGCACCTGTATTAATTGATGGGGTTCATTGTTTCTCTTCTCCTTCACTTTTAAGGCTTTCTTCTGAGCCAAATGAAAAACAAAAGCTCTGGCGAAAAATCAAAAGTTTGATAGTGAAAAAATTAAATGCTGAACAATAAATCCCTCATGAAGACAAAATTAGTGCCAATGGATGCGCTCTTTTTGAACGAGATTGTTCGTATTGAGCGTCTTGTTCACTTATCTCCATGGGCAGAGAGCTTGCTCCGCGCCCCTCAAAATCATGTGGGTTGTCATCGGGTTTTGGTGACGGACACACAAGAGGTTGTGGGGTATTTTTTCGGTCAATGCGTGGTGGGGGAAGCCAGTTTACTTAATATTGCCGTTGCCCCTCCTTTTCAAGGAAAAGGCTACGGAAAACAGCTACTCCAGGGGTTTTTAGACTGCATGCTTGAGCGGGGTGCTGAAGAGGCCTGGCTTGAAGTGCGAGAAAGCAATAAAGCGGCATTGTCTCTTTATCATGCTTTTGGATTTAATGAATTTGATCGACGCGTGAATTATTACCCGACTTTAAATGGGCATGAAGATGCTTTAATTATGAGTTATTGGTTTGAATGATTGATTTAATGAAGTAAATAGGATCAGGACACCGCATCGTCAAAGAGGCGAGGTATAAAGGCATGCCCTTAAAGCATGCCTTTGTTTTTTTGGTTTTTTTGAATATCTTTGGCGTTAAGGTTTCGATCTGAATTGAGCCAATAAAGACAGAATAGCCACGCTGACGCCCGCAACAAGAATAAACCCGATGCCGATAATTGCAGGCATGGCGGCATAACCTAAAATATGCCAAATTATCGTTTCAAATGTACTCATGAGTTGACCTCCTATTGCCAATATGGCAGATTTTTCATGTCTGGTAATTTATGGGCAATGCCTTTGTGGCAATCAATACAGGTTTGCTTTCCTTCGGCGAGACTGATTGAATGCTGTTGCGCACTCATTGGTGCTTGCTCTGAAAAATCCATAAACTCAAATTCATGGCAATTTCTGCATTCTTGAGAATTATTTTCTTTCATTCTTTTCCATTCACGCCCTGCTAAATAACCCCGCCTTGCTTCAAATTTTTCTTGAGTATCTAGGGTGCCGATTGCAAAAGCGAACAACTCTTTTGAGGCTTGCACTTTTCGGATGATTTTATCTGTCCAATTATGAGGAACATGGCAATCAGAGCAAATGGCTCGCACGCCAGAGCGATTAGAAAAATGAACGGTCTCTTGAATTTCAGCCACAATCGGCGCATGACATCCTGAACAAAACGCTTCTGTATTGGTGGCTTCCATTCCTGTATTAAAGGCCCCCCAAAATAATAACCCCCCAATAAATCCTAGAAATAAGATGAGCCCTAGCGCGGCTTTGCTTGGGCGGGTTAACTGATGAAAAAATCTTTTTATAGATCCCATGTGTTTTCTCCTTGGCGCACGCAATTATTCTTGGCTTAATGATTCAACAGGCTTGAAATCATTTTCAATGAGCGCCTTTGCGTCGACTTGGGGGACATGGCATTGCAAACAAAAATAACGTCTTGGAGAGACATCGGCCAAAATCATTCCTTCTCTATTTTGATAATGACTGACCGCAATTTTAACGGCGCCAGATTGTGGTGCGTTCTTCCAACTGTGGCAAGACAAGCATTTATTGGCATTTTTTGAAATTTCGTAATTGCGGATTTGATGTGGGATCATCGGGGGTTGACCCACATAGTTATTTTCTTGTTTTTTGGTGTGGCGCAAAACTTTTTTGAGTGGGTCTGCGGGGCGCGTTTCTTCTAATTCAGCGCTTCCTCTTAAAGAGTGAACCCCGCCAATTCCGCCAAGATTGTCTTGCGCGAGGGTCACAGATGAAAAGGCCATCAGGAGCGCAAAGCTTGTCTGTTTTAGTCGATGAAGCGCCGCTTTGTTATTGATTTTTTTGAACATGTCAGATTACCACTTTATTGATTTTGATTGCGCATTTCTTAAAATCTGTTTGCTTTGATAAGGGATCGGTTGCATCCAATGTCAGTTTATTGATTAAAATACGGGCATCAAAAAAGGGAACAAACACCAAGCCTTCTGGTGGTCTATTGCGTCCACGGGTTTCAATGCGACAACGCACTTCACCACGACGAGATTGCAATAAAACCTCATCGCCACGACGCAGCTTGCGTTTTTTTGCATCGATTGGATGAATGTAACAAAGGGCATCTGGCATGGCTTTGTAGAGTTCTGGGACCCTTGCCGTCATGGTGCCTGAATGCCAATGCTCTAAAACGCGCCCAGTACAAAGCCACAGATCGTATTCTTTATCCGGTATTTCTGGGGCGCTTTCAAAAGGGGCAAAAATAATGTCGGCTTTTCCGTCGGGTTTCCCGTAAAAATAGAACTGACTTCCTTTTGGAACATAAGGATCTGAGCCTTCCGCGAAGCGCCATGTGGTTTCTTTTCCATCCACAACAGGCCACCTCAATCCCCGAACTTGATGATAAACATCGTAGGGGGCCAAATCATGGGCATGACCGCGCCCAAAGGAGGCGTATTCTTCAAACAACCCTTTTTGAACATAAAAACCCTGATCGTTTGCATCATCATTGAGGGCTTGGGCTTCTGAGAGGGGAAATTGATTGACTTGCCCATTTTGGAAGAGGATCTGAAATAATGTTTTTCCTTGATATTCAGGATTTTTTTGAACAAACCCCATTCCCCAAGCCTCTTCTGCCGTAAAGCGCTTCGAAAATTCAATGATTTGCCACAAATCTGATTTTGCTTCACCGGGCGCTTTGACCTGTTGATACCAGGCTTGCGTTCTGCGTTCTGCGTTCCCATAGGCCCCTTCTTTTTCAACCCACATGGCCGTGGGCAAGATGAGATCCGAAGCTTGGGCTGTTGCCGTCGGGTAGGGATCGCTGCAAACGATAAAATTATCAGGATGCCGATATCCAGGAAGGCGCTCTTCGTTGATGTTTGGACCTGCTTGCATGTTGTTGTTACACATCACCCAATAGACGTTTAATTCACGGTCTTTTAATTTTCGGTCTTGTTCTACGGCATGAAATCCTGGTTTTTCAGAAAGGGTGTCTTTGGGTAATTTCCATATTTTTTCTGCAATTTGGCGATGTTTGGGGTTGGTGACCACCATGTCTGCGGGCAATCGGTGAGAGAAGGTGCCCACTTCTCGGGCTGTCCCGCAAGCAGAGGGTTGCCCTGTTAAAGAAAAAGGCCCGCTTCCTGGTTGTGATATTTTGCCCGTTAGAAGGTGAATGTTATAGACCAAGCTGTTCATCCAAACACCTCGGGTATGTTGATTCATCCCCATGGTCCAAAGAGACATGACTTTTAAATTTGGGTCGGCAAAATAGCCCGCAAGTTCAATCAAACGTTCAGGGGGGACCCCGGTCATTTCAACGGTTTTTTCTAATGTGTATTCGGCCACTGCGGCTTTATATTCATCAAATGTCATGGGGCTCATGGCCCCGTTGTTCGGGTTTTTAGCCGCTTTTTGAAGAGGGTGCTCATCACGTAACCCATAACCTATGTCGGTTGTGGCCCGTTTAAAGTTTGTGTGTTTATTGACAAAAGCCCAGTTCACCGCATCATTTTGAATGATGTAATTGGCAATGAAATTGGCGATCACTAAATCAGATTGAGGCTTGAAAATGATGGAATTATCGGCCAATTCAAAAGAGCGATGCTGATAAGTTGATAAGACATTGACTTTGACATGATAGTGACTCAAGCGACGGTCTGTTAAGCGTGTCCATAACACGGGGTGCATTTCGGCCATGTTTGCGCCCCAAAGGACAAAAACATCTGCATTTTCAAAATCATCGTAACAGCCCATTGGCTCGTCAATTCCGAAGCTACGCATAAATCCGACCACAGCAGAGGCCATGCAGTGACGGGCATTAGGGTCAATATTATTCGTGCGAAAGCCTGCTTTCATTAATTTAACGGCCGCGTAGCCTTCCATAATGCTCCATTGACCTGAGCCAAACATCCCCACACTGCTTGGACCTTTGGTGCTCAGTGCGTCTTTCCATTTTTGTGCCATGACGTCAAAAGCCTGTTCCCAAGACACAGATTGGAACTCACCGTGTTTATCGTATTTTCCATCGGTCATGCGCAATAATGGCGTTTGTAAGCGGTCATTTCCGTACATGATTTTTGATAAAAAATAACCTTTGATGCAATTGAGGCCTTTATTTACTGGAGATTCAGGATCGCCCTGTGTCCCAACGACGCGTCCATTTTGTGTGCCCACCAAGACAGAGCAGCCAGTACCACAAAAACGACAAGGGGCTTTTTCCCATTTTATTTTTGTGTCCACGCGATTAACAATGAGGTTCGATGCAGAGGCGGGTAAGGTGATCCCTGCCACGGTAGCGGCAGAGAGGGCTGCATTGGCTTTGATAAATGCACGCCTTGAAATAGTCATATTTTTTTCTCTTTAAAAACGGCTTAAATGTATAAAATAAAAATCCATTTTTTTAAAATATCTCCTATACCCAAGACACTTGAACTTGCGCGTCTGCGGCAAACGAGTGAAGGCCCTGAGCATAAATCTACTCTGTGATTGATCTTAAGCGAGAGCAGCCAATACCCACGCCGTTTCAAAGGCGAGGGGTATAAAGTATTTTTTAGAGTTCGTTGGATTCTATTTGATGAAAGACCAACAAGGCACTCAGTACATACTTCATTTGATTTATCTTTTCTAAAGTGTCTGTTATTTGGTGTTCTGTATTGCATTCAATGGTGATGATGATTTTTCCTTCATCGGAACTTGCAATAAGCTCTGTAAATGGAAGTGCATGAATATCCTTTTTTATCTTGCTCATAAATTCAGGATGAACTTTGATTAATGCACTTGATATATGAGTTTCGTTGAGTAGCATATTTACCTTTTTTATACTGGGCTTAATTCGAAATAAGCTCGATGGCATTCACAGGACAGATTGAAATACACGCACCGCAGCCTGTGCAGTTTTCTTCTTTTAATAATATGGTCCCCCCTCCTAATTGGGGTTTGAATGTGATGGTTTCTTTGTCACAAATATCATGACAGATACGACATTCAATATGATTAAACGATAAACACGTCTGTTTTATTTTGATGGTACGTTGCCAAGGTTCTTCTTCTTTTTTTAAAAAGAGGGGCAAGTGACAGGCGTTCGCGCATGCATAACAAAAGGTGCATTCACCTTGCCCTTGAGTAAATTGAATGGAAGGATACCCGAATGCATTGGTTTTTATTATTTGTGTTTCACAGGCATTTAAACAGGCGTTACAGCGAGTGCATTGCTCATAAAACTGAGTTTCGTTTCGATTCCACGGCAATGAACTGGAATGGGGGGCTTGTTTAGAAAACAGAAATTGACGTCGTTTTTTGTCCATCTTGCATTGCCTTCATTAAGGAAAAAACAGTCATAAATTAAAATGAGATTAAGCGGCTTAAAATATATAAATTGAATTATACACGAGCGAGTTATAAATCAAACAAACAAACAATAGATATTGAGATTGAATTTAATTTTATTTGGGTCTTTATGGGTAACTGAAGGGAAGAAAGTCCAGGACTCACATAAAGTGAGCTGGCTTATTATGCAACAATGCTCATTTGTTTTATTATTTAAAACCAGGCGCTGAGTTCTTCTTAATCCCCACTGAATGTCTTTTTATTTTCAGGCTTTTTATCTTTGACGAAATAATGAAACCTTCTTCTCCTCTTTTTTTTGCATTTAATTGATGAGATTTTTTCACGCACTTTACTTTTTGAGTGAATGTGTGAATGCTTTTTAATCGAAACGAGTTTTTATAATGATTGCGTATTGGGTTTTAAATAAGCGGCAAAAATGCAGTTTTATAGATATACCCGTCGCCTTTGAAGCGGCGTGGGTGTTGGCTTCCTTCTTAACGCGAATACCCATCCCAATATATTTTATCATGTTTGTTTTTTAAAATCACAGCACGCATTGTGAAAATTGCTTAATCAGAATAACGAGTTATAGAAAATTCACGCCTTCTTTTTCGCTATTTTTTCGGCGCAATATCTGACTAATGAGTGAATGGCGCAGGTATAAAACCCATGATCAGGGGCTTTTCGTTCTGCAAGGTCCAATATCTTGGGTATACCACATGCTTTGAAGGTGAGAAATGCGATGTATTTTTGTTTTGAGCTGATGGATGAGGGTGTTTAAGGCTCCAATGTTAACTACGCTTCATAGGCTTGTATATAGGATCTGTAATGAACATCTTCATTATTTTTAAAAATCGGCTTTATTAAATTGAGGTTAATTTGAAGTGCTTATATGTTGGACTGTACCCGTCGCTTTTGAGCTTGCGTGGGTGTTGGCTACGCTCATTCAGACTGATCACAGAGTCCATCTATGCAGGGGCTTCACTCACTTTCCGCCTACACGCAACTTCAAGTGTCTTGGGTATAACATTTAAAAACAATTTAAACAGAGGTTTGTATGCTGTTACTGAATGAAATAAAGATAAAAACGATAATAATATCAGCGATCACTTTTTCATTTATTACCATTTCATTTAATATATTCTCTTTCTTTATTGATCTTTCATCTGAGAACATAAACTCCTTAGTGTCTTTAAATGTGATTTTAAATTTAATTTCTATTATTGTTTTATTTTTCTGTTTAGATAGAACGATTAAACCTTTTAAAACATTCAGTGAACATATGGACCAATTGTGTACCTTTGATTTAAGAGAAGGACCAGTTTGTGCTTGGCTAATCAATAATCCAGAAAGAAATGATGAATTTGGTCAATTAGGTCGAAAACTTAAAGCGTTTCGTGAGCCGATTCATGACCTTATTTCTGTGCTCGTAAAAGAGAGTATTCAACAAATCTCCACGCATCAGTTCGATATCTCTGAAATCATCTCAAAAAATACAGTGAATGTGAAAAGAGAGTCTTTAGAAGTTGAAAGTTTATCAAAAGCGGCCACAGAGGTTGCCGTGACAGCATTGGCCGTTGCAAAAAATGCACAACAAGCGAAATCATCAACTTCTTCCGCTTTATCTGTTGTCAATGAAAGCATGGAAACATTGCGTCGTTCTGAAAGCATTGCCAATAAAATGAATACCTCTGTCATTGAGTCTGTAGATATCGTCAATAAATTAAAAGAGCATTCAGAAAATATCAGCTCTGTTATTGATGTTATTAGTAGTATTTCAGATCAAACGAATCTTTTGGCATTAAACGCGGCGATAGAAGCTGCAAGAGCGGGAGAAAAAGGCCGTGGTTTTGCTGTCGTTGCTGATGAGGTCCGCGCTTTAGCTGCAAAAACACAAAAAGCAACAAGCGATATAAAAGGCAGTATTGCTGAATTACAGGTTTTATCGCAAAGTGCGAATGATTTTATGACTCAAAATGTGGGGCTAGTGAAAGATTCAATGGAAATAGGCCGAGATTTGACGGCCGCATTTGAAGATATTTCCATAAAAGTATCTGAAACGTCGGATATTAATAATTTGGTTTCAATTGCTGCGGGTGAACAGTCTTCTGTGACAAAAGAAATATCCAATAAATTGGAAATCATTAAGGCGGTCTCATTAGAAAATATCGACTCTTCAAATAAAATAGGCCAAGTGAATGATGAAATTACAAACTTAACAAACAGCCTTAAAAATCAGACGTCTTCTTTTCGTTTTTAATGCAAAAGAAAATGGGCATTGAATATGCGTTAAGGCTCCTTTTTTTAAATATACCCCCCCCTTTTCTTTGAAACTGTGTGGGTGTTGGCTTCGCTTTTTAGATTTTATTATAAATTCCTAAGCCCTAAGCCCTAAGCCCTAAGCTTTTACAGCTCAGGGCTTTTTCGTTTTTGCTGTTTGCTTGTATCTGCAAATCTCTTGGGTAAAAAAAGGCATTTTACATTGATGCAGGTAAAAAAGACGCAATCTGAGAGATGATGTGATTAAAAGATGTTTTGTAAGGTGTGACAATGAGCATGAAAAAAGACATCTTTTGAGCGTGCTTTTCGCTTTAAAGAGGAATGCTATCGCCATTGATTGTGTAAAAAGTCAGGATCAGTAAAATAGAGCTTAATCTTGATCATCATGACGGATTGGACAGGCTATTTTTTAGATAAAGCTGTGTCATTCCTGACCCAAACAGAAAAGAATCTTCAATGTCAGACAATCATTTTTTAAGTGAAATCAATAAAAGACGGACGTTTGCTATCATTTCTCACCCCGATGCGGGTAAAACCACGATAACAGAAAAAGTATTGTTGTTTGGAAATGCATTACAAAGAGCGGGTACGGTTAAAGGCCGTGGCTCGAATCAACATGCAAAATCAGATTGGATGGAGATGGAAAAAGAGCGGGGCATTTCTGTCACCACCTCTGTGATGCAATTCCCCTATAAAAAAGCCTTAGTGAACCTTCTTGATACTCCCGGGCACGAAGATTTCTCAGAAGACACCTACCGCACCCTGACCGCCGTTGATTCTTGTTTGATGGTGATTGATGCGGCCAAAGGGGTGGAAGACAGAACCCGTAAATTAATGGAAGTCACCCGCCTTCGAGATACGCCGATTGTGACTTTTATGAATAAACTGGATCGTGAAATTCGTGATCCGATGGAAGTGCTTGATGAGGTTGAAACCGAGCTGAAAATTGCGTGTGCGCCTATTTCTTGGCCGATAGGGTGCGGGAAAGAATTTAAAGGGGTTTACCATATTCACCGTGATGAAGCGATTTTATATCAATCGGGTTTAGGGCACACCATTCAAGAAGAGCGCATCATTAAAGGTCTTGATAACCCAGAGCTTGATATTGCAGTGGGAGAGGTGTTAGCGAAGTCTTTACGTGAAGAATTGGAATTGGTCATCGGCGCCTCTCACGAATTTGATGAAGCCCTCTTTTTGAGCGGAAAGTTAACCCCGGTCTTTTTTGGAACGGCGTTAGGTAATTTTGGCGTCGATCATATGCTCGATGGTTTAACTCAATGGGCACCCAAGCCTTTATCCCGTAATGCACATGGGCGTGACGTTGAAGCCCAAGAAGAAAAATTCACAGGGTTTGTTTTTAAAATTCAAGCCAACATGGATCCAAAACACCGTGACCGTATTGCCTTTATGCGCATTGTCTCAGGGACCTATAACCAAGGCATGAAAATGAAACATGTTCGCCTTGGAAAAATGATTTCTATTTCAGATGCGGTGACCTTTATGGCAGGAGACCGAACGCGTGCCGAAGAAGCCTTTGCGGGAGACATTATCGGTTTGCACAATCACGGCACCATCCAAATTGGTGACACCTTCACCCAAGGGGAAGACTTGAAATTTTCAGGGATCCCCAATTTTGCTCCTGAGCTTTTTCGTCGTATCCGTTTGCGAGACCCTTTAAAGCAAAAACAACTTTTAAAAGGCTTGGTTCAGCTTTCTGAAGAAGGGGCGGTTCAAGTTTTTCGTCCATTGCTTTCAAATGATTTGATTGTGGGGGCTGTCGGTATTTTGCAATTTGATGTGGTGGTTGGGCGTTTAAAATCGGAATACAACGTTGAAGCGATTTATGAACCCATCAATGTGGCAACAGCCCGTTGGGTGGAGTGCGCCGACGGTAAAAAATGGGATGAATTCCAACGTAAAAACCAAGCGAATTTAGCCCTTGATGGAGCAGACAATCTCACCTACATCGCCCCCACCATGGTGAATTTAAATTTAACCAAAGAGCGTCATCCAGAAGTGGATTTTCGCTCAACAAGAGAGCATTGATT
>CAMRDW010000116.1 GCA_947041315.1 uncultured Enterovibrio sp.
TTGGCCACGACCACGGTGTATTTTCCGATGAGATCTTCTGGTGTGTAAGCAGACTTAATGCCAGAAAATACCGTTCGGCTCTCATTTCCGATGTCGAGTTCAAACTTAAGGAGTTTGTCTGATTTTTCTACGGTTTCGCATGAAATAATTTTGGCGATACGTAAATCGACTTTCGCAAAATCGTCAAATTCAATTTCAGATGCAATGGGTTCAATTGTTGGTGTGTTGCTTTGTTGTTCTGGTGTTGTACTTGATGCACTCATTTCTTCTTTAGAGTCTTCCACCATGGCTTCAACGTGTTTTGCGTCAATACGATGAAACAAGGCTTTAAAAGGCCCCAGGGGGTGCTTTGTTAATGGAGAGGAAAGCGCTTCCCATGTGAGTGTGGTATTTAAAAACGCTTCTGAACGCGCGGCAAGTTCAGGTAAAACAGGTTTTAAATAGGTCATTAAGACCCGAAATAAGTTGATCCCCATACTGCAAATGGCGTGAAGTTGTGCGTCTTTGCCTTCTTGTTTTGCGACAACCCAAGGCGCTTTTTCATCCACGTATTGGTTTGCTTTATCAGCAAGGGCCATGATTTCACGCACCGCGCGACTGAATTCGCGTTTTTCATAAAGTTCACCAATTGATGTGGCGGCGTCTTTAAATTCGGCAAATAAAGCGGGGTTATCGCATTCTTCAGAAAGGATCCCTTCAAAACGTTTTGTAATGAAGCCTGCATTTCTTGAGGCTAAGTTGACGACTTTATTCACAATATCGGAGTTAACGCGTTGAATAAAATCATCTAAATTTAAATCAAGATCGTCAATGCGGTGATTGAGTTTTGCTGTGTAGTAATAGCGTAAACATTCTGGATCCAGGTGTTTTAGATAGGTGCTGGCCTTGATGAAGGTGCCTTTTGATTTTGACATTTTGGCGCCATTGACTGTGACATAGCCATGTACAAAGACTTGGGTGGGTTTACGAAAACCAGCACCTTCTAACATGGCAGGCCAAAAGAGGCTGTGGAAATACACGATGTCTTTTCCAATGAAATGATAAAGCTCAGTCGTGCTGTCTTTTTTCCAGTATTCGTTAAAATCTATGTGATTGTTTTTATCACAGTAATTTTTAAATGAACCCATGTAGCCAATGGGGGCATCAAGCCAAACATAGAAATATTTTCCGGTTTCACCGGGTATTTCAAAACCGAAATAAGGGGCATCACGGGAAATATCCCATTGTTGCAATCCGGACTCGAACCATTCATTCATTTTATTGGCTGTTTCTTCTTGCAATGCGCCTGAGCGAGTCCAGGTTTTTAGCATGCCTTCAAATTGCGGCAAGTCGAAGAAAAAGTGGACGGAGTCTTTCATGATGGGCGTGGCACCGCTCACCGCTGATTTTGGGTTGATTAAATCAGTGGGACTGTACGTTTCTCCGCAATTGTCGCAGTTGTCACCGTATTGATCTTCTGCTTTGCATTTGGGGCACGTTCCTTTCACAAAGCGATCGGGCAAAAACATTTCTTTTTCAGGATCAAATAACTGAGAAATAGAACGGCTGTTAATGAAGCCATTATTTTTAAGCTGTGAATAAATAAAGGTGGCCAATTCTTTATTTTCTGGGCTATGGGTGCTGTGGTAGTTGTCAAAACTGATGTTAAAACCTGCAAAATCAGCTTCATGTTCTTTTTGAATTTCGGCAATCATGGTTTCAGGTGCAATGCCTAGCTGTTGGGCTTTGAGCATTATGGGGGTTCCATGCGCATCGTCAGCACAGATAAAATTGACCGTGTTTCCACGCATACGTTGATAGCGGACCCAAACATCCGCTTGAACGTGTTCGAGCATATGCCCTAAATGGATAGAGCCATTGGCGTAAGGCAAAGCACAAGTCACCAGAATTTTACGTCGATTTGCAGGCATAATGTAATAATTTCGCTTTTTACAAAAATAAGAGGAAGAAGGAGAATGTTACCTGATACCGAAGGGGATGCCTAGCATTGGGAGCCTTCAAATCTTTTGGGAGCAAGGAGGATTAAAATTAAATATGTGAGGCAATGAAAATCACGGCTTTTTATTGAAATTCATTGCGCTAGAATAAAACCAAGCGTATTTATTGAAAGCAAAAGAGGCCCTTTATGAGTTTGAATGGAACCCCTGATCTAAATAAAATGCCCTTATCTGAGGCGATTCACTTTTTAAATCAATTTGAACACCCCGCGTTGATCTGTGAGTGGGCCTGCCAACCGGGTTTTGTGCAGGACATTGACGGGCAGATTTGCGTCATTTTTCCTTTTGCTGCAGCCGAGTTGGTTGAGGCGCTTAAGGTTTGGCTTGAGAGACAAAAAAAAGAAGGCGAAAGAGGCGCGGATTTTCGTGTCACGCAAAAAGTCGTTTCCTTAAAAGCGGGGGATAAACCCTTATTAAGCGGCGTTAAAAACCTGCTGGTGGTGAGCTCGGGTAAAGGCGGGGTTGGAAAATCAACCACCGCCGTTAATTTGGCTTTGGGATTGCAAGCGCAAGGAGCCAAAGTGGGTATTTTGGATGCGGACATTTACGGGCCTTCTTTGCCTTTGATGCTGGGAACAAAAGGGCAAAAAATCACCACATTGGATGGAAAAACAATGGAGCCAATCAAGGCCCACGGTCTTTTCAGTAATTCTATTGGGTATTTAATGCCTGATGATGATGCCATGGTGTGGCGTGGTCCTATGGCTTCAAAAGCTTTTTCACAATTGGTCAACGAAACCCATTGGCCGGACATTGATTACCTCGTTTTAGATATGCCACCAGGAACGGGGGACATTCAATTAAGCCTTGCGCAGCAATTTCCCGTGACAGGCGCGATGGTGGTGACCACGCCACAAGATTTGGCGCTTCTTGATGTGATGAGAGGCATTGTGATGTTTGAGCAAGTCGGGGTTCCTGTTTTGGGACTGGTTGAGAACATGAGTTTTCATATTTGCTCTGAATGTGGTCATCATGAAGCGATTTTTGGGAAAGGGGGCGCTGCTAAAATGGCAGCAGAGCAGGGACTTTCTTTATTAGGGCAAGTGCCATTAGACCGGATTATTCGAGAAGATCTTGACGCCGGCGTACCGACCCTTGTTGCAAAACCAGACAGTGAACACAGTGCAATTTATCGCCAAATGGCCTTGAATGTGGCCAGCAGGCTTTATTGGCAAGGCGAGCGCATGCCAGAGAAAATTGAGGTCTTTGTGAGTCATTGATCAAAGACATTCAAAGTAGATATGTATTTAAATCAATCTATTCTGGTGCGAAAGTGCGTACAATCTCTTGTTTCTATTGAAAGTGCGTGAAAGCTTGAGCATTTTAAGGGGGGGCATATGGAACAGAGGTCAAAGAATTTAATGGCGCATGTGAACTCAACTCCTTATAATCGCTCTGCTTATTTTCTCCCAAAATGTCTGAGTGTTCATTTATGATTGATAACAAACAATGTCTTATTATCGGTATCGCAGGGGCCTCAGCGTCCGGAAAAAGCTTGATAGCAAGCACGATATATGAAGAACTAAAAGTAAAAGTGGGAGGCCACCAAATTGGTGTGATCACGGAAGACCGATATTATCGAGATCAAAGTCATCTCAGTATGGAAGAGCGTATTAAAACCAATTATGATCACCCTAAAGCGCTAGATCATGATTTATTGTCTTTGCATCTTCAAGATTTAATGAACGGTAAATCGGTCGATGTTCCTCAATACAGTTATGCGGAACACACTCGAATGGAGCATACGGAAACCATGACACCGAAAAAGGTGATCATTTTAGAAGGGATCCTGCTTTTAACCGATTCGCGTTTACGTGCACAAATGCATGCCAGTATATTTATGGATACCCCTTTAGATATTTGTTTGTTACGGAGAATGAAACGCGACGTGACAGAGCGAGGCCGGACTGTTACATCGGTTTTAGAACAATATCAAAAAACAGTTCGACCCATGTTTTTGCAATTTATAGAACCTTCGAAGCAATATGCAGATATTATTGTTCCCCGAGGTGGAAAAAACAGAATTGCCATTGATGTATTAAAAGCACATATAGCAAAACTGCTTAAAGCGTAATAAAACAGCCGGGTTCATCCGGCTTTTTTAGGTTTTTACATTCGTTTTCTTCTTTTTTATTCAATGAAACGGTTTTTTTTCAATCACGAAAAAAAGGCCTTTAAATTTGATCCTATTTGATGCCTCAAATTTTTTAAGTTTCAGCCTGGTATACCCAAATTAATTGAAGATGCGCGGGCCTTGCTTGCTTTCGCTCAAGCCAATCACATCGTTTATCTACGCTTTGGGCCTTCACTCCTTTGCCGCTTACACGTATCTTCAAGTGTCTTGGGGATGCTTTTTATTCAAACTCCTCTCGCGTAACATTGAGAAAGCACTTTTTTCTCATGGCGTTTATTATCTAATGAAATGAAGATGATATACCCAAGGTATTGAAAGATGCAGACAAGAACCCTGCGTCTTTAAAGGCAAGGGTTATCAAGGGGTATTGGAGGGCTGCTAAGGTGTCTTTTAGAGCAGGCTTGATCTCAACACAAGGCGAAGAATTTTCATGAAAAAGATATTATCCATCATCGTAGGGTTTTTGGTATTGATTTTACTGGCAACCGCTGGGGTTGTCTTCATGATAAATCCAAACGATTTCAAACCCTTATTAACGGAAGAAGTTAAAAAAGCAACCGGGCAAGACTTGATCATTGAGGGGGATATTCGCTGGGAGTTTTGGCCGAATATCGGTTTAAGCGTGGAAAAATTACGCTTTAAAAACGAAGACGGCTTTGCTGAGCCTGATTTATTGAAAATTGAGCGAGTTCAAATGTCTGTGGCGGTTTTGCCTCTTTTATCTGAAGAGCTTGATATTGGAGTGGTGTATTTAGAAGGGGCGCATGTGTTTATTCAAACCCTTCCAAACGGGGTCAATAACCTTGATCCTCTCTTTGAAAACGCACCCAAAGCTTCTTCTTCTCAAGCACACGATTTGAGCCGTGTGGTCTCTGAGAGCCCTCTTGAAAAAAGCGTAAAAACAGAAGCTGTTCATTCAAAAACAGAACAAAAGCAAAAGAACAATTGGAGCCTGCGAATTGAGGGGTTTGATTTTCGCCAAGCCAGTGCCACCGTTCTCGACGATAAGTCTAAAACACGCAGTGAAATCAGTTCCTTGGATTTTAATATGGGACTTTTAAAATGGGGCTCTTGGGTGCCTGTTTCTTTTGAGGCAACAGGAAAACAAAATGAGAATGATTTTAATATCAAAGGCGATTTGGAGCTTTCTCTTTCAAAAGAAATCAATCAATCACAGCTGCGTCATGTCGCCTTGACGGGGGGCTTTAAAAATCCAGAAGTTCAGCTTGATGATTTTTCTCTTGGGATTGAGGCCTTTAAAGTGGCAACCCCGTCTCGAATTCTTCTTTCTATGAAGGGGAAAGCAAAAGAGCTTTCTTTTGATAATCAAACGCAAACAGATCTTTTTGTGGATGAAACCTTTAACCAAATTATGGCAAAAGATTTTTCAGCACAGACCACTCTTTCAGGAAAAACCTTACCGAAAGAAAAGCTTAATTTGGGCTTTAAAGGGGATGTTGAATTCAATCGTGAAAAAAACACGCTTCTCGTTAACAAGCTGCATCTGAATGCGAATGAAATAACCCTGATGGGTTTGTTCTCCGTTGTTTTATCGGAGATCCCTTCCATTCATTTTGATTTACGCAGCCCTAAAATCGACATGGATGCCTTTTTATCCTCAGAAGGGAATTCGGCTCCTGAATTATCGATAGAAAAGAAAATTGAAGACAAGGATGCTTCTCTGGCGCTTGAAACACCCCCCGTGCAAGCCTCAAAAGCGGAGCAACAAGCTCTTATCGAACAAAACACATTGCGCCTTGAAAAAGGGGACATGAGTGATCAAGAGCCTGATTTATCCGCGCTTCATGGAGTGAGTCTTTCTGGGAAAATAGCCATTGATGCTTTGGTTGCTCAAGGTATTGTCGTGGAGAAATTGAAAACGACCGTTTTGCTTCATCGTGGAAAGCTGACTGTGAGTCCTTTTCTTGCCCATATTTATGGCGGAACAATGGATTTTAAAGCCATATTGAATGCTGAAGAGCTCCCTGCTTCTTATCAATTGTCCAGCAAGGTTAAAAATGTCAGTATTCAGCCTTTGCTTTTTGCCCTCACTCAAAAAAAATGGATTTCAGGAAAAGGAAACATTGATTTTGACTTAAGCGGTAAGGGCTTGTCTGAGCGACAACTTAAGAAAAAGACAAAAGGCGTGATATCCATTGATTTTTCTGATGGGGCGATTGAAGGGTTCAACATTGCTGAGATGGTAAGACAAGCAAAAGCAGCCTTAAAAGGCCAGAAAGACGATGAGGGATCCACTGCCCTTAAAACAGATTTTTCCGCTCTTTCAGCTCGCTTTTATCTTGAAAATGGCGTGGCCTCAACAAAGGATTTAAAAATAGAGGCTCCCGCGATTCGCGTTAGCAGCCAAGGAGAAACCCATTTGCTTGAGGAAACATTGGATTTTAATTTGAATGTGTCTGTTGTGGGCTCAAGCAAAGGGCAGGGGGGGAAAGACATTGATGAACTGAAAGACGTCACGGTGCCGGTTACCATTGGCGGCACTTGGACGGATCCTCAGTTCAACCTTGATTTGAAATCCTTGCTTCAAAACAATAAAAAAATTGAAAATAAAGTCCGTAAAGAGCTTGATCGTGGTTTAAACAAATATTTAGGAGAGGGGCCTGAGAACGATAAAATCAAAGACGCCGCCAATAAATTTTTGAATAATTTCTTTAAGTAAGTTTTTGCGCTTTCCTTTTATTCAAAGGTAAAGCGCATTAAAATCGCGGTCTTAAAAGGCGGTGCTTCTTTAAAGAGGCACCGCTTTTTTATTGCTTAAGTCCCTTCGCCTTTGACGATGAAGGGGGGAGGCTTGCATCGTTAAATCTCTTTGGGTTAGGGTTTTCTTTTTAGGAGCAAAAAAATGAGAAAGCTCAATAAAAGTGAGGGGTGAGTGTCAACTCAGACTGAGGATCCCGTCCTTTTGTCATGTCATACAAGCTGTATTTTCGTGCAAGGGCTTGTCCACCGTCTCGAGACAAGGGCGTCCAACTGACTTGAGCTCGTTGATTTCTGGGTTGGTAGGAAAATATATCAAAAGGAATAGAGAGATAGACTCCTTTGTTAAAGCTCCCTTCACCGAATTCCTCTGCGGATAAATTGGTTTTAGAAAGGTACACGCCCGCGATGATCCCTGAATCAAATTGTTTTGAAATATCGAGAGTGACCCCTTTATCTTCGGCAAGATACCGTCCTACGCTGGCTTTGATCAATAAAGAATTAAAGCCTTCTATTTTGGGACGGTAATAGGCGGTGAGGTGGCCTGTCGTGGTTCCTGTTTGCACTTGATAGGTCGCTTTATTGATCTTGTCGAAATGATCTTCTTGTTTAAAAATGCCCCAAGGGGTATTCGGATCTCGTTGTGCTACGTAATTAAGATTAAAGCTCAATGCCCAACGGCTGTTTAACGGCCGATAGAGTATTTCAGAGCCGACCCCTGCAAACATGGTTTCAAGATACCCTGCGTAGGTTTGGGTGTAGACATTGTCTCCAAATTGATCAAAGGCCGTCATTTGTAAATTATTTAATCGGATTGAATTCATTGAAATATATTGGCGAATCAGGGTTCTCACTCGCTTAATGGCCGTTTTATCTGGGGGGACGTCATACAAGAATTTGTCATAATTATCAAAGACGTTGAAGTAAAAACTGCCGTCAAGAAGCACTTTGTTTGTTAACCAGTAATTTGCTCCGGCTGTGAGGCCGACATTGAAGAGATAGAAAGATTCCGAGCCTCCCAGAGACTGCTGTAGGGTGGGTGAAAGATGAAAAGACCAGGGTGAGTTTTCTTTCGTTTTTGAAATAGCCTGAAGTTTTTTAGGGGTCACTCGTGGGGGTGTTTTTGATGTTGCGTCGCCTATCTTTGCACCTATGTATTCTTGGTTTGCGATCTTTTTGTAGGTTGCGGCGTCCAGGTTTGTTTGGCTGATGAGCAGCTTGGATTTTTGTTCAATAAATTGATATTTTGTGGCTGTGGAGCCTGAATTTAAAAGAATATGAGACGCCTTTTCATAAGCAATATCACGGTTTCGATATTGGCTTGGCTCACCGAATAAGGTGACGGTTTTATTGTCTGCGTGGATACTGGCTTCTTTAAAGCCTGCATGAGTTTGGATAGCGTCTTTTATTTTTTCCCACTCAATGTCATTGACGTCTTTCGGCTTTCTTTTTTCGTAGCCGAGATGGGGTTTTTCTTTCCATAGCGGTTTGAATGAATGAAAATTGGTTTTTAAATTAAACCCCAATGTCCAAGTATTTCCTCGTTCAAACTGGGTTTTAATGCTTCCCCATTCCCCTAATTGATAGAGAAGCCCTACATTGATGGGATGATCTTGGGCAAGACGTTGTCCTGTTTGAGTTGTGATAAAATCACTTTTGTAATCATTGCTGTCATATTCGACTTTTAAACGTACATTTTTTAATGGGGTTTGATATTCGACTCCAGCAAAAACGGACGCGCACCCCGTGAACCATCGTTCATAATCCAATTGCCCCCCTTTGCCTTTGAATGCGCTCTTTCGGTTACAATCTTCGTGAAGGCTTTTGTCTCCTTTTAAATTGGCGCTGTTACCGATATAACCCCAGCCGACGCCCAGTGTAAAATCAAAGTTTCCCGCGCGTTTAGTCGCTGCAAGGTATTCACTGTCAAACAAACCGGTGCCTATCATATCGCGAAAACCCAGTGAAATTTCTGGCCACCAGTAGCTTTCTTTCATCATTCTGAATTTCAGATCAATGCTTTTGTCTGTGTAGTGGGTGTCGGCGCTGAAATTGGGATTGTTGCTGTACAATAACGCGTCTGTTTGTGTATAGCGGAGTGTGGTTTCTAGCCAAGGCATGATCTGCATGGACGTAAAATAATGAGAATAATCTTTGTTCATTGTGCTTCCCAGTGCAAATGCGCCTTCTTTTGCGGCGCGTCCTGTCGGCATTTGCATGAGGCCTATTCCACCAAAATCATTGCTGGTGGGTGAAAAAAAAGGAGGCTCTTTGGCGTTGACTTCTGAAAGAGAAAGAAATAACACGCAAAACGAGAGGATGTAACGTGGCGTTGAATGAAAAAACATGACTATAAAACTCGATCTTGAAAAAGTGCACTAAGCGCGTCATTGAGTGAAGAAAAACGGGGAGGCAAGTCTTGATAGGGTACAAAAATAAGGCTGCCAGGCGGCACGTTTATTTCTTCTGTGTTCCAATAAGCCACTCCGTGCGTTTCTGTGGTCCCGTTGGGGGAGATAATGACAACGTCGTTAACATTAAATTGATAAAGTTCTGGGACGCGTTCAAGGTATTGGTTGATTGATTTCCCAGAAATAAATGGCAATTCGGTGTTGCGCTTCACGCCCCCAATCACCCAAACAGACGTCGGTTGAGAGGGGAGGAGGAGTGTCATGCTGCCGTGCAGAAGAGGATTAAATATTCCGCCGGATAAATAAAGATCTTCATCAAGTGCCTTCAAGAGACGTGTTTTAAATTGAGATGATTTTATAAACGCGCGCAGTGATTGTAAGGCCCTGACTTTCTCAGGAGAGTGTGACCAGTGTTTTTCTAGCTCTTTCAATTGCTGTTTAATTTTTTTTAATTTTGATTGTATTTTTTTTTCTTGCGTGTCGTCAAAAAGCCCAGCTGCAGGCCAATAAATACTGTCGCTTGCATGATTCATGGGGAAGGATGTTTTTTGTGATGCTCTTAGAGCGGTGCTTGCTTGTGTTAGGATCTCAGAAAGACGGAGGGGGGAACTAAATGAAGCGGAGAGCGGTGTTTTTGTTTTTGAATGGGTTTTTATTGTCAGGAACACTTTTTTTTTCTGAAGCGGTTCATTGAACTGCATTTCATTGCCAGAAAGAAAAGGGGAAAATAAAAGAAAACAAAAAAGAAAGCCTCTTTTAAAAAAGGCTTGAATGAAAGAAAACATGTTATTTTCCCTTTTGTCCGAAGGCTTTTAAGAGGGTGATTTTGATGCTTGGCATGCCCGGAGCAGGAATTTGATGAGAGGCTAAAACCGCCCCTGTCTCAGGGTGAAGCCAATAATGATTCTGATAAGTCACATCGAGTTCAGGGTTTGTGACATCTTCAATGAAATAAATGACTTTTTTCCATTTTTCATTGATCTTCAAGGTTGTTTTACCTTGCTTTACAAAATGAGATGTTAAACGATAGCCAATATAATTTCCCGGTTGCCAGTCTACTTTTCGAACCCATTTCTTGGGTGTTGATTTTTTTAAAAGTCCGAGAGCCAAAGGGTCACTTTGATAAGAATAACTAGAAGAAAGATTGCTTCCATTTAGATTAACCGTTTTAATAATTCGGCCATATTCTGTCACCAGCATTTGGTGATCGGCGGAAAGCCATTTTAGCTTAAAATGATCCTTTAAGGTGCCAGGAGATTTGGAGACGGGTAAGGCGGTAAAGCCAAGAATCATAAAGACCTGAGGGTGTCCTTCAATTTGAGCATAAATACTGGCAAAAGGAAGATCATGGATACGCTTATTGGAGATATAAATATTTTTTTCTTTAAATGACGGAAAAAAAGGCGTGTCTTTTAAATCATTCAATGCTTGAGAGCAACCTATCAAGGAAAAACCCGTGAAAAGGATGAAAAGGAAATGTATTGTGTTTTTATTCATTTCTTTTTATTTATCGTATCAATGGATTGTGGGGTTAAAATAAGAACACGGGAGGGGAAATGGATAAAATGTATCTTATAATACCCTCTGAAATCGCCCTTGTTCTTTGTTGTTGTAATGTATTGAGTTTGGTTGTGCGTGTAAAACAATTTCCCCGTTACCTTTGAAACCGCTTGGGTGTTCACTCGACGCTTAATGAGATGTCCGTCTATGCTCAGTGGCTTCGCT
>CAMRDW010000117.1 GCA_947041315.1 uncultured Enterovibrio sp.
CCTTTGAAACTGCGTGGGTGTTGGCTGCTCTCGCTTAAGATCAATCACATAATCTTTCTATGCTCAGAGGCTTCACTTGCTTGGCGCCTACACGCATCTTCAAGTGTCTTGGGTATACGTACAAAAATAAATTAGATGTTCTGGATTCATTTTTATACTGAATCTGTTTTTGGCCGATGTCTTTTTAAACTTAAACAGGGATACAAAACTCAGGACAGACTCTGTCCTGAGTAACAAAAACCTTGAAAAAAACCTACGCTCAGCAGGATGGGACGCGTGAGAATAAATCCTTTTAACCTACTTTAAAAAGAGCGAAGAATAATATATCTATATTATCTTTTATTTCGCAGGTAGCGTTTTCTTCTTTCTTCTTTTGTTTTGATTTTTTCTTCTGTTTTTCTGGATATTTCTTCTTCCACTTCCAGTAATTCTTTCGTTATCATCTCAGGATGCTCTAAGGTGATGGGCCCCAATGCGCCATTTCTTAAATCATTGATCAGTATTTCAGACGCTTTGTGAAGATCAATGCGTCCTCCTGAGCGTAAACAACCTCTTTTTTCTCCAATGGCTTCCATGAGTTCGACATCATTAGTGGGAAGGCTTTCTATTTGATAGCGTTTTTTTAGCTGCTCAGGATAGGCTTTTGCAAGGTATTCAACGGTATAAAAAGCCACTTCATCATATTCCATCGCCGTGTCTTTAACCGCACCCGTTGCGGCAAGACGAAAACCACTGTGTGGGTTTTCAACTTTTGGCCATAAAATTCCGGGGGTATCGGACAAGACAATGCCATTTGGCAAATTGATCCGTTGTTGTTGACGGGTCACTGCGGGTTGGTTTCCTGTTTTTGCAACAACGCGTCCTATGAGGGTGTTGATAATGGTTGATTTTCCAACATTGGGGATCCCCATGATCATGGTTCTAATTTGTTTTCCCATGTCGGTACGATGTGGAACCAATTTTTGGCAAAGATCCATGATTTTATTGACTTCGCTGATTTCATTTGTCGTGATAGCAATGGCTTTTACTCCTTGCTCTTTTTCAAGGTGTTCAAGCCACAAGGCGGTCATCTCAGGATCGGCTAAATCACGTTTATTTAATACCTTGATAACCAGTTTGTCTTTCCTAATGCGGCGGATCATGGGGTTTTCGCTGCTAAAAGGGATCCGTGCGTCCAATACTTCAATGATGATATCGATACGTGGAATGGCTTCTTCAATTTCTTTGCGCGCTTTGTGCATGTGGCCAGGAAACCACTGTATTGAGTTGTTTATCATGGCGGATATTGCCTTTATTCTTGTGTTTTATCGTCTTTGAAAAAGACGACGTGAAATATGAGGGAGATTCTAACATTGAATTTCAAACAACGGAAAAATGACAAAGTCGAGTCAGGACTTTGAATGATGAACATCACTAATCCAAGCGCAAAAGAACCGATTAAATCGCCTATTTGATATTTCTGCCTTGTTCTCAATGATTTTTTCCGCGAAATCTCGGGTTAACGACCGATTGGAATTGAAATTACTGATTGAAATGCGCCTATTAAGAGCAGAAAAGGAGACATTGATATGCGTATGAATGGCTTTTTTGAGCGTGGCAATCGGTGAATCGGTGAATCGGTCAGGGCTTAATAAACACCAGGGGCAAAAGTTAAAAAAGATCACACAGCTTGACAGCTTGACAGCTTGGATGTTGGCTCCGCTCTGGCCTGAAACCCCCAAATTGCCCTTCAAAAACACCCTTTAAAAAAACATATAAAAATATATCTCAACTTTAAACTCAACCGACTTGATACCGTGGTCCCTCAGAGCTTATCGGCTAAAACGGCGGCGCGAAGATGACGAATGCTTTCTTCTGGGGTGATCTCGTCGTTGTTAAAAAATCGAGAAAGCACATCGAACAAGGCGGATTGCCCCGCTTGACCGAGGCCCATGCTGTGAGACACACTGGCAAGCAAATTATCGGTTTTGGCGGCGTGTAAAAAGGCCTGCTTTGACGCTTTCGCGCAGGCGTCAAAGGCGTGGATATCTAGGTCCATTCTAACGGGAATAGATCCTTTACGAAGATTAAATTCTTTTTGAAATTCAGGCTCTAATATTAGATTTGCCATTGCTTTTTGAGCGGCTCGGATTTGTTTATCTTTCGTTTTAAAAAAGACAAAAGAGTCGGTGTTAAAAGAGAATTGATGCTGGGTACCAGGCGCTGGAAGGCAAACAAAATCAATGTTTTCTTTTTTTTGGGCGGCAATGAATTCGCCTTTGGCCCAGTCTCCCATGAATTGCATGGCCGCTTTTTGTTGGATTAAAAGGGCGGTTGTGGCACTCCAATTTCGACCCGGTGATTTTGAGTCTGTGTATTGCTTCATTCGACGAAACGTCGTCAGTGAAAGGTGCATTTTTTCCCCTGTTAACACCGTTTCGTCTCCGAGGAGAAAGGCTTTTTTAAAATCATCCGTCCCTAAAACAGCCAAGGCAATGCTTTCAAATAAAGTGGCTTCTTGCCAAGGTTCATTGCCGAGAGCCAAGGCGGTGAAGCCTGCTTTTTTAATTTTTTCGGCCGCGATAAAAAATTCATCGAGGCTGTGAGGGAGTTGAGCGCCAGAGAGCGTAAAAAGCATGGGGTTCGCCCACAGCAAGTTCACACGGTGGACATTCAATGGAACCGCAATATATTCCTCCTTCACTTTCAAATAGTCTGCAATTTTAGCGGGGATCTGTGTATCCCAATCCTCTGTTTGAACCAGATCATTGAGGGGGGTTAAAAATCCCGAATTTCCCCACAGATGAATTTCTGGCCCTTTAATTTGTGCCGCATTGGGTGGGTTTCCAGAAAGAGCGCGAATACGTAAGGTGTTTTTGGCGCTTTCACCTGCAAGCCCCCCGACGGCAAAATCTTGCCAATGATGCCCGGTTGTTTCCATTTTTTGTTTGAGAGAGTGAAGAGCCTGAATTTCGCTGCCACTTGTCCACCAATGTAAAACTTCAATGCGCTTCATCTTTTTGGATGGGGGGCTTTCAATGGGAGGCAATGTGGCAGGGGTCGCGAATGGGGAGGCTAAAAAAAGCAAACAGCATAATAGGAGAGGGCTAGATTTCATTGATCGACCTTAGGCAATACGATGTCAATTTGTAAACCGCGATGAGGGCGGTTTGATAAAATGATCTCGCCGCCATGCGCATGAATGATGTTTTTCGCAATTCCGAGCCCAAGCCCTGTTCCATGATTGTCGGTATGAAGACGAAAATAAGGTTCAAATACGCTTGTTTTGTATTCTTCGGGTATTCCCGGCCCTTCATCAAGCAAGGTAATGTCCAATGAATGGTCATTATCATAAAGATAAACAATGACCTTCTCACCGTATTTCACCGCATTATCAATTAAATTGGTGAGGCAACGTTTGAAGGCCAAGGGTTTACATCGAAAGCGTATGTTTTGAGGTCCGCGTAGGCGCACGCGCAGATCTTCATGATTATGAACTTCTGCAATGGAGCTTAAAATATGAAAGACATCAATCTGGGTGACATTTTCGTGAATGTCTGTGTCTTTGACGGTTTGTAATGCGCCTTTGACCATCATTTCAAGCTCATCCAGATCTTGGTTCATTTTGGCCGTTTGGATTTCATCGTCAATGAGCTCTGCCCGTAAACGAAGGCGGGTAATGGGGGTTTTTAGATCGTGAGAAATCGAGCCAAACAGTTTTTCTCTGTCGTGCATATAACGTTGAATTCGTTTTTGCATCAAATTAAAGGCATGGGTGACGGTGGTGATTTCCGAAGCCCCTTCTTTGAGCAGCTCGGGTTGTTCTATGTCGGCGCTTAAGCGGTTAGCGGCTTGCGCTAGACGTTTTAGGGGACGGGTTTGATTGCGAATGAGGGTAAAAGTAAAAAACAATAAAAGGGTGGTGATGGCCACCAAGAAAACGAGTTGATCGGCATGAATGAGGGCATTTTCAAGAACAAGATATGGGGCCGGTAAAATGGCGGCAATGTAAATCCATTGTCCTTTTGTTAATTCAATTTGGACCACCAAAATGGGAGCAGAAGGCGGCCCCAGGTTTAAAGTGTTGTGTGCCCAAGACCGAGGTAAGTCTGAAAGCAAGACATTGTTATTAAGTACATTCAAATTTTCTCGGTATGAAAATTCGATTTTGATTTGTTCTATATTGTGCAATTGATTTTTAAGCACCTTTAAAAGCGTGGCGATGGCTTCGCTTTTTGCATCATTTTGGGGGATGGGATTGATTAAAATTTCTTCTTTATTAAATGAAACAAAAAAACGCGCCCCCCCCATGCTTCTGAGTTGCTCTAAAGCAATTTCGCGGTATTCAATGGGCAGGGTTTGAAAAAAGGTGGTGGTTGTGGCGAACATGTTGCCCATGCTTTCGGCGGCGAAGTTTAATCCTTCAATTTCACGCTCTTTAGATTGGGTATACCAAAACACAGTGGCAATGCCTTGGGCGAGGAAAACAGACAACACGGTCAATAAAAGCGTGCGAGACAAAAGAGAGCGGGGCCAAAAATAGCGTTTTAAATTAAGACTCATAAAGGGTATCTGCGACAAAAATATACCCATTTCCTCTGACGGTTTTGATAATGGTCGTGTTTCTTCCATTGTCTTTTAATCGTTGTCTAAGACGGCTGATTTGGACGTCGATTCCTCGCTCTTGAGGTTGGCAATTGCGGCCTCGGGTGGCATTGGATATCGCATCGCGGTCGAGCAAGGTATTTTGATTTTCAATAAAGAACATCAATAAAGAAAAATCTGCAGAGGTGATCTCCACTTCTTGTCCTGTGACGAGGTGATTAAGGCGTTGTGTGCTGGGATCTAATCGCCATTGAGAAAAACGGATGGCTTTAGGTTTAGTGAGTGTGGTTTCTTGTAATTGCTGTGTGCGGCGCAGCAAGGCCCGAATGCGAGCGAGAAGTTGGCGAGGACTAAAGGGTTTGGCGATGTAATCATCTGCGCCAAGCTCCAGTCCGATAATTTGGTCTGTTTCATCTGAAACGGCGGTTAACATGATGATGGGGACGCTGGAGTCTTGGCGAACATATTTGCACAAGGTGAATCCGTCTTCTCCTGGGAGCATCACATCCAAAAGGATCAAATCAGGATATTGTACGGAAAGCTTTGCTTTCATTTCTTGGCCATTTTGCGCGGTATAGACGTCGTAACCGGCTTTTGACAAATATTCTTTGAGCAGCGCACGGATTTCTAAATCGTCATCAACAACCAAGACACGTTTTTGATGTGTCATGCAGGTCTTCCTTTTATTGTTATGCCCGTCGCCTTTGATGCTGCGTGGGAGTTGGCAAGGCTCGTTCCGCCCAATCACATTTTTGCTCAAGGGGCTTCACTCACTTAGCGCAGGCGCGCATCTTCAATGACGTTGGGTATATAAAATGAGGCATTATACCCAAAGGAAATGAACTTGCGAGATGTGGACAGATAATAAGCAGTCGAAAAGACGCCCCTTTTTTTGAAAAGGCCTTTTACTTGAAGACCGATGCTGACTTTCATTGTCGGGCGGGGCGGATGAATGTGAAAATGTGAAGCAGAGCTGGGCTGGGGTGGGTTGGGATTTAAATGTAGGGGACTGAAGGAAAAAAAGTGTGAAATGGGGGCGCTTTTTGAGTTATTTTTCTGTTGTGAGGGCGGCTTTTTTTTGTTCTTTTTCGATAGAGCGTGCCAGTAAAAGGGAATAAAGTGGTTGTCCTCCTAACGCTTGGGCTGTGATTGTTGCTCCAAGGACGGTGATCATCAAAGGCAAAATCAAGGTGTATTCTTGGGTCAGCTCAATGATGAGTAAAATCCCGGTCACAGGCGCTCTGACTGTTGCGGCAAAAAGAGCGCTCATCCCGCTGATAGCAAACATGCCAATGCTGATCTCTAAAGAGGGGAAAAAAGAGGTACACAGGGTTCCAAAACAAGCGCCAAATAATGCACCGAGGGCCAACATCGGGGCAAATACGCCACCCGGCGCACCAGAAGAAAAACACAAAAGAGTGGTTCCTGCTCTTAAAAAAAACAAAAGAAACAGCATTGAAAGTGACATTTCTTCGTTGACGGCTTCTGGGATTAAGCTTGCGCCTGAACCTGAAATGGAAGGAAAAAATATCAAGATCACGCCAAAGACTGCGCCAAAGACCCCACCAAGAGCAATAAAGCGTGTTATTTTATTTTGATGAAGCCGTTCAAATCCCCCCATGAGTGCTATCACTAAAGCGTTAAAAATGACCCCGAGTCCGCCGAAAAGCCCCCCTAAAATCAAAAATAAAAACAAAGAATAAAGTGGGGCATTGTGCGTGACAGGGAGCTCTATCATGGGAGCTTGCCCTTGAATGCTGCGATAGACGACGGTGGCCATGATGGAGGCTATCATCACCGCTTTTATTGAAATGAGGTTGTATTTAAATTCAGGGCGCATTTCTTCTATTACAAACATCATCCCGGCTATCGGCGCATTAAAAGCGGCCGCAAGGCCTGCGGCCGATCCTGAAGCGATAAGGGTAAGGCGTATTTCACTGGATTTTTGTTTAAAAAGAGCGCAGATCATGGCGCCCGTGTTTCCGCCCATTTGAACTGAAGGGCCTTCTCGACCTAAAACAAGGCCTGAACTGACAGTGGCAATTCCTGCAATGAATTTAATGGGAATGACACGCCACCATCGCACAGGAGAAATTTCATCTAATGCCCCTTCTATATCCGGGATCCCTGAGCCTTTTGTTTCGGGAGCAAAACGCATAACAAGGTAAAAACCGAGTGCACAAAATACAGCGCTGCTGCTGATGACGCCAATGGCGGTCAAAAGAGGGGAGCTTACATTTTGACGCATTTCTTTGTCTCTAAAATGCATGATGGCGTCGATGGCGAGATCAAAGAAGGTAGAAAGTAAACCTGCAATGACACCGACAAAAAGAGAAAGGAGAAGAATGATCAAGGGGGTTTTATGCGTGACAATGTAACTTATTAAGCAGGCCAGAGCAGGAAACGAAGGGATTTTTTGAGATGGGTTTTTTATTGAAGGGGGGAGCATGCACTTTTACTCGCAAAAATACAGGTAATAAGGCCTAAGAATAGACGCCTTATTGATCTCCATCAACAGCGTAAAAAAAGGAAAGTAAAGACGGGAAATGAACTGTTTTTACGAGGAAATTATCAAAAAAAAGGCGTGCTTCTCTTTTGGATGAGATAAGGGCTCTGCGTTTTTTAAAAATGCACTTGCATCGAATATTGCACTGTATAATCTAGTTGTATACCCGTCGCTTTTGAAACTGCGTAGGTGTTGGCCGCTCTCGCTTAAAATCAATCACAGAGTCAATCGATGATAAGGGCCTTCACTCGTTTGCTGCAGGTATATATTCAACATTCCCGTAACGTCAAAGGCGACGGGGATAGCCACACTCTTTATGGATGCGTTAACAGGGATGAAAAGAATGAACAAAAATTTAAAAGTTACTTTAGTGATTGTTTTTTTAACCCTTACGGGGATTTTTTGTTATGCGAGTTTGGCCGTCTTTGGCTAATTGATGCGTTTTTTTTAGCATAAAAACGCGACGATCATGGGCGTTTTTATGTTGTTTTTTTCTTAACCGCTCAGGGAGAACACTATATTAGACCCTCGTTCATTCATGCTTTCTTCTCGAAAAAAACGTGTCGCTCTGATTGCCCAAGGGGGAGGACAAAAGGGGGTTTTTTCAGCCGGCGTGCTTGATAGTTTTCAACAAGCCCGTTTTGACCCTTTTGAACTTTACATAGGCACTTCGGCCGGGGCTTTAAATTTGTGCGCCTATATTCTGCGAAATGAAGGTTTTGCCCAAGAATTTATTGCGCGTTACACCACGAATAAGAAGTTTTTTAACTTGCTCCAGTATGTAAAGAATAAACAAGGCATGGATCTGGATTGGGCCTTTGATGCCGCCGGAATTACTGACGCGACCCATGGATATTCTGAAAAAGCGCAAGCGACATTAAAAAACCGTTTCGCTTATGCCAGTGCGACGAACAGCCGGACTTTGGAGTCCCATTTTTTTCGTCTGTTTGAAGAGAATTGGTTAGAGGTATTAAAAGCCAGTTGCGCGGTGCCTTTTTTGTCGCCTTCGAAAATAAAAATAAAGAAGGATCATTACATTGATGGTGGCGTCAGTGCAGCAATCCCTGTTCGAGAAGCTTTTAATCGAGGGGCTGACGTCATTGTTGTCCTGCGTACAGAGCCTGCATTACCCCCTCAAAGTGCGTCCTTTTTTTCTGGCTTTGAAAGTCCGCTTTCTCCTGCCTTTTCAAGGTTCAATATAGACACGCATTTGGATAAACTTTCTGCGTTTCAGCGCCAATTATCACAGCGCTTTCAAGATCTTAATGTTCGGTATGCAAACAATGCCTCGCGGCTTGATTGGGGGCGATTTAAAAAGATGTTTCCTGATGGTTTTTATCAAAATGCCTGGTCAGGGTTCGTGGGAGGTGAATTTCTTTACCGTTTACAAATGCCATTAGAACAGCGCTTGTCTGCCGATATGTTTGAAATGATCAGCAAGCATCTTGAAACCTATCAAAATGCGATCGATTTTATGGCGCAGCCGCCAGCAAGAATTGCCCTTTTTCAAATTTCACCGCCTCAGTATTTATTGAGTCATCCTTTGTTAAGTAAGCCTCATCATCTTGATCAAGATTATCAAAGTGGGATCCTTGCAGGTAAACTGTTTCTTGCTGAATATGCAGATGTTTTAAATGAAATTTCAACCTCTCCTTCTCCGTCTTCGTATTGATGCGAGAGGGGGGAGCTCTCGCAAATTGAAGGATCCCATTTTGACCGAATTTGAAAAGATGCAGCAAGGAAGAGCTTACAGTCCAGCGGATCCTGAGTTGATTCAATTTCGATATGCATCAAGACGTTTGTGTCAACAATTTAATGCATTAGATCCGGCTGATCAGCAAGGACAAGACATGCTTCTGACCAAATTGTTTGCCACGCGGGGCAAAAGTGTGGTGATTGAAGCCCCTTTTTTTTGTGCATATGGCATGAATGTCCATCTGGGGAACAATGTCGCAATTGGACCGAATTGCACCTTTATTGACAGTGGGCACTTGGAAATTGGCAATAATGTATTGATAGGTCCGAATGTCTGTTTGTACACCGCGACACAAAGCTTGTTGCCCTTAGAAATAGAAAACAAAGAACATGAAATATCCTTGCCCATCTTGATTGGAAATAATGTGATTATTTTAGGGAACACGCTCTTAAAATCAGGGGTTTCAATTGGAGAAGGGGCCGTAATCGAGGCCGGCTCGGTGGTGATGAAAGATGTGGAGCCTTTTGCTGTTGTGATGGGCAATCCGGCGGAGGTTATCAGGCGATTAAGATGATGTACAAGGTCATTGAAAATGCGCACCTGACAAGCGAGTGAACCCCTTTGCTAGCCAACACCCATGCAGCTTCAAAGGTGACGGGTATAAATTGGCGCCTCTATTATGCATCTGTTAGGATCACTTTTTTGTTGAGAGCGTACTTTGTTTTATTTGGATTCGATTTTCTTTTTCTTCGTTTTATACCCAAAGTCATTGAAGATGCAGCTCTGCGCCAAGGGAACGACGCTCCTTAGCATAGAAGGATTCTGTGATGGGATAGAAAGCCAAGTCAGCAGGCACGCAGCTTTAAAGACGACGAGTAAAGCGGAAAAAAGAGGTTCACATCCAGGGTTAACCCCATTAAAGAGAAATGCATGAAATGGTAAAAATTAGAGCAAGAGTCCCATTAAATGTGGGTTTAGGGAGCCGTATTCCCGCTGAGATTTTGTCTTTTGATGGTCTTCATTCGGACAATGAACATATTGCGATGGTCTTTCAAGAAGCGGACAAAAAAAAGACCCCCCCATTGGTTAGAATGCATTCAGAATGCTTAACAGGAGATGTTTTCCATTCTTCGCGTTGTGATTGTGGGGAGCAGCTTGATGAGTCCATTGAAAAAATGGGGCAAGAAGGCGGCATTTTATTGTATTTGCGTCAAGAAGGTCGTGGTATTGGTCTTTACAATAAATTGGATGCTTATTTATTGCAAAGTCAGGGAATGAATACCTATGAAGCCAATCATCGTTTGGGTTTTCCTGATGATTTACGGGGTTTTGAAGACGCGGCATTGATGTTAAAAGCCTTGAATGTAAAAAAGATCCATCTCATCACGAATAACCCTAAGAAAATAAAAGAAATACAAGAGCTTGGAATTGAATTGGAGTCAGTGTTATCCACACAAACTTATTTAAAAAAAGACAACCAGCAATATTTAAAAGCAAAAATCTCTCATGGGCGACATCAAATCAAATTAAAATAGATTAAGACGCTTATTTAAGACCGCGACCTGTTCGCGGGCTTTATTTTTATAGCCATCGCCTTTGACGCGGATGCCTCTTCGGTTCGTTCTATCCAATCACTGAGTTCATCGATGCTCAGGCCTTTCACTCACTCGCCGTAGGCCGAAAATGCAAGTGTCTTGGGAATAGAAATATGTAAATAAAAAACAATAATAAGCACGAATAAATTGGCGCTAAAAATGAATTAGAGAGAACAATCTCACACATTTAGAATTACATTTGACTAACAATTGCAATTAAAAACAAACTTTGATATTAATAGCTTGATTCAATATTTTTGATCTGACGCGCCGTTTTTTCTGGCGCTTCGTCCTCACCTTTTAAACGACTTGGGTATTGATTCCGCTCTCGAAGTTCAATGACAGAGTTTGTTTATGCTCGGGTGCTTCCATTATGCGCCTCTGATCTGTCGTTTCAAAAGTGACGGGTGTTGGACCGAAGACGCTTCACTCATTGCCTCTTTTGTTTACTGATGTTT
>CAMRDW010000118.1 GCA_947041315.1 uncultured Enterovibrio sp.
TTAGCAATTTTCAGCGTGCGCGCATTGTAGATGAACAAGGAATTAACAGAAAAAGGCATGATTGACCTCACTTGAGATAATATTTGTGGGATTGTTTATTTAGGCGATAAAATGAATGAAGAGTATAAAGACAGATTCATGTAAGTTAATATGATAAAAATAAGATAATCATTGATGAATATATTGTGAACAAACAAAGCGGCCTGTTATCACCATTATTCAGAACATGGTTCGCCCTGCCTGAATGAGTTTGGCATATCTTAAAAATAAAGGAACGCTGCTTCTTGTAATAAATGGCTTTCTAATTATCTGAACAGGGAACTAATTCATTTTATTTGTGATTGATTTTTATACGACACGCCTTAATAAAATAATTAGAATACCTTCATACGTTCGCCCTTCTTTAAAACCGAGAATTAAAAAAGGAATAATTGTCATTTTAAATGATTGATTTATGCGATACACTTACCACCTTGCATTCATCGAAACAATGATAAAAAATGAAAAATATCTTTTTAAAGACTCTTCTTGTTTATTTCATATTCACTTTTAATTTATATGCATCTCCTTGCTCACCGGAAAAAATAAAATTCGAATTAGAAAAAATGAGGTTAGACCCTCTTATTAAAACGAATGTTGAATTACTAAATAGTATAGAGAGTATCTACGGTAAAAAAATGCTGCAAGTATTAATAAATCAGCATCCACTCTTGAAAGAAAACCCCACACAAGGAATAGACAGAAATACTCTCGAGTGGGTAAATGACATGATTTGGTCTCAAGAAAATCAATTTATTGTATATCGATACTTCCCTGGTGATTTATCTTCTCAAAAGGCATTAGATTATTTTGTTTGGGATATGTACTCTACTTTGGAATCAAGACAACGAACAGTTCCAATTTTTCAACACATAGAAAGCAGGGAGCTTTTTGATATATTGCTAAAACCGAGTTCAGAAAATCAAGTGCTAGAGATTATGCAACGTGTTAATAAAGATTTGACGATTGTACAGAATCAATATTTAACCCATAGATTTGTAAATCATTTTAGGAAATACAATGAAGCAAAAGTAGGATTTAATTTTATAGAAGGAGGAGAAAAAATCGTCCTTGAAATTTCAGGGCATTCAACGGCTGGAATGCCAGGATATCTACTCGGAGATGAAATGGTCACCGTCGAAGATATTGTTCAGAATCTTGTTGATATGGGGCTTCCTTTAAATACAAGCATTAAATTATTAGGCTGTTTTACAGCGTGTAATTCTAAAAACACGCCATATACAAAAACAGAAGTTAAACAATTATTTCAACAAAGAAGACTAAACGAAATATATGACAATGGACAATCTGCAAGTTTTCTTCAGCTTTTTTCTTCTGAATTAAAAAAGAGATTGCCTTTATTTCATGGAGAAGTCGTAGGTTATATTGGAGAGATTATGGACTTGATAGATAAAAATGTATTCACACTTGATGGCAGTCATGTAACTGCATTTGCTGTTAGGGTTTCTGCAAAGGACGGTGACCTACTCCTTAAGCGAGAAGAGAGCAGTTTTTCCATTGACTTCTCGAAAAAATATTAATAGATAATAAAGACCCCGCTATCGGGGCTTTTCCCAAGTGATGAACTTAGATTGTGTGGGTGCAAATTTGTGATTGCGCCATTTTGAAAAAATAGAATATCTCTTAAACTCATTGCTAATTTTCAGTTAAAAAGCATAATAGGTCCTCTTTCTTGTGGCTCTTTTGAATTTTATGTGGGTAAACAGAATTTATTCACTCGGCTCAAATACAAACCATTGTTGATTTGACTGTCTTTCCAATTCAAAACGCCGTCCCTGTGACGCTTTATCATTTTGGCCGCTTTGATCATTGACTTTAATCGACGTTAAGTGGCCCAGAAAGAGCACTTCTTTCATTTTGCCTCAAAATCCTCTTTGCTGGTCGTCGCGTATATTTTTTGGAAGGTTTCCCTGATTTGCAAAGCTCGCATGGATTTCAAGTTAAGACGAAACAAAGATAAGCTTTCACAGACCGCTTTGCGTTTCACTGTGAGATTCTTTTCATTTTTCAAAAAAATAGAGCATGCGCCGAGTAAGAGTGGGTTCCTTTTCACTTCTTCGCGCCGTACTTTATCGACGGCTTCGTGAACAAATAAAAAAACCCGCATTCGCGGGTTTTCTTTATAACGAAATGACAAGGTTATTCTGTGGTTTCGAGTAACGCTTGGTTTAAGGTGGCGGGCTCTGTCGGAGGAAGCATTTCTTGCGCAAATCCTCTTAAACCGACAACATGCACATGCTCTTTGTCGTTAAAAATTTTGCGGATCAGTTTATAGGTGGTCCCCTGCTCAGGGCTGATATTTTCAGGAGCCGCAATCAATAGCTGCATGTCTAAGCGATGGCAAAGCTCAAACAAGGTTGAAATCGATTTCACGTCCAAACGGGCCGCTTCATCTAAAAACAATAAGCGACACGGGATCACGTCTTTGGGGCGTAAACGGCGTGACTCGTCTTCCCAGCTTTGCACCACCATCAATAAAATGGCTTGACCCGTACCGATGGCTTCCCCTGTTGATAAAGCGCCTGACTCGGCCAATAACCAACCGTCTGCACCTCTGTTCACTTCAATACCAAGATCAAGATAATTACGGTAATCGAGCAGCTCTTCCCCCATGACTTGAGAGGAGCGTTGTCCGAAATCGATGTGTGGATTTAAACGTTGATAGAGTTTCGCGATGGCCTCAGAAAAAGTTAAGCGGTTATTGCCAAACAAATCTTGATGTTGATCGGCATTTTCAGAAAGACCCGCTAAAAGTTGGGTGTGAGTTTCGCGGATCATCACATTTAAACGCACCCCTTTGACTTGACCAAAACTGATGTTCGACAAGCCTTGGTTTAAAACCCGCACGCGATTTTGTTCACGCTGAATGGTTTTACGTATGAGGCTTGAAACCGATTCAGAACTGATAGAAAGCCGTTTTTCTCGCAATGTCAGCTCTTCTGTTAATCTTGCAAGCTCCACTTCCATTTCTTCAATCGCATCAATGGGATCGTCGGTTCGAATAATGTCATGGCGAATACGCTCGCGAAGATGTTGGTACACCGCAACATAAAACAACACTTTGCGTTCAGGGCGCGCAATGTCCTCTGAAGCCCGAAGCGCATCTCGTAACACTTCATTGTCCGACACCGCAATACGCAAGGCCCCCAAGGATTTATCGGACAAAGAACGCAATTCATCCGCAGACATGTAAGCCATTTCACGCCGATTCAATTGTTTTTCTACCGCGCTGTGCCTTGCAATTTTTAAAACGCCCACCCAACCTGATTTGGCCTTTACCACCAGCGTTCGAAGCTCGATGTATTCTTTGGCCACTTTTTTAAGTCCTTTCATCAAAGAGCCCATACCCAGCTCAATGGAAATCTGACTTTTCTCAAGTTCACTTTTACGCAGCCGTGATTGCGTCAATTGCGCTTTTAACTCATCGCGCACCGTTTGAGCCCGCTCTTGTGAAGCAAGATCAGCGCGAACGCCCAGCTCTTGCAACTCACGTTTAAATTCCGTCACCGTTTCATTCTTGGATTGGTAGGCGCTTTTTAAAGAGGCAAGCAATTGGTTATATTGATTCATTTGTTCACGGGCGCGTTTCAGATCTTCACGCGTGCGCGCGCGAAGTGTTTCAGCCTTGTCCAATTTGTTTTTCAGCTGCTCGTTCAGCTCCCCGCTTTTGTTCAACAAAGACGCCGCATCTTGATAAGTGAAATGGGGGGTTCTTTCAAGCAAATCAGACAGAGAAAAAAGTTGTCTTTTTAACAATTGAAGGGCGTCATCTTCCACTTGATAAGCTTGGTTTAGGGCATCAAATTGTTCAGGATCCGCCTCCAATGCACCTTGCAACGAGGCAAGCTCAGAAAGCGCTTTTCCGTGTTCTCGGATAAAATGCACGGCATCATCAGAATGCGCACACCGGGCTTTCATTTCCTCTAAACGTGCTTCAAGGGTGTCATCGCTTAAAATCCCAACAGAGTGTTGGAGCTTGTTTAAAAGCGCAATCCCTTCTTTGGAGGCATTAAATTGCGAACGCATTTGTTGTTCATTTTCTTTTTGAAGTCCTTTTTGTCGCGCGAGGGCATTTCGCTCATCACGCAAGACTTTTAAAGCGGCTTCAGGATCGTCTTTAAATGCAACGCCAATATGAGAGGATAAAAATTGGTTAAAGCTTTGTACTAAACGTTGCATTTTTTGCGTATCAAAAGAGATTTTTGCGTACTCTTCAACCCATTCCTCTCGGGTTTCACGCAAAGCACTCAAGCGGTGCTCTCTGGCTGCACGGCCAAAAAGAGGGATCTTTGGAAAGCGAGAATAACGCATTTGGCGCGCATTCAAATGAACACAGACCGCCCCTTCCATTTCATCCGCATTAAACACACTGTCATCAAAAGCGTCGATATCCCCTTCAATGATGTAAAGATCTTCAGGGCAATCATCCATGTCCCCCAGCTTTTCTTTGATTCCTTTTAAATCAGGCACCACAATGGCATGCCGTGCCGGACCATAAAGCGCCGAAAAATACGGCGCGTCGTCCATCGTGATATCGTCATAAATTTCAGACAACAAGGTCCCGCCTAAGGTCTCGGCCAAGGTGTGCAAACGCAGATCTCCGTGTCCACCCGCTTGTCCCAAACGCTCAATTTCATCTTCTAACGCCGCTTTTTCTGCCGCCAATTTATCGCGTGATGCAAACATCACGCGCTCTTTTGCCGTCAAAGTTTGTAAAGCGCTCAGCACCGCTTGGCTGTCATTGAGGGGCAGCTCTGATTGCTCTTCCAGTTTTTCACGTATTTCTTGCGCTTCAATCCAGGCGGGCGCCCATGTTTCATATTCCTCTATTTTTACGGAAATTTCGCGTTCTCTTTGCTGGGCTTGACGGCCATTTTCAAGCCATCCATGAAGGGACTCTTCTGCTCTTTCTAAACGCGCTTCTTGGCACTCAAGCTCCGTCTCAAGGCTTTCTTCTGAGTTAATCAGTATGTTAAATTGACGTTGATACTGCTCTGCCTGGGCTTTTGCCTGGGCATAATGACGCATTTGGCGTTCAAGCTCGCGATGCTGAGCGGAAAGCGCGTCTGCATTTTGAACCAAATGGCTGTATTCACGTCCTTTAACAAGGATCTCTTTGGCTTTGTCTCCTGCCTCTTGACGGGAAATGGGGCCTAAAATCCCTTTCACCAAGGCCAACCCGCGTTCAAACTGCTTCTCTGTGGCGCGAGAGAGATCCAATTTGTATTTGATGTTCAATAACTGCGCCGTTTGTTTTTCTTCGTTTTCTTTTAGCTTGCGCAAGTATTCACTGGCGTTACTTTGATCAAGATCTTGATTACCCGTTAATTTTTGGGCTTTTTCAAGCGCATTTAAGGCTTGCTGATATTGAAGAGAGCGCGTTTGTTGCGTGTCTAACGCTTGTTGATAATCGGCCAACTGCGTTTTTAGGCTGTCTACCTCTTCTTCGGTTAAATGGGCTTGCTCTTCGGCTTGGCTCAATTGCAAGCTGGCTTCTTCTACCACCATCACCTGCTCTTCAAGGCGTACAGAAAGTTCCTCCATGTCTTCTTGATAACGTGTGATTTTTTCTTGCTGTCGAACGGCGTTTTGTGCCAATTGGAAATGATCAGACGCCGCTTGAAAATCGATTTCAAGACCCGTTTGAGAGAGGTTGAGACGGGCCAATTCTTCGCCCATGTTGGCCAATGTGTTTTGTTGGGTTTTGAGCTTACGGCGCGAGCCTGAAAGCTCACCCCGACGTTGTAAAATCAACTCTAATTTTTTACGGCGCTCATTGGCATGGCGCATGTAATCAGAAGCCACATAATGCGTTGATTCGGTGATCAAATGTTTAAAGAGATCACGGTCTCTTTGCGTCAGTTTAATGGCCTCCAAGGTCATGCGGTTTTCCCGCAAGGCCACTTCCATGTCCTGAAACGCTTTTTTAACGCCGCCATTTTGGGGCAACAAATAATCTCGCAGTGATTTTGTGATAGCACTTGAAATCCCACCGTAAAGCGAGGCTTCAATCAAACGGTAAAACTTAGAGCGATCCCCTTGAGTGCGTAATTTTTTGGGCAAAGCGCCAAATTCAAACATCTGCGCATGGTAATCGGTGACAGAGCTAAAGGTTTTAAAATGAACCGCTTCATGTTGCCCCAAATACTCTTTTATTTCGTTTAATTGGCGAACCCGCACTTGGGTGTCCGAGAGGCGCTCAATCAAAATATCGGTGGGTTTAACAGACGAAGGGATCCCTTGAATAATAAAAGGTTTGATATCGACTTTTTTGTCACGTCCTGCCACTTGTTGTAAGCGCACACCAAAAAACAAACGCTGATTTCTTGAATTAAACACCTCTAAACCGGCATAGCAGGCACCGGGCTTTAATTTTCCGTGCAGGCCCTTGTCTCGCGACGCCGACATGCTGCCCGCTTCGGTGGTATTTCGAAAATGCAACAAGCTTTGATCAGGAATGAGCGCGGTAATAAAGGCCGCCATGGTGGTGGATTTTCCCGCGCCATTTCCACCGGACAAAGTGGTTACCAGATTGTCGATATCAAAAGTGCGAGCAAAGAAACCATTCCAGTTCACCATCGTCAGAGAATGAAATTTTCCACGTTGAATCATGCCTGCACCTCGTTATCTTGTGACATTTGATTGTCATCGTTCCCTAACAAACCGGGTTGTCTGTGTTCTTCTTGATGTATCACAACCGCTTCACCGTCTCTGATTAAACGCAATTGCGCTTCTCGTACATCTCCTCCCGTACGCACATCGGCTCCAAAACGAAAAGTAGCCTCACTCACGCGAAATTTTCCCGTGTCCCCAATAGGAATGATCATGCCGATTCGGCGTAAACGTCGAAGGGATGTTTTTACTTTGTCGTAAAGCTTTTCTCTATCTAAATCAGAACCATTTGCACGCAAGGTGACCAATTTAAGTAATTTTTTTTCATCCACAAGGCTCAGCAATTCGTCAAACAATTCTTGGCTAGAAAAAATGCCCTCTTGCGCCAAACGTTCAGGGCTGAGGTATAAAAAGCAGAGCACTTTGCCCACCAGCATATCCAATTCAGATAAAACGCTGCGTCCAATCAAGGACGTAGAACGAGGACGCAAATAGAAAAAGCCTTCCGGCGCCCTCACTAATTCCACGTTATATCGTTGATAAAACGATTGCAAAACCATTTCAAATTCAGACAAATAAGCGTGATTATCTAAATCTTCAGAGGCAATATGGCGTCCCGCACGCAATCGGCTGTCTAGTGCGGGAAACAAGGTATTACTGAGCGCCTTTGCCAAGGCTTCAGGCATTATTTCTTCAATATTTATCAATGACATTCGATTGTACCTTGGCACCATAGTCGTTAATTGATTGCCAATCGGGTTGAATGGCGGTGAAGTCCGATCCGGAATACCCAAGACGGACAGCCTGATCAATGACAATTCTTGCTAAATCAAAATGCTGAACGTGAGGAAACTGCGCTAAATAGCGCTTCAAGACAGAAGATAAATCAAGGGCTTCTCCTGTTTCTTTATAACGCGACAGCATGTGTGTAATGTCATCCCCTAAGGCGTCGCTGACCCGCTGTAATTCTTCAAATTCCACTTCGGCGGGCATTTCCCCTGTCACTTCATCGTTTCTCAATACCAAGGCTTCATCTCGCATATCCAGAAGACGTTCAGCATCGGCGCAAATTAAAAACCAAGGGGCATCAAAATAATCCGTCACTGATTGGCGTAACCTTTGACTGAAAGCCCGGTTTTTATCCATATCAATGGCGTTTCGGATGAATTTATGGACATGTCGATCATACCCTGTCCATAAATCAATGGTTTTCTGCCCCCAACTGACAATTCTGTCAAGCTTCATTTGCAAGGTGTACACCATGGTATCGACGAAATCCAAATCACCTCGGTAATACACCTTCTCTTGAATGTTAAAAAGCTGGGTTTGAAGGCTGTCCCCCGCAGATTGCAAGGTGTCTTGCAGCTCTCTTAGCGTGCTTGATGTTTCATCCAATAAATGCTCACAATTGGCAATTGCGGCTTGCCAGTCTTGATTTAAGAGTGCGGCAATGTCTTCTTTTATTTTTTGCTGTTGCTCATCCATCGTGCGCTGGTTGAGATCGATTCTGTCAAAAATTTCAGCAACAGAATATTTAAGCACCGCGTACACGTTTTTTCGCCAGTGATCTGCATCCCCGTCTTCAGAAGCCGCCTGCACCGCTTTTCCAATTTCGTCAGCCAACATCGAAAGCTGTATAGAAAGCTTTAATGTGCTGTATTCACGGTGACGCGAATAATAATCCGTGATCCCAAGCCCGAGAGGCGTCAATCGATAAATACTCGCCCCCTCCGTGATCTCACCGATAAAACGATTTAACAGACGGCATTGCACTAAATCGTTGATGGCGTTATTCGCACGGAATGCAATGGTTTCACTCACTTGCTCGAATTGATCACTCACAATGCGAAACGCATCGACCAATTCTCCTTCCGTCAGCTCATCTTCGAAACGCGCATGGCTGAGCAATGCAACCGCGAGAAGAAAGGCCAACCGCTCCGGCGGCAAGTTGAGAGAAAAATCATTCTGTTTCACCCACCCGACCAACTCTGGGACGGTTAGAGAGAATTCACTCATCCGGTTTCCTTGTTATTGATATTTTGTGTTCCCTCATCAAGCCGCTCTGCCCATACGTGAATGTAGCGACCTAAAGAGATAAAAGGCTCTTGACGACAAAATTGTTGCTCCATCGCCAAAAGCTGCTCAAAGGTATAGTCACCCACCCTGACGTCTCTCATATAATCATGAAAGGTTCTTACGCCACTTTTCCCCAAAATACGAAAGCCAGCCGCCTCTATCCATTCATACACAGCCAGAGGATCCAAGCCTTTTTGGGGCTGAAGCTTAAAGCGTTTTTTGTGTGGCATTCCTTCTTGTACATGCGATAAATTGCCGCAAATGAGGTTTTTAAACAGCAAGCCGTTCTGGTTATAAAACATCACAGACGCAATCCCTTTTGGTCTCACTTGTGATAAAAGAATGTCTAACGCCGCTTTAGGATCTGCTAACCATTCCATAACTGCATGAAAAAGTAAAATATCAATTGGTTTTTCAATGTATTCTGATATTTCCTGTACCGGGGAATGCACAAATCGATATTGAGACAAAAGACCCAGCTTTGTGATCTCTTTCTTCGCAAGTGCCAGCATTTGAGAAGAGATATCACACAAGGTGACATGATGACCCCGTCGCGCCATTTGCTGGGAAAGTTGGCCTAACCCTCCCCCCGCATCTAAAACAACTAAAGAGGGATATTTCTCAAATCGTGTTAATATGCATTCGATATCTTGCCACACAACAGCTTGACGAATCTCACCTTTGCCTGATCCGTAAATGTTTTTCGCAAATTTGTGTGCAATATCGTCGAAATTTCTATCTTCAGCCACAGAGCCTTCGTTATGATAACAAGTAAAGAATGCATTTTCGCATATGCCAGCCGTTAATAAAGGCTTGCTTGCTTCATCTGGCCCTGTTTGACTATATTTCAGGCGACTCGTCATGTTTGAACTAAAAAAATTGTTAGCAACTTTACTTATGCCCTTACCTGCACTACTGATCCTTGGATTTTTTGGCCTTTTTTTGATTTGGTTTACTCAAAAAAAAGGACTTGGGTCATTGACTGTCTTTATCGCATTGGTCCTTATCGGCTTATTTTCATTTCAGCCCTTTACGTCGCCCTTGTTGATGAAGTTAGAACGAAAACACAGTCGCTTTTTCGCAACGAAAACGCCGGTCGAATATGTCATGGTTCTTGGGCACAGTCATATTGTGGATGACGAGATACCTGCAACCTCGGAGTTATCACGCACCGCCTTAATGCGCTTAACCGAAGGAATACGGATTCATTTGATGTACCCTACCTCCAAACTCATTTTATCTGGGTACGATGGGGGAAATGAAGTGAGCCATGCCAAAATGTTGGCGCGCGTCGCGATGGCTTTAGGGGTGAATAAAAAATCGATTTTATTACTGGAAACGGCAAAAAACACCTGGGAGGAAGCCATTCAAGCTGCCGCAGTCATCAGCAACAGTCATTTGGTGCTCGTCACTTCAGCAAGCCATATGGACCGTGCTTTGTATGAGTTTAAAAGTGCAGGACTTAATCCGATTCCCGCCCCGACGAATTTCATGGCACAAAAAGAAATACAGCTTCCTTGGATTAAATACTCCCCACGCGCACAATATTTAGAACAGTTTGAAAAGTATTGGCATGAACAACTTGGACAACTTTGGCAACGTTTGCGTGATAATATCATGATAGAGAAGACCACCTTCAAAGGTGACCCTGTCACAGCACCAGAAGACAACATAAAAAATTAATTCTCCTCCGCCATGCTTTTCCAATAAAATGCCCATTTTTTTGATTTCAATACCTTGAACAAAAAAAAATGGGCTCTTTTATTGGCTCTGCACTTTCTTTTACGCCTCTCCTCCTCACCTAAGCCCAGTTCAACCCAGTCCAGTCCAGTCCACTGAACATAAACGTCCGTTTTCCTCACCTCAAGGCGCGCCTTTTTCGATAAATTACGCAGCTTAAAAGGGACGTATACCCAAGACAGATAAAAATCACGTTTAGCAAAAGCCAAGAAAACACCTCTTCGCATTAATACCAATTCCAATTCCAATTCCAATTCCAATTCCAATAAATATTGGAAACATTTTTCTTCTTAAGATCC
>CAMRDW010000119.1 GCA_947041315.1 uncultured Enterovibrio sp.
GGCTAACTGAATGAGCCACCCATCCTAAAACAATGAGATAGATTGCAGTGTCTGGTTTTATCAATTAAAAATGATCGAATGGAGATGAGAGAAGGTGATCGGTGAAAATAAAATGAAAGATGGGGCTTTATGCAGCTCGCTTGAGCCAACAACTACGCAACTTCAAAGGCGACGGGTATTGATCAGCCCGTTTTAAAATATTGGCCACTTCCAGCAAAATGCCTTCGTCGCTTTTCTAAGTGATCACAATAATGGGTCAGCTCTTCCAGTTGCCCCAGCGGCCCATGGAATATCGAGCCAAATTTTATGGGTGAGTTTTAACCCATTTTCTTGTGAAATATTGAGCCTTTTCAACACTTTCGCACTGTTTTCAGTGATGTAGCCACTTTTATCATCGCGGATTATTCTTCCCGTTTCATCCACTCATTCGATGTGATCTTGCAATGAAAAAAGCAGAGCATTATCAAATAAATGAGCTTGGTTTCGGGATTCATTTCCACTAAAAGGCAAGAGGGTTTTGGGTTGCTCCTGCCTTAAAGCAGCAGCAATACGAAGCTTAATGCTGGTGTTTTCTGATTGCTCAGGCGTCTCGGCAAGTTTTGCCCTTATTGGGTTTAAATCAACGTAAGTCATGCAAGTTAGCAGAGGTGCATCATTCAACAAGGCTTGAGATTTAAATCGCACCTCCCAAAAGCGTCCTGTGCACTTATCTTCTTGATTTGCTTGTCTTGCAATGGGTTCATTTAAGCAACGGAATGAATCAACTTGATTTTAGCAATGATCGTTTTAATTAAATTCTTTAAAGTGTTTTTCTTGTGCTTTCATGCCAGCTGTTTATTTGTGCTCTTTCGCCCAGATAGCTTGATTTTGTTACGAATGTGTAACTGATTAAGTTATCTGTATTTTAGATCTTTATGGCGTAGTGAATTCTTATTGCAGATATGGCAAGCCCCACTGTCACTTAATATTAACTTTATGATTTTATTAACATAAAACGAATGAAAATGTAAGCTATTCATCCAGAGGGTTACGTTTATTTTAGAGGCAAATGGATCCCCTTTGATTGAATGGTAAAATGCACTGTGCAACAGAATTTTCCGTTGCACAGTGAGGATTATTTTTTAAATGAAAGGCGCTCTTGTAAACGTATAAGCAATGCATTTTTTGTCAGGGACGGTGTCGCGTCTTTTTCTTGTTGTTTTTCTTTTTGTTCTTGTGGCGTATCGATAGTGGCGCTTAATTGCTCGCATTTTTCGGCCAAGGCGCTCCAATCTTCAGGGGTAAATTGAGCGTACACCTTTTCAATTAAGGTTTGTTTTGTTTGAGCATCAATAAAAGCCGCTTCCAATGCGCACAGGCTGACATCCAGTAATTCCACGCGAGAGAAACCAAATTCGCTCTGGGCCAATTGATATTCTTTTCCTATATCAGTGCCAAAGAGGCCCGCGTCGTCTGTGTTAATCGACAAGCGTACTCCTTTTTCATATAACTTTCGAAGGGGGTGGTGTGTGAAGGCTTGCTCAAATTGAGTCACTAAAATACGGTTGCTGGTTGGGGCTATTTCTAACAAGACATTGTCTTGAATTAATGTTTCCATTAAGGCTTCATCTTCGATGGCCGCGATGCCATGGCCGATGCGTTTTGCGCCAAAAAAAAGGGCATTGCGAATGCTTTCAGGGCCACAAATTTCACCAGCATGATAAGATTTTTCCAGCGGAATACTCGCTACATGTTCATGCAGGTAATGAAAGTCAGAAAATGTTCCCGCCATTTCATTGCCCGCAATATTGAAACCTGTAATGCAGTCTCGCGGATTATCGATGATAAAATCCACACTTTGGTTGATATTTTCCAAACTTAAATGCCGGACCCCGCAAGCCTGTAAGCGCGTGATGGTGCCATATTCTTGCTCAACTTCTCTCATTGCACGCTCAAGGGCGTCGATGATCTTGTGATAGCGCGGCGCATCAAAGAGGGTGTTTTCATCTGCGTTTTTATCCAGAGCATCACCGCGATAACAAAGATGAAAAGCGGAGGTGATCATCTCGCAGTACACCAAACCTTGCTGGGCGTTTCTGGTTAAATAGTCTTTTAAAATGAGGTAGTAATCATCAGGATCTCGTACTAAAGAGGCGACAACATCATAGGCGATGACAAAAGCGCCAAAATCGGACTCATCGTATTGATAGCGTCCGTAAGGAAATGCGTCTGAGTCATAATCTCCTTCAGGGTACAAAAAATCATCTGCCAGTGTTACAGCGTGTTTTTTTGCCAAAAATTGGGCCATTTTAGGAGTAACAGAGCCTTCTATGTGTTCATGTAAAACGACTTTCGGAAGTGAAAATAATGCACTCTTCATCGTGTGTTCCTTGTTATCAATTATTGAAACATTCTATCCAAGCAATATAGGGTGTACCCGGTGCTTTTAAGCCTGCCTGGGGGTTGGCTACACTCATTCAGCTTGATCACATCGCTCATTTATGCCCCGAGGCTTCACTCATTTGCTCCCTACCGGTTGCCTCAAATGTTTTGGGGATAAGGCTTAATAAAGTCAGGAAAAGAGGAATATACCTCATATAATGAAAGAAACATAAGCGCCTTATTGTCTGGGTTCAGTTCTTTGATAAATAAGGGTTTATGTTTTTTGTCTCCTCTTTTTAAAAGAGAAAATAGAGCTACATATTTATTTTTTTACCCGAAAGTGGTTTCAAAATGAAAAGATCTCTTCTTCTTTGGGTAAAGTTCAGCTTGATGACGCCGATACAAAAATAACAAGAGAGAAAATCAAACCATTATTCTTTAACGAGTGAGTGAATATGAAGCTGCGGATTTTATGTATATCGATGATGCTCGCGCTCCCTTCGACTCGGGCAGATGTGTCCTATGTGGGCGATGCTTTGCCAATATATGATGAATCGCAGTTGATCCAATTGTTTGATAAAAATACTCAGCTTAAACAAGTGAAAGAGGATGATTGCCAATTATTACAAGATATCGAAGCGCGCGCTATCCGTGTGGAGTCTCCTGCTTATCAGTTTCTCTATGGAGACATGCTGGCATGGGGTGTGTGTGTCACGCAGGATGTTGAGCTGGGTATTTATTATATTCGTTTGGCCGCGCAGCAGGGTTTACCTGCCGCTTTAGAGCAACTTGGACGTTATTATTCGAAAGGGACACTCGTTCAAAAAGACACGCATCGTGCCATTCCTTATCTTCGAGAAGCCGCTTCTTTAGGAAATACTCGGGCGCGCCTTGAATTAGCTGAATTGTTGGTGGCGGATTTTGGAAGCCCATTGGATTATGAAGATGCGTATCGCTGGCTTTACCATACGATCACCGCAGATAAGCGCACCTATAAGAAAATAGCCATGCTTCGAAAAGAATTAGAAAACAAAATGCCAGGAAACATCGTAGCAAGAGCCAAAAGACGAGACACTTATTGGTGATCATCGATTATACCCGCTGACTTTGACGTTACGTGCGTGTTGCCTGCTCTTGCTCAAGCCAAGCACACCGTCATCTATATTCAGGGTCTTCAGTCGTTTGCCGCAGGCGCGCATCTTCAAGTGTTTTAGGTATAGAATGACCGAGTATTCGCATTTTTTTAACTTACGCAATTAAAATCAGTGAAATTGAGCGCGTTTAAATTTATAATTCCTTTATTGAACCTTCGACACCATTCATTCTGTTTATCATTGAAAAAATACCCCGCTGATTAAAATTGGATATACCCGTCGCTTTTGAACCTGCGTGGGTGTTGGCTACGCTCATTTAACCCCATCACAGAGTCTATCTACGCTCAGAGGCTTTACTCACTTGCCGCTGGCGCACAACTTCAAGTGTTTTGGGTATAAAACAGATTTTTTATCTATTCCCCTTGTTATCTTTCCCTCTGACTTGAAAATCACTTCTTTTTGAGATGACACTTTCGTTTTTCCTCAAAAATATAAAGGTCTCTTTTTGAGTGATTTTTGAATATTGGGGGTGTGATGAAAGGAAAAGTGAGCACCGAGGCGTAACCCTGTAGGGAAGGTGGTACACTGTGGCAATTGCTGGGCTTTGAGAGATTTTTTCATAAAAGAAAAGAAGACTTTCTTAAACCTAAAAGCCCTAAAGACATCACTGAATTGATCTGTCATAAATGCGAATTCGTTTGGCGGGTAACATGAACCTGAATAAATGATGATGAATTTTTGTTATTGAGTCGAAGAAATGCTTAGCCACTGCGCTGAGCGCCCATTTTTTTCATCTAAGGCAATATACTTGATGACAAGTTTTGCCTAAGGGAACCCGATATGTCTCAGGACAAACACAAACATAGCAATGATCCATTTTTAGTTCGTGAAGCTGAAAAATATGAAAACCCCATTCCCAGCCGAGAGCATTTGCTTGAGGTTATCAAGGCCTTTACAGCCCCTGTGGGTCGCGATCAACTTTTTGAGCGTTTAGGCCTTCGAACGGAAGAAGAGTATGAAGGTTTGCGTCGTCGTCTTCGTGCGATGGAACGTGACGGTCAATTAATTTTTACGCGCCGCCAGTGCTACGCACTTCCTGAACGCCTTGATTTAGTAAAAGGCACGGTCATAGGACACCGTGATGGCTTTGGTTTTTTACGCCCAGAAGGCAAGGGCAATAAAGAAGATTGGCTTTTGCCGCATCATCAGATGAAAAGTGTGATGCACGGTGATCTTATTTTGGTTCAGCCAGCTGGTGCGGATAAGCGTGGTCGAAAAGAAGCCCGTGTTGTGCGTGTGCTTGAAGAATGTAAAACACAGATTGTTGGGCGTTATTTCATTGAAAACGAAAAAGCGTTTGTCTCACCTGATGACTCTCGTTTTAACCAAGATATTTTGATCCCACAAGATGCGCGCAAAGGGGCACGCATGGGAAATGTGGTGGTGGTTGAAATCACGCAACGTCCAACCCGTCAACACAGTCCTGAAGGGCGAATTATCGAAGTTCTGGGTGAAAACATGGCCCCAGGTATGGAAATTGAAATTGCGCTTCGTACGCATGATATCCCTCACGCTTGGCCAGCCGATCTTCAAAAACAGATCAAAGATTTCACAGAAGAAGTGCCAGAAGAGGCCAAAAAAGGACGGGTTGATCTTCGCGCCTTGCCTTTGGTGACCATTGATGGTGAAGATGCGCGAGATTTTGACGACGCGGTTTTTTGTGAGAGAAAACGCAGTGGCGGCTGGCGTTTATGGGTTGCTATTGCGGATGTGAGTTATTACGTCCGGCCTCATTCACCTCTTGATTTAGAGGCAATAAGCCGAGGGAATTCGGTGTATTTTCCTTCTCAGGTGATCCCAATGTTGCCTGAAGTGCTTTCTAATGGTCTTTGCTCTTTGAATCCCCAAGTTGACCGCTTGTGTATGGTGTGCGAAATGACCATCTCAGAAGCCGGTAAATTATCGGGTTTTAAACACTATGAAGCCGTAATGAATTCCCATGCACGCCTGACTTACACGAAGGTGGCGCAAATTTTAGAAGGGGATGAAGATTTAAGGGCGCGTTATGCTCCTTTGGTTGGGGCGTTAGAAGAACTTAACCGTATGTATGTCGTGCTCAAAGGTGCGCGTGAGCGCAGAGGTGCGATTGAATTTGAAACGATTGAAACCAAATTCATTTTTAATGCATTGCGAAAAATAGAACAAATTGTTCCGCTTGAGCGTAATGATGCCCATAAAATCATCGAAGAATGCATGATTTTGGCGAATATCGCGTCAGCACGTTTTGTTGATAAAGCCAAAGAACCCGCCTTATACCGTGTGCATGAGCCGCCAGCAGAAGAGCGTTTAGGTGGATTTAAGGCCTTTTTGAGTGAGCTCGGTTTGTCGCTTGATGGCGGTTTAGAGCCAACGCCGACCGATTACGCCAAACTTGCGAATCTCATCCAAGGGCGAACGGATCAACTGCTGATCCAAACCATGTTGCTCCGCTCTATGCGACAAGCTGTTTATCAAGCCGATAATGCAGGCCATTTTGGTTTGGCTTTAAATCAATACGCACACTTTACCTCGCCCATTCGCCGTTACCCCGATTTACTCCTTCATCGAGCGATCAAATATCTGATTGCAAAAAAAGAAGGTTTAAACGAGGACCTTGTGACCTCAACGGGTGGACAGCATTACAGCATGGATGAAATGGATGTCATGGGAGAGCAATGCTCTAAAACAGAGCGCCGCGCCGATGATGCAACGCGAGATGTTTCTGATTGGCTGAAGTGTGAATACATGCAAGATCATGTCGGCGAAGTCATGGCGGGAACCATTGCCAATGTGACCGGGTTCGGTTTTTTTGTGCGTCTTCATGAATTGAATATTGATGGGTTAGTGCATATTTCGAACCTTGACAATGATTATTACAATTATGACTCAGCAAGCCAGAAGCTCGTGGGTGAAAGCTCTGGGCGTGTTTTCAGGCTGGGCGATGAAGTGTCGGTTAAAGTGCTTTCCGTGAAGCTAGAAGAGCGAATGATTGATTTTGAGCTGGAAGGGACGCAACGTAAGCCCCGAGGCGCAGGAAAAACAGCCCGCAATAAAGCGAGAAAAACGCCAACAGAAAGCGGACTTTCAGCTTCACAGACGCCACATTCAGTTCGTCAAAAATTGAAAGACGGTCTAGTCCCTAAAAAAGACGGAGATAAAAAACCCAGAAAACCGAGACGCCATAAAAAGAAAAAAGGGCCCTCCTTAGACCAAAGCAAGGCGCCCAATTCTGATGTAAAAAAAAGCCAGCCAGAAAAAGCGAAAAAGAAAAAGTCGCAAAAAGGCAAACCCGTAAAACCTGCGAATACAAAGAAGTGATTCATGAGCAATGAAATGATTTACGGCATTCATGCCGTCAAAGCGGTATTGGAACTTGACCCATCACGCTTTATTGAAGTTTTTGTTTTAAAAGGTCGTCAAGATGATCGTCTTTTGCCTGTGGTCAATGAGCTCAAAGAGCTTGGGATCACCTTGCAAGAAATGGAAAGAAAAACCCTCGACAATAAAGCAAAAGGGGCTTCGCACCAAGGTGTGATTGCTCGGGTTAAAGCGGGTCCTAAGTACAACGAAAATGACCTCGAAGCCATTTTAGATAAAACAGACATGCCGCTTCTTCTTGTTTTAGATGGCGTGACCGACCCCCATAATTTGGGAGCCTGTTTGCGCAGCGCTGATGCGGCGGGTGTGTGCGCTGTGATCGTGCCAAAAGACAGAGCGGCTCAGTTGAATGCCACGGTCAGTAAGGTAGCAGCAGGCGCTGCTGAAATGGTGCCTTTGGTTCGGGTGACCAATTTAGCGCGCACATTACGCCAGCTTCAAGAGCGTGGTATTTGGTGTGTGGGGACGGCGGGTGAGGCCACCCACGATATTTATCAAAGTAAAATGACAGGTCCAATGGCCATTGTGATGGGGGCGGAAGGTGAAGGCATGCGCCGCCTGACTCGTGAAACCTGCGATGAACTTATTCGCATTCCAATGGCAGGCACGGTATCGAGTTTGAACGTGTCTGTGGCAACGGCGGTTTGCTTATTTGAAGCGGTGCGCCAGCGTAAAGGATCGTCTCTTTTATAGCTGTCGTCTCTTTTGAAAATGCGGGGGGGATTTCAAAGCCTCCTTGCAAAAAAGCCCCATAACGACAGAAAAGCGCCATTACAAAAAAGCACCATCAGATCAACGCCTCCTTGCAAAATGCATTGCAGCTTAGGGGCGTTTGTCTTTGCCCATAACCAGCATCTTCACTTTTTTTGGCGTGGCCTCCTTGCTTTTGAAGATGCTGGATTGTTGGCTGCGTTCTCAACATTCAATCACCCCATCTTTCGATGCGCAGAACTTCGACGCTTCGCCATTGGCCTGTTTTTCTCATTGCGGTAAGTGTTTCTTCTTTGTCGTGTTGTTTTTTAGAATAGTGATTGCTATTCGAGCAATAATTCAGTACTATCCCGCCTCCTAATTCTCAGTCTTTTATATTCGTTCCTTGCTTCCGTTGGATGACTGAGCCAGCTTGGAAGCTGAATAATCCGTAAGGAGCAACCTATGCGTCATTACGAAATTGTGTTCATGGTGCACCCTGATCAAAGCGAGCAAGTTGCTGGCATGATCGAGCGTTACACTGGTTCTATTAATGAGTCAGGCGGTCAAGTTCACCGTTTAGAAGATTGGGGCCGTCGTCAATTGGCATACCCAATCAATAAACTGCATAAAGCTCACTATGTTCTTATGAACGTAGAAGCTGGGCAGGCTGTTGTTGATGAATTGGAAAGCCAATTCCGCTTCAACGATGCTGTGATCCGTAACATGATCATGCGTACTAAAGTCGCTATCATTGAGCCATCTATCATGATGAAGGCTAAAGAAGAGCGCGCACCACGTCGTGACGATCGTGACGATCATTCAGAAATGCATTCTGAAAACGACGAAGCAGCAGCGGAGTAATTTGATTTGATGACCAATCGGGTTGTCCTATCCGGAGTTATTATCCGAGGGCCAGCTCGAAAACAGAGTCCTGCCGGAATACCTCATTGTCAATTTGTCATTGAGCATCGTTCGGAACAACAGGAAGCTGGACTGCAACGACTTGTTTATTGCCGATTATCGGTGGTTTTGAGCGGGCAGGGGTCGCAATCTCAAACTCAGCATTTAGCTTTAGGCTGCAATATTAAGGTAAGTGGGTTTCTTGCTTACCAGACCGCCCGAAATGGTTCTGGTCAATTTGTATTGCATGCCGATAACATCATAGATATTTAGATCAGGAGATCAGCCCATGGCACGTTTCTTCCGTCGTCGTAAATTCTGCCGTTTCACAGCAGAAGACGTACAAGAGATCGATTATAAAGATATATTGACTCTTAAAAATTACATCACTGAAGCCGGTAAAATTGTACCTAGCCGTATTACAGGCACCCGTGCAAAATACCAGCGTCAACTTGCGCGTGCTATTAAGCGTGCTCGTTACCTTGCTTTGTTGCCATACACTGACAAGCACATCTAATCGGCGCTGTCCAAGTTATATAGAGGAATAGATTATGCAAGTTATTTTACTTGATAAAATCGCTAACCTGGGTGGACTAGGTGATCAGGTAACGGTTAAAGCAGGTTATGCTCGTAACTTCCTTATTCCACAAAGTAAGGCCGTTATGGCAACAAAAGCAAACATCGAACATTTCGAAGCACGTCGTGCCGAATTGGAAGCGAAGGTTGCTGGCGTTCTTTCTGCTGCTAAAGCGAAAGCTGAAAAAATTGCTGCTCTAGATTTGATCACTCTCTCATCTAAAGCTGGCGATGAAGGCAAATTATTCGGTTCTATCGGAACGCGTGATATTGCTGATGCAGTCACTGCAGCTGGCATTAAAATGCAAAAAAGCGAAGTACGTCTTCCTGAAGGTGTATTACGTAACACGGGTCTTTATGACATCAGTGTTCAATTGCATTCTGAAGTGTTCTCGACCGTAAAAATCAGCGTTGTTTCTGAGTAATTCAAAAACTGTCGCGTTAAAAAAACCAGCCAATGGCTGGTTTTTTTATTTCTAAATTTAGAAAAAACACCTGTTTTTTTTCTTGAAGCGTCGAGATGCGTATTTTGCCATTGCCATGAATAAAAATGGGTGAATGTGTTGCTCAGAAGCGGTAAACAAGGGTTATGGCGTACACGGAGTCGAGATTTTTTAATCCTGGCGGGATTTCATTGATGTATTTTTGTGTAGTAGAAAGATTAATTGCCAGTGGATCGATGATATTGGTGATTAAGGCAAGTCGAGATTCAAAGCTGGTATTGCTGATCCCACTGATGATAGTGACGCGACCTTCGAAAAATAGCCCCTCTTTCATTTTCCACTCAAAGACACTTTGGCCTCTGAAAATTAATTCTTGAACATTGTGAGGTAAAATCAGATCGGTTTTATCTATTTCCTCAAGATTTGGAATTTGTGAGCGATAACCCGGCCCAATTTCAAGAAGCAAAGAAATATCTTCTCGCCAAATAGCTTGATAGCCAAGACCTGTTGCTAACGTGAAATCGTTAAAATAAGGGCCGTATCTGTCTTCTGCATAACTGACGTTACCCAAGACATAATATTTTTGGCTGTATTTATAGTTCGCTTGGCTTTCAAATTGGCTTTTTCGTTTGTCTTCCATGCCGTCTTTTTCAATCAATAAAAATCGGCCTTCAGAAATGTGTCGATAAGGGCCTTCTGTATAATCGACGCCAAGACGTGCATTCAAAATCAGTGAGTCTGAATTTCCGGTTAGGCGCTGAAAACCGAATTCTACTTCTGATTTCCAAGGACGATAATTTTCTCCAGCCTTGCTAAGAGTGGGCACGAGAAGGTAAAACAAAAGCGGAATTAACCCTAGGCCACGCATATGGATGTCCATTGAAAAAAGAAGAAGAACATTGTATCGAAAATTTTTAATTATGCATTAACCAAGATTCAATAAAAAAACATCAAACCGTATGTTTATTTTCCTTCTATAGCCAAAACACTTGAAGTTGCTCGCCTGCGGCAAGTAAGTGAAGCCTCTGAGCATCGCTGAATTATGTGATTGGACTTTGAGGGCGCAGTCAAAACCTAAAACGGATTTGTGATTCTTTCTTTGGTTCTTTATGCACTTTTGTTTCTCGTTTAAAGATTCAAAGTCCCTTCTTTTAAAAACTCATTTTTAACTGGGTTTCTCATTTTACAAAATCAGGCATGACGCGTCCCCTTTTTTTTTCCAAAATAGCGGGGCGTGTTTATGATGGGTGAGGTAAAAATGAGCACGAAATACACTG
>CAMRDW010000120.1 GCA_947041315.1 uncultured Enterovibrio sp.
ATTTGGATTCGAAAAATCTCCATTACAACAATGGCTCGATACACCCGAAATACAATTCTTGGACTCAGAATCTACAGATAGACATCGATAGAAAATTAACCCAATTTGCAATAAAAAATAAAATCTCGCCCAAGCGGGGATAATGGGAATAACGCTTAATTAAATGTGACTCTCACTTGAAATATGTAGTGGTCAACTCTTTCCGAACATAAAATGAGTTTGTTTTTCAGCTATTGCAGGCGGTATGCCTTCATTGTATTTATGAGGGCGTCGCCAATTGTAATAACCCATCAAATATTGGCTCACCTCTTTTGCGGCTTCCTCCATTCCTCCATTCCTTCATTCCTCTATATCCATTAACAGGAATCCATTCCGTTTTTAAGCTTCGAAATACAGGCTCCATCGGGGCATTATCCCAGCAATTTCCACGACGACGCATGCTTTGTTTCGTCTTGTAACGCCATAATCGTTGTCGAAAGATTTTGCTTCCATATTAAGAGCCTTGATCTGAGCGCTCTTGTTTGAGCTGTTTTACCCATCGTCGAATAATCGTTTCAGCAACACCGAAAGAACAGGCCGCCTGGGAAAATGAATAACCTTGAGCAAGAACTTGACTGGGGACTTCACATTTAAATTCAGTAAAAAAAGTATGACGTTGCTTTGGCATTGAACACCTCTTTTTGCAAGGTGGAGATATGGCCACCTTAAATGGTGTCCGGGATCATTAGACCACTACAAAAAGGCATTGGAATAAAGTAAATATTATGCCCTAAAGTGTATATATTGGAGGCTTTATTTTTTATTTATTATAGTTTTAGGCTTAAAAAATAAAGCTTTATCAACTTACATTTACTTAATTTCATATATAGTGGTTATCAAAGTAGAAAATATCATTGTTTGAATTCGGGAAGGATATGTCTAGATAATTGCTTAGATTTGGTTAACCGATGGGTGTCTTTTTGCACTGCTTAATCTATAGCTATTTGGCGTAGATAGGTCGAGTGAATAAGATTTTATAATCATGAAGGTATTCATTAAAATTTGTCTATTTGAATACTTTTTAGGGGGCTTTAAATTGTCTAATTCAGACTTAATACATTTCTCTAGAGCAGGAGATATTTTTCATTATAGATGGGCTGCAAAGCGCTGTTTAAAGCTATTAGATTTTAATACTGATTTACATCAGTTAACGATTGAGGGGTCATTAGAGCCTGATAAAGCTGGTGAATGTGTTGTTGATGTTGCTGAGTATTATGAAACTGAAAATGGCGAAAGAGCTGTTGATTACTTTCAATTAAAACACACTACCACCCAACTTGATAAGCCTTTTACCCTAAGTTTGTTAAAAGATACGATTGTAGGTTTTTCAAAGAGGTTTAAAGAGTTTAGCGGTAAAAAGAATAACTTTAAAACAATCCATTTTTCTGTTGTGACAAATAGACCTATAGCAAAAAGCTTTAAAGATAATGTTGAGAAGTTAGCTGCAAATCAAAACGCTAATTCATCTTTCATCAAAACGATAAAGGATTATACGAAGTTAACAGACGCTCAGTTAAAAAAGTTTTGTAATACTTTAAAATTTTTGGATAGCGAGGGGAATTATGATGCACAAAAGTACGATGTTCACAAAGAGCTTGCACAAATCACCTGCTCAAAAGATATCAGTAACCTAACAAAGCTTCTTGTTGCTAAAATTATTGAAAAAATAGAGCCAGGGAAGAGTAATACTGTATCAATCAATGATGTACTTGAAGTATTCGATATAACTGATATCGAACAGTTTTTTCCTGCTCCCCCACTATTTGAAGAAATACCAGAATATATAATAAGAAAACAACAAGACGAAATAATTAGCTCAATTAAAGTTAGTAACAACCATACCGTAATAACAGCTAATGGCGGTGTTGGGAAATCCATTTTATGTCAACATATCACTGATGCGTTTAATGATGAGTCATTTATTGTTGCTTATGACTGCTTCGGAAATGGTGGTTATAGACGCACCAGCCAAAAGAGGCATAGGCCTGTAGATGCATTTATCCAAGTATCTAACCAGTTAGCTAAAGAGGGATTATGTGCCCCAATAATTCCAAGCAGACAAGAGCCAGATGACTTTTGGATGAAAGCATTTTTAACAAGGCTATCTGAAGCTTCTGATTATTTGAAAAAAAATAATGATGAAGCATTACTTGTTATATTGTTTGATGCTGTTGATAACGCAGAAATGGCTGCTATGGATGCTAGCGATACATGCTTTGCGACTCAACTCATAAGAGAGGAAGTACCAGAAAACTGTCGAATAGTGTTTACATCAAGGCCTGAACGAGTGTCTTATTTTGATCCTCCTTTGTCTATAAATAAAATCGAGCTGAACCCTTTTACTGAAAAAGAGGCTTTGATAAATCTCCGTAATTATTATCCTGATGCGAACATGAATGATGCGAAAGAGTTTAATCGACTAACTAGCTGTAATCCACGTGTACAAGCAAATTCATTTAGTTTAAATATTAACACGGTTGCAGGTCTATTATCGTCTTTTGGTGCTCGCCCCGTTAGTGTTGATGACTTGATTGAAAAGCAATTAGAACAAACGATATTAAAGCTTAAAGATAGTTTCCCTAAAAATTATCGTGTTCAGATAGATAATATGTGTACTGGACTAGCATCGTTACCGCCATTCGTGCCGGTACAAGTTCTTGCGGCTGTAGCTGATGTATCTATAGACACAGTAAAAAGTTTTATTACAGAACTTGGGCGTCCGCTATGGATGATTGATAATGCTGTTCAGTTTAGAGACGAGCCAACAGAGAAATGGTTCCAAGATAGTTTTATCGCTGATACCTATCAACTTACCCAATATATTGATCGAATTAAACCGCTAGCAATAAAATATCCTTATATTTCTGAAACTCTTCCAATATTGATGCTTAAGGCTGGATTATTTGATGAATTAGTTTCTCTTGCCTTATCTGAAGAGCTTCTTCCTGAAAATAGGCCTTTTGACGCAAGAAAAATTAGGGTGTTCCGCTTGCAGTATGCCTTCAAGGCAGCCTTGAAGAAAGAAAAGTATTTTGAAGCAGGAAAGCTTGCATTACGAGCTGGAGAGGAAATTGCTGGAGATAAGCGACAAATAGAAATATTAGCTAATAATTGCGACTTAACTAGCCGTTTTTTATCTGCTGAAAGGGTTCAGGAGCTAGCTCATAGAAAAGTTATACGTGGTAGTTGGGAAGGGTCAGAAACCGCTTATTCATCATCATTATTATCATCAATTGGAGAGTGTCAAGGGGAAGCTCGTAGTTACCTGCGTTCAGCGCACCACTGGTTACACCGTCATATAGATAAGCGTGATGAGTTCAAAGAATCTGAAGAACAATTCCATGAAAAGTTGGATAACCGAGATATTTTAGAACTGGCAATGACTAATTATCATCTTTTTGGTGATCATCGTGCTGTTGATTATATCTTATCTTGGTCACCTCCTAGGTGCATATTTATTGTGACTGAAATGTTTATTCGTCGATTGATTGATTCTGGAAAATTTGAATCTATTTCAATAATGGCACTGCATGGTAAAGCGAACTCTCATTTTATATTAGCGCTTACCAGTGAGTTAATGACTGTTGGAAAATATCCTCCGAAAGAGTGCTTAACACGCTGTTTAAATAAAATAATTAATCCGTCACAACGCTTGGAAAAACCAGATGTAATTCACAGATCTGGTTGCAATACGAATGCTTATTTATCATTTTTTGAGGCATGCTTAATAAATGACCTCTCCTCAAAAAATATTCTACGTGCTTTAAATTATTATGTAGATCCCCCAAGGTTATATTCTGTAGCCGATGATTACCAACACTACGGTGATCGAAGTTTATTCCTGAGAAGTATAAGTGTTAGGTCTGCTTTAAAAAATGAATTTTCTATTAAAGTAGAAGACATCCTTCCTAAAGAATGGACATCAAAAGATTCTTCTCAGCATGATTATAGTGAGCTGGATAAAACAAAAAAACTATTAGAAAAGTTATTACCTTGGCATATGGTCACAGCTAAAATTTTAGCTGGTATTGATATTAATTTAGAGGAAGAGCATAAGGTTTCTGAAAAAAAATCTGGAGCTACTCATTATCTAAGCTATCGAGAACATGATCCCATTGCTTACGAAATTACTAGGCAAAAATTTAAAAATATCTATTTACTTAATTCTGATCAAAGTAGTGAAATTCAGTTTTTTTTGAGTGACTTTAAAGAAGGTAAACTGAAGTTAACACTTAATGATGAAATCAATTGCATTAGGGTTAGTTGTCGTCACTCAAAGCTAGAAGTATTAATTGATGATATTGAAGCTTCAGTGAATAGAACCTTGCAGAATTATGGTGTTGATGAATCACCTGAGTCTTACGCGGAGCAATTCGTTTCTCTTGCTAGAGCTGTTTTAAGTGTGAGTACCACAGACTCTTCTAGTTACTTCGATAAAGCCATTGAAATAGCGTCTAATTTTGGCGAGGAGGCTGTTGATAGGTGGAATGCATTAGTAAGTATTGCCAAAAAAAGTGCGGAAAATAATCACTCTACACCCGAAACTGCTTATAGATTTATGAGGTGTGCAGAATTAATTGGTGAAACCGTTGCTAGGGAAAAGTATTGGAATAGGGATGAAGCATTAAATACATGTTTTTCTCTTTCGCCTGAATCTGCATTTAGTATTGCAAGTCGGTGGAAAGATAGGCGCGTTGGTTGGTCTGACAGACAAATAGTAACACTTGCAAATAGTGCGATAGATTCTGAGCTAATACTTTCGAGTGCTCTATGGTGTTTGTCTGCTTTCTCTTGGGAGTATGGTCTGGTTGACTTTTGTGAGAAATGCTTAAAAGCAGAACCGAATGAGCAAAAACGCCAGTTAATAATTAATGATTTAATACATGACCTTAGAGTTAAGGATACTCGTGGAGATATTTGGAAAAAGGTTGAGGTTTTAGCTACAGAATACTCACTTAAACATCGAGAGCTTAGACATATTGAACAGCTATCTGATTCAGAAAAAAACATACGAAATAAGCATGATTATCGAACTGATATTAATAACCTAGCGAAAAATCATGCACTATGGGTTAAGGAATATGGTGAATTCGATATAACATCTCTAAGTGGGCTAAATTCTGCTTTTCATAAGTTTGAAAAATCAGAGGTGCCTAGAAATGCTGAAAATTTTTGGGCCGGATGTTATATGAAATTAAAGAGTCGAAATGCAGCAGATTTTATATTGTTAATAACTAAAGCTGAATTTTTAGACTTGTATGGTATTAAAGGCATACTTAAGCAGTTTCCTTCAAGCTGGAAGGAAAAATCGAGTGTCATTAATGCATGGTTATATGCTGTTAAATGTATATCTCAGCGGTTCCCTTCTCAGCTTACGAATGACTATCATAGGAAAGATTTTTTAGCCTTTCTTGATGACTCATCATCTACACTTGATGCGCTACAAAAAGGGGTGATAAAAGGGTTTTCTGAGTCTGTAGACTTAGAATCCGCCAGTGCATTATTTGGTTTTACTCATTCCTGCACGTCATTAATTTCGATTAAACAAGCGGAACAGTTACTTGATTATGGGCTTCAACGCTTTGAAATGCATATTGATGATGCTTTTGCAGACGGTTTATGGGGGGAAGCCCTTTTACCTGCATGTAATTTAAATGAATCCCTAGCAATGTATGTTTTTACTAGTTTAGGATCTCCAGAAAATGGAGATCGCTGGCGAGCCGTTCATGCTGTTGTTCGTCTTTATAAGCTAGGGATGAATGAGCAAATTGAATGTTTATTGGATTTAATGATTTTAGATGAAACTAATACTTTTGTTTCTCCAAGTCATCCTTTTTATAGCATGCATGCCAAGTTATACCTTTTAGTTGCGTTATCAAGGTGTGCTATTGATAACATTGATTTACTGCTTGGTAAAAGCAAAATATTTTCTGAAATGGCCCTAAAAGAAGAAGCACACTTACTGATACAGTTGTACGCCAGAAATATAGCCCTGCAAATTGAAAATTATTCAAAAGATACTTATGACCAGCCTACATTAATACAGCTTAAGTTATTAGGTAAAAGCCAATTACCTGCTATTTCAAATGATAAGTATCGCTATCAAGCCACTTCTACATGGCTTGATAAAAACTTAATTGAGTCACCGAAAGAGTTTGGATTTGCATATGACTTTGATCGGTATTGGTTTGAACCTCTTGGTAGAGTGTTTGGGTTATCAGGTAAGCAGGTTCAAAATCTGGCTGAAAATACTATTTTTAATGAGTGGAAAATGCAGGTTAAGGATAAGTTTACTGCCGATCCTAGGGCTGATTTATGGAAACATGGAAGGATGGAAAGGGAAGCGTGGCATAGCCACTCAGATTACCCTTGTACTGACGATTATAGGTTTTACATTTCTTACCATGCAATGCATGTTGTCGCATCAAAGCTTATACAAAATATGCCTGTTGTAAACAACCCTGATTATGATGAAAATAATTGGAATGAATGGTTGGAAAGACACTTATTAATGGGTTCTGAAAATTATTTTAGATCGGAGCTGAGAGATGTATTTCCTATAGCTCGTCGGGCTTGGACATCAGAAAAAACGAGTGAAGATTGGCGCTGGGAGATCTCCGCTGATGACTTCCTAGAAATGTTGTTCTGTAATAATGAAACGAGTAGCTGGATTAATGTTACTGGAAGGTGGAATGAATATGATAATGGACAAAATGAAAAAGTTTCAATTTGCAGTATTCTGATTCCTAAAGGGCTAAGTAACTCATTTCTAAATACCATTAATAATTTCGATAATCATATACATGAAAGCCACTTATTAGATTATTGTGAAGATGACTTTGAATATAGCAATAAAGGGTCTGATTTTAAGGGAAAAAGGTGGTTGAAATCTGAAGATTCAACTTACGGTCTTGATGAAAGTGACCCATATTCTGGCGATATAGACCCATCTCCCTATGTTGTTTGTCCTGAGTTGGCTTCTGATTTTGATTTAACTAGCTGTAATTTAAATAAATATTGGTATTTAAATGGCTCTAAAGAGGCCTCTATTATTAATGAATTTTGGAGTGATGATAAACCTACAGATAGAGACTCATATTATCGAGTAGGTAAGAAAGCTAAAGTATCATTAGATTTTTTAATGCAGGTTTGCCAATTATTAAACGTTGAAGTAGCAATTCAAGTAAATATAGAGCGCTCACTCGTTGGTCGCTACAATGATAGGAATAATGATGACATCGGATATATCCCAGCGTACAGCAAAACTTTCATCTTTTCTGAAGACGGAAAATTTAGAGACTCAAGAAAGAGTTATCAATTTAGGGAAAAAGTTAATAGCTAGTCTTAAATTACCTGAGCGAGATGAGATAACTGAATGGATGATTAACTATATTTCAGAGCAAATTACGATTGCCGAAAGCTGCGACACAGGTATAAGCCAGTCCGCTAAACAGTGCTGTTTGGAAACTATTCTTCAGTTGTGGAAATATAGATCTCAATTACCAAATGGAACGAGACCGTTTGAAAATTTTGAAGGTGTTTTTTGTGCCCTAAATTCATTAGATCCAGAAAGCATTTCTCCTAGATATTACTCTCAACCACAGGGTAATGAGCCTATCTTTTCTGGCGATGCAAAAGACTGGGTTGATATTGGAAAAAGCCTTGATGAAGTTGCAAAGATTCTAATATCTTTTTCTTTTTCACAGGCAACTTTAAGTACATTAGATAAAGAATCTTTAAAATGGCTGAAACTAATTAATGGGACAGTTGATAGTCCTGAGGCTAATGTAATATGGACAATTTTGGATAAAAACCTGACAGTCGAAGAAGAGGAGGGAAATTCAAAAGAAATATTCGAAAAAAGCATTAAGCAACTACAGTTTTTTGAAGACCTCAGTTGTCACCTAAGAAAGGAAATGGAGTTAAAAATCAAGGAGCTAAATAAGGTTTGTGAATGAGTGTTGTCATAGTGTAGTGGTCAACTATTTCCGGACATAAAATGAGTTTGTTTTTCAGCTATTGCAGGCGGTATGCCTTCATTGTATTTATGAGGGCGTCGCCAATTGTAATAACCCATCAAATATTGGCTCACATCTTTTGTGGCTTCCTCTATTCCTTCATTCCTTCATTCCCCTATATCCATTAACAGGAATCCATTCCGTTTTTAAGCTTTGAAATACAGGCTCCATCGGGGCATTATCCCAGCAATTTCCAGGACGACGCATGCTTTGTTTCATCTTGTATACCCGTCGGCTTTGAAGCTGCGTGGGTGTTGGCTGCGCTCGCTCAGGCCAATCACATAGTCCATCTATGCTCAGGGCCTTCACTCGTTTGCCGCCTACACGCAACTTCAAGTGTCTTGGGTATAACGCCATAATCGTTGTTGAAAGATTTTGCTTCCATATTGAGAGCCTTGATCTGAATGAAAGAGTACACCTTTAGGTTTTCCTCTAAGTTCATAAGCATTGTCTAATGCCTTGATAACTAAAGCGGCATCAGGATGTTCCGACAAAGCCCAGCCCACAGCGCGGCGCGAATATAAATCCAAAACAGTCTCCGGTGTCGCAGGGATCTACAACGCTAGCCACTATATCAATGAAAAGAAGATTGCGCTTGAACGGTGGCTAGATGAGATACAGGGGAGGCTGTAGTGACGAGCGAGAAGGCTTTGTTGTTTGTTTTAACGGTTCTAGCAGGTAAAGTTGATTTCACCTGCTTTAGCGTGTAAAGCTTGATTTACCTGTTATGGCGTGTAAAGTTAGGGAGGGATCGAGTGCATAGGTGGGCAAATAATGAAGGTGACAAACTCAAAACAGCTTAGTGCGTATTTAAAAGATGCGCGATTGAACATGAAGCTATCGCAAAGCAAAGTGGGCAATAAGGTTGGTATTCGTCAGGATACAGTCTCAAGCTTTGAGCAAAACCCTGATTCTACGAAATTAGAAACGCTGTTTAAGATCTTATCTGCACTTAATCTTGAGTTAGATATCAAGGTTAGAAATCCCGAGCTGGCCCATTCTAATGTGAAAGATAAGCCTCTTGATGATCAAGCCCAAGCCACTGCTCAAAACCAAGAGTGGAAGGAGGAGTGGTAATGGCTGTACTCGATATTTATATGAATGGCTATCTGGTGGGGGAACTCAGCAAGTCGACAACAGGTTCCCACTTGTTTCAGTACGCACCGCAGTGGTTAGAGACACAAGGTGGTCGTCCAATCTCCTTATCTATGCCACTTCGAAAGCAAGTGTACAAAGGCGATGAAGTCTATAACTTCTTTGATAACCTATTACCTGACAATATTGAAGTGAGAAACCGGATTGTTGCTCGTCACAATGCTCAATCGACACAAGCATTCGATCTACTGAGTAAAGTCGGACAAGATAGTGTTGGTGCGTTGCAGCTAGTGCCGCATGGGCAAGAGCCTTTTGAGGTTAAAAAGATTGAAGCCAAGCCTTTATCTGATGAGGCATTGGAAAAGGTACTAAAAGGTTACCAGTCGGACATTCCGTTGGGCATGTTAAATGATGAAGATGATTTTCGGATCTCCATTGCGGGTGCGCAGGAAAAGACAGCCTTACTTAATCTTGATGGCCAGTGGAAACTCCCTATAAAAGCAACACCCACAACGCATATTATTAAATTACCTATTGGTGATATACAGAGCCATTCATATCGGATTGATATGTCTGATAGCGTTGAAAACGAATACCTTTGCATGATGATAGTCAGGGAGTTTGGCTTAGCCGTACCGCATTGCTCAATAATCAAAGTGGGCGATATAAAGGCACTTGCAGTGGACCGGTTTGACCGTAAGTTATCAAGTGATGGCCAATGGATTATGCGCTTACCGCAAGAGGATTTTTGCCAGACATTAAATGTTCCGCCCGCTAAAAAATATGAAAACCATGGTGGTCCCGGTATTGAACAGATTATGCCTTATCTAGTTGGCTCTACCAATGCAGATCAGGATAGGCTTGATTTTATGAAGTCTCAGGTCTTATTTTGGTTGCTAGCCGCGACAGATGGTCATGCTAAAAACTTTTCGTTATTTATTGATGCGGGTGGGGGTTATCGGTTAACGCCCTTTTACGACATTATATCCATGTATCCCGTGATAGGGGGTAAGGGACTCAATATTCGAGATGCTAAGCTTGCTATGGGACTTAAGGCCAGTAAAGGTAAGAAGTATTCGATAGCACAGATTTTTCCGAGGCATTTTATTCAAACAGCAAAGGCTGTTGGTTTTGATACTGATGTCATGGCTGCCATCTTGATAGAAATAGAAGATAGAGTCGATGAGGTCATTGACAAGGTGCGAGCTCAGCTTCCAGAAGGCTTTCCATCACATATTAGGGACTCGATTCTCGATGGCTTAAAGAGCAGGGCACTGCGATTGAAGGATCTTGAGTGATATGTTTAGAAAGACATGATTGTGTATTACTCAGATTCTTATGTCAGTTTGTAGCCTTTCGACGACAAAGTGCTTGGGCAGTTAAAGAGCCCTGAGTCGCTATATCAACGAGAAGAAGAGAGCGCTTGATAGGTGGCTTGATGAGAGACAGGGAGTGTAGTGCTCAACTATTTCCGGACATAAAATGAGTTTGTTTTTCTGCTATTGCAGGGGTATGCCTTCATTGTATTTATGAGGGCGTCGCCAATTGTAATAACCCATCAAAT
>CAMRDW010000121.1 GCA_947041315.1 uncultured Enterovibrio sp.
TTGAAAAACGGGATCACTTTCCTTTAAAAAAGAATTAGGCTCTCACGTTCGTTTTATTCTTGTTCAAGACTAAACCCATTTCATTTTTCTTTACATGTCCATCATTAAAATAAAGATATAAATTAAAAATTAAATATGTTATTTAAATAGCACTCTTCATTTTTGATTTTATGTTGTGTTTTATTTAAATCATCCTCACGTAAATAAATTGCGCTTTTTCGCAATGCTTTTGCTCCTTATTTGCTTGAGTGCGATTTCCATCGCCCATTCAATTGAGATGAATAATGATAAACACGAACAACATCAATGCACGCTATATGAAAACATCAATAACGCACTCGGAAGCGATGTTTTATTGAAGGTAAGCACGAACAATACCCTGTGTTTTCGCATTTATTATCTTCTTTGTGCGAAAAATAATACGCAAGAACGCCCACGAAATCGCTCTCCACCCTCATCGATTTAATGCCCTTCCCAGTCAATATTGGATCATTTTTGTATACCCAAGACACTTGAAGATGCGTGCAGGCGGCAAGCCAACGAAGCCCTTGAGCAGAGATGAACTCTGTGATTGGGCTAAGAGAAGGTCGCCAACACCCATGCAGTTTCAAAGGCGACGGGTCTACCCATAAATAAACATCCACAGCATTTTATCGTGTTCATTTATACATGAGGGTTTTTCATGTCCGAAATTCATTACGCTTCTCTTTTACGAAAGAAGCGGATTCGACGTAATTTAATCTCCGTTTTTTTTATTTCATCTGTTATTTTCATTTTTTTTGCTTGGAAAGAAAATATATCCAAAACACATTCACCCAATAAAAGCAATACACTTTCAATAAGCGGCCCTTGGGAAATCTCAAGCTTAGATCCCTCAAAACAGGGCTACATATTGACACGGATGCAAGTCATCGAAACCTTGCTGCATCTTGATAAAAAAGGCCTTATCACCGCTGGGCTTGCAACCCATTGGACAAACAGCGAAGACGCGCTCAATTGGCATTTCATTTTACGCCAGGGTGTGTCCTTTCACGACGGCACAAAAATGAATGCCGCGTCTGTCGTGCAATCGCTCTCCCATGCTCTGAATAAACACGGCGTACTTAAAAAAGCAGGCGTGACACAGATCACCGCCCTAAACCCTCATGAAATAAAGATTGAGCTTGAAAAACCGTATGCCGCACTCCCCTCTTTACTGACGCATTATTCCAACGTCATTTTATCTCCCGGCGCTTATGACGCCAAAGGTGAGGTCAAAAAACTGCTGGGTACAGGCGCATATCAAATAGAAAGCATTTCTCTTCCGCATAAAATACAGGTTGAAAAGTTCGATGATTACTGGGGAGAAAAACCTAAAATACCCTTTGCAACCTACCTCACAGGGCACCGTGCAGAAAGTCGAATATTACAAGCTCAATCGGGCGACACGGACATCGTCTTTTCTTTAGATCCCGCCATGCTTTCTCAATTAGAAAACAATCCCCTCGTTTCTGTTCACTCTTACAAGATCCCTCGGACCTTGTATATCAAAGTCAATGCAGCGCACCGATTTCTGAATGAGACCAAGGTACGCAAAGCATTAAGCTTGGGATCAGAGCGTGACATCATTGCAAGCCATGTCTTAAAGACAGAAGGCGCACAAACCGCACAAATCATGCCCACCAGCATGTCTCAATGGTTTATTCAAGGCCTAGATAACAATCAATATGATGCAAAAAAAGCGCAAACATTATTAAAAGATGCAGGGTGGACACGCGGTAAATCGGGGCTTTTAGAGCGCAATGGTGAGCCTTTTACATTGACCCTGATAACCTATGCAGATCGCCCAGAATTAACCAGCGTCGCCACTGCAATTCAAGCTCAATGGGCCAAACTGGGGATCCGTTTAAATGTGAATGTCACCAACTCAAGCAGCATCCCAGCCGCCCATCAAGATAATTCTCTTGAGCTTGCATTGATTGCGCGTCATTTTGGTTTGAGTGCCGATCCTTTGTCCATTATTCGCGATGATTTTACCCATGGCGGCGGAGATTGGGGCGCCATGAATTGGCATAACACAAAGGTAGATAACGCCGTTTCTGCGCTCATGCAATCAAAAAATACCTCCGATTCCTTTCAATTAGCTCAAGAGGTGGCCAAGGAAATCTACCAGGATGTCCCCGTGATCCCCATTGCAACCTACAGCCAGCATATCTCGGTCAACAAACGCGTAAAACATTTCGCATTTGACCCCTTTGAGCGTGATTACTTTATCAACCAAATGGAGATCAAATAATGGGATTACATCTATTGAAAACCCGTTTATATCAACTTCTTTTGGTTGCTTGGGGCGTGGGGACCTTGACCTTTATATTGATGCGAAGCTTACCCGGTGACATGGCCTATCGCATTGCCGCGAGCCGTTACGGGCAAGACAACGTCGACTCCAACGCCGCCGAATGGGTCCGCCAAGAGCTCAACTTGGATCAATCTTGGTGGACGAGCTACATGCATTGGCTTTTCGATTTGGTGCAGCTCAATCTTGGAAACTCATTGGTCAGCGGTTTGCCTGTCATTGAAATGGTTCAACATCAACTGGGTTACTCCTTGTTGCTGGCCTTCTCTGGCATTGTATTGTCCATCATCTTGGCCCTGCCTCTTGGGGCTTGGTCCGCAAAAAAAGGAGGGAGGGTCAATGTTGCACTTGTGTGGTTTTCCATCTTAACGCGGGCCATACCCGTATTTATGTTGGGCTTGCTTTTGGTTCTTCTTTTTGGGGTGACATGGCAATGGTTGCCCATTGCCGGTTTTGGGACTTGGCAACACCTTGTCTTGCCGAGTGTGACATTGGGGATCAGTTTGGCGGCAGTCTCGAACCGAGTGGTGCATCAAAGTGTTCGTCATGTGCTTCTTTCTTCTTTTTATCAATTTTCTCGGGTCAAAGGACTCAATGAAAAGCAAACCTTCTTTCGCCACGGTTTGCGTAATATGGCGCTTCCTGTTGTTGCATTTATGGGGATTCAACTTGTGAGTGTGATTGAAGGCATCGTGATGATTGAATCGCTTTTTTCATTCCCGGGTGTGGGGCACGGTTTGGCGCATGCCATTTTTGCGCGTGACATTCCGGTGATCCAAGGTTGCGCCCTTACGATGGGGATTTTATTCGTCGCGCTGAACGGCCTCATTGATCTCTTGTGCCATTGGATAGACCCTCGAGGAAGAGAAGAAAAATGAACACTTCATTGACGTTAAATCAAAAAATCGGATGTCTGATCCTCTTTGGGCTGTTTTTTGTGTCTATTTTGGTTGGACTCCTCTCGCCTTACAGCATGGATGAGCAAGATTTATCGATGCGTTTCTCGGCCCCCAGCGCCGAGCACTGGCTCGGTACGGATCATTTTGGACGCGATATGATGACGCGCTTGGCAGGCGCCGTCGTTCTCTCTTTTAGCTTGGCTATCTTGTGTTTAGTGAGTTCATCGATACTCGGGGTCACGCTGGGTGTTTGGTCTGCTTGGGCGGGGGGACGCGTTGAACAAGCCTTAGGCGTCTTGGTCAATGTTATTCTTGCCTTGCCCGGCTTGGTGCTCGTGTTATTGCTTTCTGCGATGGCTCCAGGTTCCTTTTTAGTGATGTACCTTGCTATTTCATTGGTGCAATGGATTGAGTATTTTCGCGTAACCCGTGCCATAACCCACACATTAATCCAAAGCCCAGAGCGCCAACTCTCACACATGATGGGCTTTGGAAAAGCCTACCAATTTAAGCGTCATATTTGGCCGAGCATCGCACCATCTGTGTTCACGATGGCCGCTTTTGGAGGGGCAAACGCCATTTTAATGATGGCATCCTTAGGCTTTATCGCCGTTGGGATCCAGCCTCCTCTGGCTGAGCTTGGCCTGATGAGTGTCGAGCTTTTTCCCTTTTATCTTGAGGCCCCATGGGCCTTGGTCCAGCCACTGCTGATGATTGCATTACTGGTCTTGAGTTTTCATTTATTGGCGGGAACACGCAATGAGCTTATTAATTCAACTCACTGATTTATCAATCAGTTCAAATAATATTGAGCTGCTTCACCCCCTGTCTTTGAGGCTTTATCGAGACAAACCCATCACCATACTGGGGCAAACGGGTTCAGGAAAAAGCCTTTTAGCACAAGCTATTATCGGCTTACTCCCCCATGAATTAACGCAATATGGAAAAGTAGAAATACGAGGAAAAGAGCACGATCAAAGCGCCTTAATGCGCTTATGGGGAAAAGACATGATCATGCTCCCGCAAGAGCCTTGGCGCGCACTCAACCCATTGATGCCAGCGTATCAACAGGTTTTGGACGTCTTCCAATGCGTGCATCATTTAGATGAAGAAACCGCATTCAATAAAACCATTGACGCTCTCGATAAGGTGGGCCTTAAAAGCAGCGCCTTAAAAAGACCCGGTCAGCTTTCCGGTGGCATGGCGCAGCGATTGGCGCTGACGGCAGCAACCGCTGGGGGGGCAAGACTCATTCTGGCGGATGAACCCACAAAAGGGCTCGATGTCAGCCGTCGTGACGATATTATTCAGTTGCTTTTAAGCCGTTCAAAAGGGGGCGGCCTTTTAACGATCACGCATGATATCGAGGTCGCTCGTCAAATCGGAGGGGAAATCATCGTCATGAAAGAAGGGCGCGTCATAGAGCAAGGGTGCGCCGAACACATATTGGACTCTCCTTCCCATCCCTATACACAAGCCTTAATTCAAGCCGATCCTCGTCATTGGAAAAAACGAAAAAAATCACCTAAAAATCAACAGGCGATTCTAAAAGTAAGTGATTTATCCATTGGTCGTCATCCTCACGTTTTAGCTGCGGGAATCCATTTTACCCTTCATGCGGGTGAAATCGTGGGCGTGGTTGGCGACAGCGGGTGTGGAAAAAGCACCTTTGGGGACATTTTGCTTGGCTTACTTCCCCCGATGGCGGGCAAGGTCGATAAACAGATCACAAAAACAAAACAGCACCAATGGCTCAAATTATTTCAAGACCCACCCGCCGCCTTTACTTCGAGTGTCACGCTTGGGGTATTGCTGGACGATTTGATTAAACGCCATCCTATTGAGCGCAAGGATATTTCGCAATTAATGGAGAGATTATCTTTAAAACCCACATTATTAAAAAGAAAAAGTACGGAGGTGTCAGGAGGGGAATTGCAACGCTTTGCAATTTTACGCGCCTTATTGCTCAAACCCGTGTTTTTGTTCGCCGATGAGCCCACTTCACGTCTTGACCCTATAACGGCGAAAGACGTGACGGATATATTGATTGATTTAGCGCACGAAAAAAACTGTGCCCTGCTGCTTGTAAGTCATGATCCTTACTTGATAGAAAAGGGTTGCGATACCATTTTACGGCTTTAATGGTCCGTCAAAAAAAGCTCCGGCCATGCCGGAGCTCTCAGATCCCCACAGACACAAGCTGAATGCTGGCTTTTCAAAGTAGCGCCTTCTCTACCAGAGAAGCCCGCTTTCTGACTTTCGATTAATTTTCCTGAAACATTTTTTGAATTTCTTTGTAATCTTTCGTTTGGGTTAAAGAAAGCATCAATAAAATGCGTGATTTTTCTGGATTCAAGGTGCCAGAGGCCACAAAAGCAAATTGATCATCATCGATTTCAGCATCGAGTGTGGTGGGCCCTGTCGGAGTGCGTGAACTGCGAACGACCAAGATCCCTTCTTCACTGGCTTTCGCCAATTCAGAAAAAATTGAATGGTATATATTTCCATTGCCAACGCCTGCGCTGACAATGCCATCAAATTTGGCTTCTCTCAATGCTTTTACAGGTAAATCCGAAGCATTTGCATAGTTATACACAATACCCACTTGCGGAAGTTTATTTAAATGAGAGACATTAAAAGCAGCGGTCGATGTTTCTTCATCATCATTTTTTAGCAGATAAGAGACATCGCTATTATGGATATACCCTAAAGCGCCAAAATTGGGTGACTGAAAAGTATCTACCGCCGTGGTGTTTGTTTTGGTTACATTCCTTGCATCAAATACTTTGTCATTCATGGCCACAAGAACCCCCCGCCCGACTGAATCTTTATCGGCCGCAGTAACAACCGCATTATATAAATTCATGGGGCCATCGGCGCTCATTGCAGTAGAAGGACGCATCGCCCCAACAAGCACCACTGGTTTTTCACTCTTGACCGTTAAATCAAGGAAATACGCGGTTTCTCCCATGGTGTCTGTCCCATGGGTTATCACAATCCCATCAACATCATCTTGAGCAAGCAATGCATTAACACGCTTTGACAAATCCAACCACACTTCATCGTTCATATCTTGAGAGCCAATTTTTACGACTTGCTCCCCTGTAATATCCGCGATTTTTGTCATCTCCGGCACTGCAGAAATCAGCTCATCAATCCCAATTTTTCCTGCATTGTAATGAGACCCAGTGGCTGATTGTCCTGCGCCTGCAATGGTCCCTCCGGTTGCCAAAATTTTAATATTGGGTCGGTCTGAAACAAACGCAGAATCAGTAGAAGCAAAAGAAAACGAATTTAAACAAATGCCTGCAATAAAAATCCCTAACCGTATTGAATCGCTTTTCATTTTTACGCTCCATAAGAAAATGAACATCCGTGATAGGAGCGAAAGTCTATTGCATTGAAATAATTATTTTGAGGGGGCGCTCATAGTTAACTCATGTTACGCGGATGAAACTCGCATTCATCAAAAAAGAAAATATTGTGCTTTGTATTATACGAATTCCATGAATGCGCACGAGCAAGAAGTGAGCGTCTTTATAGGAGGAGGATGATTTTAAAAGGCATTGACCTTGCTCATTATTTCATTGTGTTTCATGAAATTTCATTGCATTTCATGAGTCATTAATTCTCTAAAATGAGATATTTTTGAATCTCTATCATGGCTTTTTGCAACATCCCTAATACATATAATCGAAGATGGAAACATCTCTCTGCCCCTCGTCGTTGAACCCGCCTCCTGCGAGGCGGTTGGCGACAGGGATAGATCAAACTGTCGGTCATCGTACTTCGAGAATGCACGCCATGTTAACCACATTTTAAACAAAAAACAGGATCCCTATGCGCTCTCAAGGCTCCCCCTCTCCCCCCCATTCACCGGCTACACCGCCGGCAGAGCCTGTACCAGCAGCAGGCCCTGCCCCTGTACCGGATAATTCTACGGCATTTCGGCCTTGGGAAGAGGTATCCAATTCAAGGGAAAACCCTCAAACGAACAGGCCCCCAGCAGGGGGCATCCCGCCTTATCCAGAGCGAAATCCAGGCCAGCACCCGCTAGCCGCTACTGTCTTTCTTCCTCATTTTCCTTATTCTCTTTATTCTCTTTATTCTCCTTCAGCTCCTTACATTCACCCAGCTTATGATTGCCCCACTCATGTTTATCCTCCTTTACAAAGAGCAGCAGAACAAACAAGGCCCTCCTCTTCTGCGGGTCCCTCGGGACATCCGGCACAAAGCCGCTCTTCTCACACACAGAGGGGCCCTGAGGGTCCACCTGCATCTAAAAAGGCTAAAATCAAACCGAGTCGTCCAGAAAGAAAAGAACAACGCGCGGATCAAAATCCAATGCCACCAACAGAAGATCCCCCACAAGGATCCTCCAGAAGCTCGCAGCCTCCTTCTATACCAAATGCTGTTTCTGTCATCGTATATCATAAAGAAAACCTCCCAGCGCCAGGCGGCCTTCCCGCTCCCAGCCCTTCGGGCTCAGGCATTGTTCCACCTCGTCAGCACTTCCTACCTCCTATCAATGATGGGTCGGACACGGCTTCAGCTCCGGCACCTCCCTCCGCTTCAGGGCCTTCTGTCCTACTTGCAAATCCAGCAACGGGAATGAAAAGAACACAAAAAAGAGATCACAGGTCAACAAGAGATGCAGAAAGAAGGCCTCTCTCCTCACATGATGGACAACAGGCATCGACCTCTGGTGCTTCGCCTCAAGGCCTAGGCCCTTTTTCGATAAACCTAAATGATCTTACTAAGGAAGCGCTTGAAAATAAACGAGATAGGATAGATGGGGAGATTTTAGAGCAGATGGCAGAAATTAAAACGATGAGACGCAATGGAGACGATATATCAGAGAAAATATATAAATTAAATTGTACTTTGACGCATTTTAACACTCTACGTACTCTTCTCATCCAGAGACAGAAATGGAACAACAACGTACTGGCATTAAAAGTAATCAAATGTCCTAATAAAATGGTTTCTACCCCAAATAAACAAGATCACAAGATAGCCAATGACAGAATGACAAGATGCTTTAATTCGAATGCTCTTAATCTTTCCGAGGCACTCAAGGCATATTGTCGTTCTGAAGCCCTTCTAACGTCACAGGTTCCCGGCGCGTCTTCTGATCCACTGAACTCAGAGGCAACGACAGAGAAATTAAAAAAAATACGCACTCATCAAAATACTGAAATAAAAAATAAAAATAAAAAAGAAACAGAAAAAGAAAAAGAAAAAGAAAAAGAAAAAGAAAAAGCCAGAAATATGAGCGTTCCACCTTTGGATCCTGAGGCATGCCAAGCATTGCTCAAGATATTTATCCCTTTCGTAAAAGATAACAATGATAAGTTGACAAATATTGATATTAACCTTCTAAAAGCAAAGTACATCAATTATTTTAACGGTGAAGGTGATTCATTATCACAAAGTGGAGAAGAACAACCAGGCCCCTCCTCTTCTGCTTCTGCGGATCCGTCGGGACATCCGGTACATCCGGTACAAAGCCGCTCTTCTCACACACAGAGGGGCCCCGAGGGTCCACCAGCCCCTAAAAAGAAAAAAATCAACCCAGACCATCCAGAAAAAACCGAAAAACGCGCAGGTCAACCTCTCATCCAATTTGCTTCTAAGGGAGCCTCTGGTTCGGGCAGCGCACCGCCTCCTTGCAGCGCTTCAAGTTCTGGCATTGTTCCGCCTCGCTGCCCCCCCTCTTCTCCCATAAATTATGGCTCGGGCACGGCGTCAGCTTCGGCGTCAGCTCATCGCCTCCCACCACGAGCTTCTATCGTGTTTTCAAATCCAGAAAGAAGGCCTCTTTCTTCAAATGATGGAGAACAAGCATCGAGCTCTGGTGCTTCAGCTCAAAGCTCAACTGCTAGCATGCCAAAGGGTTCTTTTCCTTTAAACAAAAATGGCCTGTGTGTGAGTCAACTTAAAATAAAACGAGAGACGATGACAGAGGACATAGAGATAAAAATAGCAAAGATGCAGACATGGAAATACGAGAGGCAGATTGAACAAGGATCGACTCGATATAAGTACAACAGTGAGTTAAGGCACTTCGTTAGTATATATCCCCTTGTCCAGGCACTGAATAGATGGAATAGCACCTTGGGAGCATTAAAAATATGCATACTGGGTAGAGGTAAATATCCGAATCTAACTGAACCTGACCGCAAGAAGGCACACAGTAGAATATATCAGCATTTTTGTACCAATGCTAACCATCTTCTCTCGTCAATCATTGAGTATTCTCATTCTGAAAGCCTAATAAATCAAGAAACCCCCCAAGAGCCCTCAGGTTCAGATCGACTAAGTCCAGAAGAGGAGACAACGCAATTAATAAATGTACGCACATATCAAAAATCAAGACTTAAAACAGCTACAGCTAAACAAGTTCATGAGGCCGATGAGGTCGATGAGCCCGATGAGCCCGATGAGGTCGATCAGGCCGATCAGGCCGATCAGGCGAATAGACACACTGATCCAAGTTTCACCTCAGAGGAATTCCAAGCATTGCTCGCAATATTTATCACTTTTGTAAATGATCTCAAGAAGGATTTGACAAAAGAGGATGCTGAAAAACTAAAAGAAAAGTACGGCGAATATTTTAAAAAGAAATAAATATAATCCATAAAAAGATGAATATACCCAAGACACTTAAAGATGCGCGCCTGTGGTAAACGAGTGAAGGCCCTGAGCATAGCAATACCCACGCCGTTTCAAAGGCGACGAGTATATACCCATTCTATTACGTCGTTGGTCTGCAAAATCACTGAGGACAAAGCGTGAATTGTCGATAACACGTTATTCTCATAAAGAAATTCATAACGATATTATCGCTGCTTTTAACAAGCAAGACTGCTCCAATATTTATTGGTATGGATATTCGCCAAAAAAAGGCTGGTCAGCGACCCACAAAGGAAATCCTTAAGCATCGCGTCTGTGATTGATGTTCATGATCGCAAGCAAAAAGCCAGCGCCTTTATAGGAAGAGAATTTTAAAGGGCATTGACCTTGCTCATTATTTCATTGTTTTTCATAAGATTTCATTGCATTTCATGAGTTATCAATTCTCTAAAATGAGATATTTTTGAATCTCTATCATGGCTTTTTGCAACATCCCTAATACATATAATCGAAGATGGAAACATCTCTCTGCCCCTCGTCGTTGAACCCGCCTCCTGCGAGGCGGTTGGCGACAGGGATAGATCAAACTGTCGGTCATCGTACTTCGAGAATGCACGCCATGTTAACCACATTTTAAACAAAAAACAGGATCCCTATGCGCGCTCAAGGCTCCCCCTCTCCCCCCCATTCACCGGCTACACCGCCTGCAGAGCCTGTACCAGCAGCAGGCCCTGCCCCTGTATCATTTCGGCCTTGGGGAGAGGTATCCAATACACCGGAAAACCCTCTAACGAACAGGTCCCCAGAAGGGGCCATCCCGCCTTATCCAG
>CAMRDW010000122.1 GCA_947041315.1 uncultured Enterovibrio sp.
AAAGGCGAGAGGTATATAAAGGCGAGAGGGGGATCTCGCTTTTTTTGTGCTTAGCTTGCCATTTTTGCAAAAGCGCAGTCGACTGCGGCAAGGGTCTTTATTAGCTCTTTTTCTCCATGGGCTAAAGAGGTAAAGCTTGCTTCAAATGCAGAAGGCGCGAGGTAAATACCTTCTTCTAGCATGAGATGGAAAAAAGACTTGAAGCGTTCAATGTCGCATTTTTGCACATCGCTAAACGTGTTCACGGATTTTTGATCGGTAAAGAAAAAACCAAACATCCCACCAACCTGATTGACGACCAATGCAATGCCGTGTTTTTTTGCTGCATTGAGGAAACCGTCGGCTAATTTTTTGGTAAAATCGGCTAATTTTTCGGCGTTTCCTTCTTCACAAAGGGCTGTGAGTGCGGCTTCTCCTGCAGCCATTGCAATGGGGTTGCCTGAAAGGGTGCCCGCTTGATAAACCGGGCCGAGTGGTGCAATGCATTCCATGATGTCACGGCGTCCTCCAAAGGCGCCGACAGGCATGCCCCCCCCAATAATTTTGCCCAATGTCGTTAGGTCGGGTTTGATATTGTAATGTGCTTGTGCGCCCCCTAAAGCCACCCGAAAACCCGTCATCACTTCATCAAAAATCAATAATGCGCCAAATTCATCGCATACTTGGCGTAATCCTTCAAGAAAACCTTCTTTTGGAAGAATGCAGTTCATGTTTCCTGCAACAGGTTCAACAATGATGCAAGCAATCTCTTCTGGATAAAGTGAAAACAGAGCGCGTACGGACGCTAAATCGTTATAGGTCGCCGTCAGGGTATGTTTGGCAAAATCAGCAGGGACACCTGCAGACGTGGGTTCACCTAAAGTTAAGGCTCCTGAGCCGGCCTTAACAAGCAAGCAGTCGGCATGCCCATGATAACACCCTTCAAATTTTATGAATTTATCACGCTTTGTAAAACCTCGTGCTAAGCGAATGGCACTCATGGTGGCTTCTGTGCCAGAGCTGACCATTCTTAGCATTTCCATGGAGGGCAGCAGTTGGTTGACACGCTCTGCCAGATTGATTTCACGGACGGTGGGCGCCCCAAAGCTTAATCCATGTTGCGCCGCCTCAATGACGGCGTTTTTGATTGCAGGGTGGTTGTGCCCCAAGATCATCGGTCCCCATGAGCCGACATAATCAATGTAAGATTTTCCATCAACATCATAAAGATAGGCACCGTCAGCATGCTCAATAAAAACAGGGCTTCCCCCGACGCCAGAAAATGCACGTACTGGAGAATTAACGCCGCCTGGAATGCGTTTTTTTGATTTTTGGAACAATTGCTCTGATTTTGACATGTTTTTTCCTTGATGCATTTTTTTTGAGATTCTGAGCTGGCAGCCATTGTACGAGATGTGCGAAAAACAGGCGAGTTTGTTAAGAGAGGGATGCTCACATGGATCACAAGACTCGATTTGAGATGATATCTAAAACTCAATACTTGAATGAATTAGTCGGGTATTGGATAATGCCGTTAAACTGTATCCAAGATATTTGAAGATGCCGATGCTTGGCCACTGAGCGAAACCCATGAGCATAGATGGACGCAGACATTGGGCTTCGAGAAGCCAGTCAAGACCCCGGTTTTTTCAAAAACCTTGAATATAGAAAGTCATTAAAAACAAATTTGATGAGGTAACGAATGAGCGATATCCCTTTGCCGTTAGAATTCAGTGATTCGGCGGCCTGCAAGGTAAAAAGCCTGATATTAGAAGAAGAAAATCCAAACCTTATGTTGCGTGTTTACATCACAGGCGGTGGTTGCAGTGGTTTCCAATATGGTTTTACTTTTGATGAAGCCTTTAATGAGGGTGATACTCGCATTGAAAATAACGGTGTGGCCTTGATTGTCGATCCCATGAGTTTGCAATATTTGATTGGGGGAATTGTTGATTATACGGAAGGCTTGGAAGGTTCTCGTTTTTTTGTGAATAATCCGAATGCAACAACAACGTGTGGATGTGGTGCCTCCTTTAGCGTCTAATGCCTGTTTTCCTCTTTTTTATACCCGTCGCCTTTGAAGCTGGGTGGGTGTTGACTCGGCTCGTTCAGCCCAATCAGATAGTGAATCTATGCTCAGGGGCTTTTTGCCCTTGCCGTCTTCCAGCCTCTTAAAATAGCCTGGGTATAAACCCATATCCATGTTGAAAAAAAATTAAAAACGGAGCCGATGGCTCCGTTTTTGTTTGATGTACCTCTTGGCTTTAAAGCTAAGAGGTTGTTGGTTAGGCTCGCTGCGCCCCATCACAGAGTCCATCTATGATGCGGGGCTTCACTCAATTGCCGCAGGTGCGCATTTTCCATTACTTTGGGCAATAGCATCCGATTTAAAGACGCGGCTATCTTGGCTGTATCTGTTTGAGCCATCCCCTTTTTTTTCTGTGTGCATGGGGTTTTGTTTTATTGTGCTTTTAAGTCTTAAAGCCTTAAGCCTCCATGCATTAAGGGGCTTTATTTTTCTTCACTGGCGACTTTTGCAAGAGGCGCATTGAATTTTTTAAGTCTTTCGAGACGCTGTTTTGCCAATGCGATAAAGTTTCTCTTGTTCTCTCCTGAAAGGGACTCAGATTGTGGTAACTGAACGGTACGAGGGTTTTTATGCACTCCATTGACTAAAAATTCATAGTGTAAATGTGGACCTGTGACACGGCCCGTTCCTCCCAATGTCCCAATCTTATCTCCTTGCTTAACGCGTTCATTTGTTTTAACGAATCGTTTAGTCAGATGAAGGTACTTGGTGACATAGGTTTTATTATGTCGAATAAAGACATAGTTTCCGTTGTATTGGTTAAAACCTGACTCTGATACGACGCCATCTCCAGCGGCCCAAATAGGGGTCCCAACGGGAGCAACATAATCGGTTCCTTTATGGGCTCTGATTTTTCCGGTAACAGGATGCAAGCGCTTAGGATTAAAATTTGAGCTGACATAACGGAAATTGACAGGGGAGCGCAAGAAGGCTTTACGCATAGCGCGTCCGTTTTCGTCGTAATATTGGCCCGACTTGGTGCGGACAGCCGTGAAGGTCTCACCTTGGCTTGTAACGGTCGCAGCCAAAATATCGCCTTTAGAAATGACGGTACCGTCCACTAAACTTTCTTCATAAAGAACAGAAAAAGAGTCTCCTTTTCGAAGATCTAATGCAAAATCGATATCCCAACCGAATATGGTGCCAAGAGACAAGACTTGATTCGCATTAAGTTCGGCTTTTAATCCTGCGTTCCAAAAATTGGACTCGATGATGGCCGTAGCATAGTTAAGTTGCCTCTCCACTTTTTTGCTTTCTATTTTTGATTCGAATTTATTGTTTTTGCGTGTGACTATCAGGGTTTCTGAGGCACTTATTGATTGAATTAATTGGGAAAGCTCGCCATCTTCGTCAAACCCGAGTTGGATTTCGTCCCCTATTTTCAAGGAGGCAAGATCTTTTGTGTGTTTATCAGTGAGGATCAAATGATGTAAAGTGGTCGGTGAAATCCCGACGCGATCGAATAAGATTGCCAAATTTTCACCCGATTTTATTTTGAACTGTCGCCAGTTAAGAGAGTTCAATTTGCCTTTGTAGGTGATTTCTTCTTTCTTTTCGTCATCCTGTGTGTCTTCTTCTTTAGGCTGAGTCTCTTGGCTCTGCTGGGGGAAAGAAGAGGTGTTTTCGGTTTCGTCTTGAACTGAAGGGGATGACGGAAGCGGAGGTTCTTTTTCTGACGGCCATATGATCAAAAGCACTAACAATGAGCTGATCGCCGTGATTATTACCTTGTGCAATAAAGGTATTTTTGGGTTTTTAATTATAGGCATTAATTAATAAGTGGCTCTGTTTTTGACTTTGATGGTTGCAGCATATTAATTAAGATAAAATGCTGAGTGAATTCCCTTCAAGGGCAGGGGAGTTTAACTCGTTTCAAAAGTCATCGCTATTCAAGTAATATAATTAACCAATGAAAAATACCTATTTTTGGGAGCAAGATAGAATGACGTGTAATAAAGTCGCATTAAGCGAAATAAAACGAGGAATTGAGGAACTTATTCCAGAAAATGAACTCATTAAGAAGCTAAATGAAAACCGTCCACTTCGAATCAAATTAGGGGCGGATCCTACAGCGCCAGATATCCATTTAGGCCATACCGTCATATTGAATAAGCTGCGTACTTTTCAGGAATTGGGCCATGAGGTGATATTTCTGATTGGGGATTATACGGCCATGGTGGGAGATCCGAGTGGGAAAAATTCAACGCGTCCTCCTTTGACCCGTGAGCAAGTATTGAGCAATGCACAAACTTATAAAGAGCAAATTTTTAAAATTTTAGACCCAGAGAAAACCCGCATTGAATTTAACTCAACCTGGTTAAGTGAACTCGGTACAGACGGCATGATCCGCTTGGCTGCAAGTTCAACGGTGGCGCGCATGCTTGAGCGTGATGATTTCAAAAAGCGCTACAGCAATAACCAACCTATCGCTATCCATGAATTTATTTACCCTCTTTTGCAAGGCTATGATTCCGTAGCATTGAAAGCGGATGTTGAGTTGGGTGGTACGGATCAAAAATTTAATTTATTGATGGGCAGAGAGTTACAAAAGCAACATGGGCAACCACAACAAGCGGTGATTACCATGCCTTTGCTGGTGGGTTTGGACGGCGAGAAAAAAATGTCCAAATCTGCCAATAACTACATTGGAATCAATGACGTACCAAATGAAATGTTTGGGAAAATAATGTCCATTTCTGATGATTTAATGTGGAATTATTATGAACTCTTGTCATTTTTACCCTTAGAAACCATTGCTCAACTTAAAGTGGATATTGCGGAGGGTAAAAATCCGAGAGACATTAAGATATTGTTAGCAAAAGAAATTGTTGGCCGTTTTCATTCTGAATCTGATGCGAATAATGCGGAAGCTGATTTTATTCAACGTTTTCAAAAAGGCGTGATCCCTGATGAAATGCCGAGCTTTTCTTTTGAACAAGGACTTTTGATTTCTAATTTATTAAAAGAAGCTTCTTTGGTGGATTCTACTTCGGAGGCCATGCGAATGATCCGCCAAGGAGGGGTGAAAATAAACGGTGAAAAAGTGGAAGACACTAAATTCATTCCAGAAAAAGGGTGTTCGGTATATCAGGTTGGTAAACGTAAATTTGCACGTATTTCATTGAAATAAAATAATAAATATATAATTAATAACCGCTGAGACAGCGGTTTTTTTTTATCTTTGTGTTGAAAATGTCGGTAAAGACAAATGGTATTTTATGGCGGTCAAGCGAATGAGTAATGTGGTCATGATCCCCAATAAAGAGGCGGTTTCTACAGGGAGGCCGTTATAAAGGGCGAAGGTGTGAACGGAGCCACCCATTATACATGCGGTTGCATAAACTTCTGTACGAAAAATCATGGGGATTTCCCGGGCTAAAACATCTCGTATGATCCCGCCTCCACAGCCTGTGATCACTCCCATTATCACGGCCACCATAGGAGATGCACCATAATTCAATGACTTATCAACCCCTATAGCCACAAAAACAGCAAGACCAATGGCGTCCAATACAGGAAGCACAAACCAAGGGATCCTGCGAGGGCGGCGGATGATGATAAGAGAGAGTACACAAGTCAGAAGAATGACCCAGAGGTACGGGGTTTGATTGATCCAAAAAACAGGTGTTGCACCGAGTGCCATGTCTCGAATGGTGCCCCCTCCAATGGCCGTGACGGTGGCAAGCACGACCACACCAAATGGGTCCATTTTGAGTTTGCTTGCCAGTAAAACCCCTGAAAATGCAAAGACCGCGGTACCAAACAAATCCAATAAATACAATATCATTCTGTTTTCTCTTCAAATGGGACGAAACAATGTTACGTCAATTTATTCGTTGGCGTCATGATCTTTGTGTCTATACCTCAGACACTTGAAGATGCAGGTAGGCGGCAAGCGCGTGAAGCCCCTGCGCATCGAGGTACTATCTGATTGGGCCGAGAGCGCGAAGTCAACAACCCTGCAACGTCAAAGGCGATGGGCCTAAGTGAAATACTGGATTCCTGTTCTGAATACTGTTTTTAAGGAATCCAATGAAAAAAAGCAACCTCTTTTAATGAATTCTAACGACTGAATTTCGAGAAATAAATCGCCATAAATGCATCAATTCTTTGGGGCTTTTCGCCCTTTGTCGCAAGTGCCAGCCTTAAAGAGGTGGCTTTTACATGGTCTCATTTTCTTAGCGAGATGCGCGGTTGGCTTTTTTCAAATTAGCGAAGAGGATCATGGATTGAGTGGAGCGTCGCCATTTGCGCTGGGTAAGAAAAACACATTTTAAACAGTGACAACATTCGAAAGCCGCTTTTTTTGGGTCTTTGCGAAAGGGGGATTTTCAGGGGTGTTTTTCTGATTTTTTTTGTCATTTTTGTCGAAAAGGAGGCGGTCTTTTTCTTGCTCTCTGATTTTATCAAAGGCGTTGCAAATGTCTTTCGCCGCCTGCAATGCGCGGGGAGTGGGTCGGCTTAACCAATCTCCCGAAATGGAAAAAATCGCCTTGCGCTCAATTGCAGGAATGACGTTAGCCCATTTTTCAAAGTGCTCTATGGCGTCCATTGCGCCTTTTTTATTTTTTGGATAAAAAATAGCCTGAGGAGCAAGCTGGATAATTTTTTCTATTCCTATTATTGGGTAAGCGGCAGGACTTTTTGCAAAAATATTCTCTCCTCCACAAAGCGTAAATAAAGGTTGAGGCCAATGTTTTTCATTATTGGTCATTAAGGGGGTTCTGCTGAGTTGATAGAAATATCGAATTTTAGATTTATTTATATTTTTATTTTTTATGTTGTTTAAAGAAAGACGCAATGCGTTGGCGCGCTCTTTTGCTTTTTCAGGTTTTTTTGACCATGTTCCAAGTTCTTCTATGGCGTTTGCCGCGTCGTATAAGGAATGAGGGTTAGAATAAAAAATCTTTATTCCAAAATCGGCCAGTTTGGTCAATTCTTTTTCAGGATTTCCTCCTTTCCAAGCTAAAACCAAATCGGGTTTGAGGGAGAGGATCCTTTCAATATTGATGCTTTGATAGTTTGCCACTTGCTCTAATTTTTTGGCTTCTTCTGGGTAATCACTGTGGGCGCTAACGGCAACCAGATGTTCTCCAAGTCCAGCTTCATAGGCAATTTCTGTGGTCTGGGGAGAAAGACTGATAATTCTAAGCGATGTGGCTTGCGCAGAAAGGGGGATGAAACCTATTCCGATGAGAAGAAAAAGGTGAAACATTGTTTTTATCCATGAGCGAGGTACATGAGAGTGCTTTGGATCAAAATCCAAAAACGGGCTTTTTGCAATAATTTTTGATTGAGCAAAGCCAAATGCAAAGGTGATGGTCTGATATGTCCGCCCAGTCTTGGACGATTGATTTTACGATGACCATAAATAACAGGGCCACCTAAAGCGATTTGGTATTTCATACCGCAAGAGGCAAACAACCAAGCCCCTCCTGTTCTTTTTTCTTTAAAGGCGTCTTCATAAATGGCGTGGGCCGTTGATCTGGATCTGTGCCCAAAAGCAATCAGCAAGGCAAAAAGACGTGAAGGAATACAGTCCAGCACATTGAAAAGACGCGAAGCCGAAAGACCAAAAAAAGCATATTGTTGAAGATGAGGCGACCAGGCTCGCGTCAATTGAACAAGCAGAGTGTAAAGAAGCGCTGCAATTCCGCCTGCAATCCCATACCAAAATAAAACCCCAATGAGATTTCGTGCATACCCCAACAATAAGGTTTCACAAGCGGCTTTTGCGATGCCAATGGAAGAGAGTGTGCTCGTCTGTCTGATTAAGATATTGGAAAGAAGAGCGCGCGCTTCGAGTTTGTTTTCATCGATTAAGGCTTGCTCAACGCGCAGGGTGATTTGTGTTATGGGTTTCCAACCCAGCGCCACCCATAAAAGCAAAAAATCAAAAAACCAAGAAATCCATACCAGTTGTTTTATCGCAACAAGCAAAACAGCACAGGTGAAGCCGAAAAGACTGAGCGCCAAGGTGCCGGATAACGCCTGTTGTTTTTGTGTGTCTTGTGAATGATTGACCTTGTCTGAAAATGCTTTGGCAAGAGTGGGCCAAAAATGAAGAGGAAAACTCTGAAAGCTTAACGGAAAAACCCAATGAAAAAGAAGGGCTCCCCACATTGCAAACACGACAGAATAAGGCGATAAAACCTCAAGCAAGGCAGGGAGTGTATTCATTAAGATTTCATCAATTTGAGCATTTCTTCGACCATGTCACTGGCGCTTTTTGCCGCCAAAGGTAAAAATTCATCAAATGTCATGGGGGAGGCTTTGTCTGCCACATCTGAAATGGCGCGAACCACAACAAAAGGCACGTTAAATTGATGGCAGGTTTGGGCGATGGCTGCCGCTTCCATCTCAATGGCTATCACACCTGGAAAATGGGTTCGGATTTTATTTTGTACTTCCAAAGAAGAAACAAACACGTCTCCTGTGCAAATAAGCCCTTGAACCGCGTGAAGAGGCGGGGTTATTTTTTTCAGTGCATTCTCTGTGATTGCAATGAGGGCGGGATCTGATTTAAAGGTGGCGGGTTGTCTTGCCATTTGCCCCATGACATACCCGAAAGCGGTGACGTCAGCATCGTGATAAGCCACTTCACTTGAAATAACAACATCACCCAAATTCAAGCTCGATTCAAGTCCGCCTGCAGAGCCAATATTAATGATCTGAGTGGGCGTGAATTTTTCCAACAATAAGCAGGTTGCAATGGCGGCGGCCACTTTTCCAATGCCAGATTGAACTAAAACAAGGTCAACGCCGTGCAAATCCCCAGAGTAAAAGATGCAGCCCGCTATTTCTTCTTGTTTTAGATTGTTTAACTTTTTTTTCAGCAGGGTGACTTCTCGCCCCATGGCCCCAATAATTCCGATTTTCATTTGGTTTCTCATTTACTTGAAATTGATGCCAAAGAGTGTATCACGAGGAAAATGAACTCAAAAGAAATAGGGCGCCACTTTACCCTGTGCGCTTGCGCCAAAAAAACAGAGGCCTTTTTCATTTACGAAAGACTCGAAGCGCTTCTTTTTTAAGGTTTCTTAAGGATGTTTAAGGCTCTTGAAAACGGCTTTTTGTGTTTTCTTGTTCTAGAAAATCCAAAATACCTCTCGCGGCTTGTCGCCCTTCATCAATGGCGGTGACCACTAAATCAGATCCTCGGACCGCATCGCCTCCTGCAAATATTTTTTCATTGCTGGTTTGAAAAGCAAAAATTTGCGTTTGAGGATCATTTACAGGAGAGGAAGAGCTTGGGCCGGCTTTAATGCGGCCATTTTTATGAAGTTTTACTTGAAAAGGTTCAAGCCAAGGCATGGCGTGTGCTTGAAAACCGAAGGCAAAAATCACGGCATCGCTTTGCAAAATATGCTCACTGCCTTCGATGATTTCAGGGCGAGAGCGTCCTGCTTCATCGGGTTCGCCCAGCGTTGTTTTGATGAGTTTCACCCCTGTGGCATGGCCTTTTTTATCAACAATGATCTCTAAAGGCTGAACGTGGAATAAAAAGCTGGCGCCTTCTTCTTTCGCGTTTCTTATTTCACGCCGAGAGCCGGGCATGTTGCTTTCATCTCGACGATAAGCGCAAACAACACTTTTAGCGCCTTGTCGAAGGGCCGTCCGAACGCAGTCCATGGCGGTGTCTCCCCCGCCGAGAACAAGCACCTTTTTTCCGGCCATGTCGATGTGTTTTGTGTCGGACTCAAGGTCCATGACCTGATAACAGCTGCTAATAAGAAAGGGAAGCGCTTCATAGACCCCTTTTGCTTTATTGTTTTTAATGTCGGTTTCAAGGGGTTTATAAGTGCCAACACCCAGAAAAACAGCGTCGTGCTGGTTTAATAGGGTTTGAAAGGGAATGTCTTTTCCTATTTCGGTATTGAAATGAAATTGAATGCCCATCTCTTCAAAAATGCGTTGGCGTTGGGCCATGATGTTTTTATCTAATTTGAAAGAAGGAATGCCAAACGTGAGCAAGCCGCCTATTTTTGGGTAGCGATCAAAGACCACAGGCTTGATCCCATGTCGCACAAGCACATCTGCGCAGGCCAAACCCGCGGGTCCCGCTCCTATGATGGCCACCGATTTATCTTGCCACTCTACGTGAGATAAATCCGGTTTCCAGCCTTGCTCAAAGGCAAGATCTGTAATGTGTTTTTCAATATTTCCTATGGTGACGGCGCCAAAATCTTCATCCAAGGTGCAGGCGTTTTCACAGAGCCTGTCTTGTGGGCATACGCGTCCGCATACTTCGGGCAAGCTGTTTGTTTCATGGGCAAGCTCGACCGCTTCGATAATGCGTCCTTCATTGGCCAGTTTTAGCCATTGAGGGATGTAGTTGTGGACTGGGCATTTCCATTGGCAATAGGGGTTTCCGCAATCGAGGCATCGGTCTGCTTGGGCGCTCACTTGTTTTGCTGTAAAGGGTTCGTATATTTCAATAAACTGCGTTTTACGTTTTTTAAGCGATATTTTTCTTGGGTCAAGACGTTGAATGTCAATAAATTGATAGATGTTCTCACTCATCGTTTTTCTGTCCTTTTTATATTGCGCTTTATTATTTTGTTTTGACTATTGCGCTT
>CAMRDW010000123.1 GCA_947041315.1 uncultured Enterovibrio sp.
GCTAAGGTGCTTTTCTGGTTCATTGTAATTTTGGCTTGCCAGAAAAAATGAAAAGCCTAGATTGTTGTTTAGCATGAAGTTAATTGACTTTCACTGCCAGTATAAATCCTAAACCGGACGCCTCATTCACCGTGCCTGTATTTTTTCTGTCTTCAAAAACCAATATCATGCGGGATGAATCATCTGAGACAAACCCATCAAAGAGTAAAGAGGCACTGCCATCGTCCGCATTGGCGCTGATCCGACTCACTCCAGGATCTGTGATTTGCATTTGAATGCTTTTTATTTTTTCATTCGATGAGGCGATTTGAACTAAATCCGAGGCCTTATCTACGCCGTAAATTTGGCCGACAAACGTGGCTTGTGTTGGGCTTGTAAAGGTCAATGTGCCCGGTGTGCCCAAAGTGAGAAGCTCGGCCTGTGTTTGGTTGGCATAATTGACTGCGAGAGCATAAAACCTGAATTTATCTCCTGCGCTAAAGCTGGCTGAAGTGTTTCCAAGTTTAATGCCAAAGCCCATGTCTTGCGTGTATTGTGTGGCGCTGGATGACGTACTTTGCATCACGAATAGATTACCGGCAGACGTCACGAATCCATTGCTTTGCTTCCCATTTTCGATGAGTGTGACCGTGCCTTGGCTTTCAACAGAAAACGCCCCAGAAAGAAGGCTGCTTGTTGAGGGGGTTGAGTAACTGAATGTTGAAGGTGTTCGGTGTATTTCGGTGTTTTTGATGTTTGATTTGACATAGTTTCCTGGAGAAGAAAAAAGAATTTCATTCATTTTCGCCGTTATTTTGGTACTGGAATCGTTGCTATCTAATGTTTTTTCTAAATTTATAAATCCGTGATTCCCATTTAAAATGCTGTTTGTTAAACCCGCGCTTTCTTTAATGAAAAGATCCAGCGTAAATTTGGCATCATCTCCTTGTTTATTTGTAAGATCAAGGGAATCAAAATGCCCATTAGAGCTTGTATCGATTGTCCCGTAGCGGTTGGCGTAATAATGATTAATACCGATTTTTACATCCACGTTTCCCGCAGGGGCGAGGACAGACGTGCTGGGTTGATAACGCCAGCCATACAAGGGGCCATTCGCGCCATTTTCAGCAAATGCATCGTAAAAGGAGGTTCTTCTTACAAGAGCACCGTTGCTTTTTACATCCAAAGAAAATGTGTTTGGCACCGTGGAGCCTGAAGTATGAACATTTACCGTGGAGGCGGTTTGGGTGTAATTGTGTGTTCCTTTTCTGTAGGTTGCTGAATCTAAAGTAGCCAGTACGGTGTTCGCACTTGGGGCTGTGACGCTGTATTGATTGAGTTCAATGGAGGTGGAAAACGCACCAGAGGTGTCTGCCAAGTCAGTGTCATGCAAGGAAACCTCGAGATGGGCGTTGTGCCATTTTCCAGCGAAGGGGGCTGCATCTCCTGGTTCGGTTGTTAATACGGTGATTTCTTGTTTTGCAATGTAGCCCGCCACTTTATCTATTGCGCTTAAGGTGGCAGGGAGGTCGATGCCGGAAGCGAGATCTTGCGCTGTTATCGCCTCTGTTAATCTTGTTACTTGAGCGGCATTAAGATCAGCGATGTTCAACTCGGAGTCAATTAAATTTCGATAGACATACTGGTGGCTTGGATTGATTGACGCGCTTTCATAAAGCGCAATGGCAGACATGCTTTCTGTGTTACCCAGTGCTCGAACCACTAAATCGCCTGAATAGCTAACCCCTGTTGGTAAGAGAATACTGTATTCTCCAGAAGAAGACGTTTGTGTTGTGGCCAAGACATCGCCGACTTGAGATCCCGTGTTATCAACTCGAATAAGCGCGACAGTTGCATCAGTAACGGGCGTTAATCCTGTCACAGCAGCATAAACCGGTGGAAACAGGAGTTTAAAAAATGTGGGGTGATGTAAATTTGAGATGGATCCATTTGGCGCGGTTACGCTGCCTGAAAGCTGAGATGCTGAAGGCGGGGTCGGTGTTGTTGGTGGTGTTGTTGGTGATTCTGGTGTGGTCGGAGGGGTTTCTGTTGGCGGTATGTTTGATTCCGAATCATCAGAGCAAGCATTTAATCCGATTACAAGTAAGGATAAGAAGACGCTTTTGATTATTACAGAGGAGGAAAACACGACCTTCATTGATTTTTACCTTTCGACAAATACCTTGGAAGTCTACCTCTTTGCAGAGCGTGACAAATGTTTCGTTTTGACAAGCGTGCATTAAAAAGACATCAAAAAAAGAACGCCTTGAACCTATTATTGATAAATTTAACCTGCGAATGGGAGGGGATACGCTCGCAGCGCCCAATTACAGAGCTCATCGAGGGTCAGGAGTTTCATTCACTTGCCGCTGGTGCATCTTCAATTACTTTGAGTAGAGCGAGCAACGCACACGGCTAGCGCATGACAAAAAACAGGCTATTTTCGATTGAAAAACACACAGAAAAATAATTATTTAATCTCCGCATTAGGAGATGAATAACCAAAGGTGTTAGTTAATAGCGAAATGGATACATTTTAAAATTGATAGGATCACAAATGATGTTTTTTTAAACGAAAATGCTTATCAAAATAAATTAGCCGTGAAGCAATGCATTAATTTGTATAAATATCAGATCGCCTTGTTGAACTTATTTTGCGATATTTTCTCTAAATTACATTGCTGTTTTCTTTTTGATAAAAAAATGGATAAAAGCAGAGGAAAAAAGAATATAATTCGGTAATTTATAGATTTTATAAATTATTTTATAGGGGAAATATATGTCATGCACTTCAGGATCAGTACAAACAGTTGCAAATGAAACTGTCATTGCAAAATCTCAAATTGACAAATTACGGGATATGCTAGATGAGCAAGAAGGCGCAAACAAAGACACCTTTTTTGCACAGATAAATACTCATTTAGTCGATGCAAAAATAACCGATGCAAGAGAAATTTCTTATGACTCAGAAATAAAAACAGAATACACCAGTGAATTTAGTTTAGATGCGCTTGCGGGTGTGATAACTGCAGCACTTAAAGCGGCACAGGCTGCAGGAGATCCATTGGTTCCAGAGGCTGCAATGGATCCGGCTGCAATTTCTGCATACATTGATGTTGTAAACACTGTGGCAGAGGCTGCCAAGTCTTCAGCAACATCCTCTTCAAATTTATCTTTCTCGATGAATCGCTTATCCCCAGGCATGTTTGCCTTTTTATATGCAGTTTCTGTCACAATTAAAGATGTTGACACATTTGGAAGCGAAGCGGTGACATCAACGGCTATCTATTACCGATTTATGCAAAGTATTGACGACATAAAAAATCAAGCGGTCTTTGGTGAAGCGATTATTGACGCTAAAAATCTTATAAAAATGAAAACACTTCAAGCCGCTCTCACCGATGCTCTTGCATCGGGAGAAATCGACATCGATGTATGGAGCAAAAAAGATCAAGCCTACTCAACGGCTATTACGGCAATTGAAAAACGTCTAAATGACGCACACTTCGATAAGGCGTCGTTATTTGTTTTGGAGGAAGACAGTGGTTTCGGCGCTGCTGTTTCACACTCATTTATTACGGGGTCTACTGAAAACAAAACCCTCGTGCAAGATGCAATTCAAACGCTATCGTCTATGGACAAAAAATTCTCGGCTGCCATTGAAATATCACAAGTGCGCCTTGCTTCTAACTATTTCTGAATAACGCTGTTTTAAAATCTCTTTTATAACTGGCGTTTATTCAATCGTTTATCGAGCAATAAAGGCATAATCTTGCCTTTATTGCCAATCACTAGATGGAAATGAAAGGATTAAAATGGCCATACTCGGAGCAATAGAACAAATTGAAGGTGATGATATCTCACATTACTTTACACCTAACGCGCGTCTAAGATCGGCTTCGCAAAATGTTATCGCACAACTTCAATATTCAGATCTATGGCGAAACGCAGGTACCTTGAGACGAAATGAGGAAATGCGAGTTGATATGCAAGGGCACATTCCCGGGCCGCCCATTAAATATAATATTCAAGTGCAAGTGAATGGTATTTCAGGAAACAGCACGGTTGCCCATGCTATTGTCTCTTCCAGCATTCAATGTGACGATCCTGCAAACCAAAAAGGTGCATTACGCGCGGTGATCGCCGCGCTAAATAAAAGTTTAGACACGGGTAAAAGTTATAGCGTGACAGGAACCAGCCCTTAAAAAACGGCGACACCCAATGGAATTGAACAGGGCAATGGACGCCAAGTAAGTGAGGCCCTTGAACATATGAAGCTCTTGACGACATGAAGCCCTTAATATAAATGGACTCAGTGATTGGGCCGAGCAAATCTAGCCAACAGCCATGTATCTTGGGTACACATTGAGCACTTCACAGGGTAAAACCAAAAAAGGCCTCTAATATCGAATGGGGCAAATCGTCTTGATGGGATTGTTCGAGCTTGTCCTTTTTTTACTGTTTATAACCTTAAGCCGAAATTGGCTTAAGGACAGGCCGTATGGATAAGAAAAGGTAAGATTCATTTTTCCGATAAACTCATCTTTTACGTAGCGTTACCTGTGTATAGGGATGAATGGGTAAAATGCCACATGTTTTCCTAAAATAAATATTACTTTCTCATGTGCGAAATGTTGGTTTTAACACTCAATGACATTTACGCTTATTTTATTTACTTGCCCTTCATCGACTGACGTTTTCATTTTATCTTCCATTGCCTCTCCTATTTCTTTCATGGTTGAAATTATATTATCCAGTGATTTGTTTTTTATTTCAGGGCTTCTTAATGAAAGTCGGGCTGCATTAATGGCCTTTACTGCCCCCATGGTATTTCTTTCAATGCAAGGGTTTTGCACTAAACCATCAATTGGATCGCAGGTTAATCCAAGATTATGTTCCATTGCTATTTCAGCTGCATGTTCAATTTGTTTTGCTGTGCCTTTTTTAGCGGCAGCAAGGCCAGCTGCTGCCAAAGAGGAAGCTACACCGATTTCTCCTTGGCAACCCAATTTACTTTCAAAAAGGGCAGAATTATTTTTATATATAGAGGCAATACCTGCAGCGGTTGCAAGAAAAATACGAATGCGTTCAACGTTATTTGGGGAAACAAATTTATCATAATAGGCCAATACTGCGGGGATCACTCCTGCGGCGCCATTGGTGGGGGCGCTTACTATTCGGCATCCTGCCGCATTCTCTTCACTGACGGCGATGGCGTATAAATTAACCCAATCATCACTTTCAATTGGTAAGCCTTCAGAAGTGCGTTTTTCTATACTTTCTTTTAATATTTTTGCTCTTCTAGGTTGGCTTAGTGGACCCGGTAAGACACCTTCTTGAGATATTCCTTTATTAATTGAATCGAGCATGCTTAACCAAATTTGATCGATTTTTTCTTTGATATTTTCCATTTTTATTTCGGGTGTTGTGTTTCTCGCATACGCTAATTCGTTAGCAAAAACGATGTCTGCGATAGAGATATCTTCGTATTCACAAAGATCAAGTAATTCTTTTGCATTAGAATATGGAAATGGAAGCTGAAAATTGTCGGGTTCTTTTTTTCCTTTTTGAATGAATGAACCATTGCTTAGACAATAAAAGGTACGACGAAAAAGGATTTCTTCTTTTTTGCCTTTTGCGGTGATAGTAATGCCATTCTTATTTTTGTTTGATTCTTTATTTTTATTAAATTTAAAGCTTTTCTCCCAATTAAAATGAATATAACGTTCATTATTAAGAGGGAGTTCATTTTTTCTTTTTAGCTTATTTAATAAAGATGAAATAGAGGTTAAATCAATGCTCTGCGGATTTTCTCCGATTAAACCCAGTACACATGCTTTATCGGAGCCATGCTTTTTTCCTCTTTCTGCGAGGGATCCAAATAGCTCAATGCTGATGTGTGAAACCTGATGAAGTTGAGCATTTTCTATTAATTGTTCGAGGAATTCTTTACAGGCCAACATGGGGGCGAGGGTATGAGAACTTGATGGGCCAAAACCGACTTTGAATAGATTAAATATGCTGAAATTCATAGTTTTCTCCTTAAACCGACGATGTAACAAAATTTAGCTTATATGTATTGATATTGATGGTTTTATTGAGTTTTTATATTTTTTCCGAATGGAAAATCGAGTTAAGCCCAGCACATCGTGTTTTTTTACTCTAAGGGTTCCACTTGCTTGTCGCTTACATGCAAGCCTGAATGTCTTGGGTATTCGAAGATCTGGTGTTTATTTTGAAAGGGTAAATTTGACGAAACGAGGCTGGGCGACCAGATCCAAAAGGGGTTCGTTGTTGAACCCCTTTTGGGCTGTGTTTGGGGTGAAACCCCGCGCTCTTAAAAGGTTAAGAGAGCCATTTATTTTGAAGGAAATAAATGTGAAGAACCGAGACTAGGGCAGGGAAGAGAAAGCCAAAAGGGCATTAGCCTAACCCTTGTGTTGCATTTTTAAACTGGATCAGCTCAATTTTATAGCCATCGGGATCTTCAACAAATGCGATTTCCGTTTTTCCACCTTTTACGGGGCCGGGTTCGCGGGTGATGTTGGCACCGTTCGCGCGCAGTGCATCACAGGTTTTGTAAATGTCGTTGACGCCAATGGCGATATGACCAAAGGCATTGCCTTGTTCATAGTCCGTTTTTCCCCAATTGTACGTTAATTCAATCACCGCTCCGTGTGATTCATCGCCATACCCTAAAAAGGCGAGGGTGTACTCGTATTCTTCGTTGACGTTTTTTCTGAGCAAATCCATCCCCAACACGTCAGTATAAAAAGTGATTGAGCGTTCGAGATCGCTGACGCGGAGCATGGTGTGTAAAATACGGCTTTTTAACATGTTTTATCCTTTTAATTCAAAGAAGATGAAGGGCGTGTTTTGATTGTGCCGCAATCCATTTCAAATGCAAAGGGGGACGGATATCAAGTTGAAGAAGGTGATTTATTCTTCAGGATACACTTTGTTTTTGAATTTGCAGAGATCTTCAATAATACAGCTGCCGCAGCGGGGTTTACGTGCAATGCAGGTGTAACGGCCAAACAGGATGAGCCAATGGTGAACGTCTTGCTTAAATTCATTGGGGATGACTTTCAAGAGTTTTTGCTCTACTTCTTCTACATTTTTTCCTGTTGCAAGGGTGGTGCGGTTGGAGACACGAAAAATATGGGTGTCTACCGCAATGGTCGGCCAACCAAACGCGGTATTGAGTACCACGTTGGCTGTTTTTCGTCCGACGCCAGGTAAGGCTTCAAGGGCTTCACGATTTTCTGGAATTTCACTGGCGTGTTTGTCGATGAGAATCTGGCATGTTTTTATGACATTTTGTGCCTTCGTGTTAAAAAGGCCGATGGTTTTAATTTTGTCTTTCAGGCCTTCAAGACCCAAATTGAGTATGGCTTCTGGGGTGTTTGCTATGGGGTAGAGCTTGTCTGTTGCTTTATTTACACTGACGTCTGTCGCTTGAGCTGAAAGTAAAACAGCAATGAGCAACTCAAAAGGGGATTGCCAATGAAGCTCTGTTTTAGGATTGGGATTTTCAGCCCGTAAACGAGATAACATTTCAAAGCGGTTTGCGTTATTCATTTTATTAACCCGTTAAAAATACAAAGACGGCACTTAAAAGACTGGCGTGCCGAAGGTCTATAAAAAACCGTTATTTTACATGAGTGATACGGGCCCGTTGGATGACGTTTTTTGGCGATGTTTGTTTTTTTGTGATCCTATCGATGATGTTTTTTATGGCGATAAGAAAGCCCACAGCTAAAAATGCACCGGGGGGGAGAATGGCCAATAAAAAGGCGTGGTCAAACTGAAAGACGTCAATGCGTAAAATAACCGCCCAATTTCCTAAAAGCCGTTCGGCACCATCAAATAAGGTGCCATTTCCAATTATTTCTCGGATCCCCCCTAAAAGGACCAAGGTGAGCGTCATGCCCATGCCCATTGCGAGTCCATCGATGAAAGAAGGAAGCACTTCATTTTTGGACGCGTAAGCCTCTGCACGGGCAATAATGATGCAATTAGTGACAATCAAGGGGATAAAAATACCTAAAGATTGATACAAGCTAAAAGCAAAGGCATTCATTAGAAGCTGAACACAGGTAACGAGCGAGGCGATGATGATAACAAAAATGGGAATCCGTATTTCTCGAGGGATCCACTTTCGACAGGCAGAGATGCAAGTATTGGACATGATCAAAACAAATAAGGTGGCAAGGCCCAAACCTAACGCATTGATGATGCTCGTGGAGACGGCAAGAAGAGGACAAAGACCAAGCAACTGAACCATGGCAGGATTGTTGGTCCAAAGGCCATTTTTTAGTAATTGTTTATTTTCTGTCATTTTTCTTTTCCACAATTAGGGGGAAGACGGACCAGTTGTTTTTGGTGTGTTATTAGATACAAGGCCGCCTTTTTTGCCGCGTTAATTACCGCGCGAGGTGTGATGGTGGCACCTGTGAATTGATCAAACGCCCCTCCTTCTTTTCGAATGGCCCAACGGGGATCGTCTCTTCCTTCCATTTTAAAGAGAGTGAAAGAGAGGATCCAATCTGAGACGTTTAAATCGATTTTATCGCCCAATCCTGGCGTTTCACTGTGTTGAAGTGTACGCACACCTAAAACATGGTTTTTGGCCCCCACAGCCACAAGGATCCGAATGTTGCCACTGTACCCGTCTGGGGCAATGGCTTCTATGGCTAAAGCGGTGGGTTTTCCGTTTCGAGTGGCGATGTACAAAGGCATCTTTTCATAGGTGCCCAGACTCGGCTCGATGACAAGCGTACAGCTGTCATACAAGGCGTTGTTGTAAATCCGTGGTGGAATAATTTGATTTAATACTTCCAACAAATGCTGTTTTTGCTGCTCAGCAATGGGGTCTTTGGTGAGAAAATGCGTGAGGGAAACCAGCCCTGTTGAAATCAGGGCGACCAGCCCTAAAATCGCCCCATTCTTTGTTATTTGGATCAGCATTTTCCGTCCTTCATGCCGTAGATGGTGGGTTTATTGTAATAATCGATCAAAGGAACGCATAAATTGGCCAATAAAACAGCAAAGGCCATTCCTTCAGGAAAGCCCCCAAAAGTACGGATCACGTAAACCAATGTTGCAATTAATCCCCCAAAAATAAGACGTCCTCTGGGGCTTGATGGGGCGGTAACAGGATCCGTTGCGATAAAAAACGCACCAAGCATGGTAGCACCAGAAAAAAGGTGTAAAAGAGGAGAAATAACGGTATTTGGGCTAAGGAGGTAACCGATAACACTCAAGCCAAAAAGGGTGCTTAAAAAGGCAACAGGAATATGCCAATGCATGATTTTCAATTTGAGTAAGAGGAGACCGCTGAACATAAACGCAAGATTAACCCAACCCCATCCATGCCCAAGAAAAGTGCTAAAAATCGGGTATTGGAACGCGTCACTTGCAGTCAATCCTGCACTGAATGCGGTTTTCATGGTGTCGAGGGGGGTTGCCATACTGACGCCATCAATGTCATCGCGCAATTGATATGCGCTGTACCCCTCGCTGGTAAAGCCTGTAAAAATTGTTGAAATGGCGTCCATCATGCTCAGTGGTTGTGACATTAAAGAAGACGGAGGAAGCCAATTCGTCATTTGTACCGGAAAGGAAATAAGTAAAACAACGTAGCCAATCATACAGGGATTAAATGGGTTTTGCCCCAAACCGCCGTAAAGGTGCTTGGCAATAATAATGGCGAAGCTGGCTCCAATAACAGGCAGCCACCAAGAAGCCATAGGGGGAATAGAGATCCCGATTAATATCCCCGTCAGTAACGCCGAATTGTCTCTTATATAAGAAAAAAGAGGGCGTCTGCGGAGTATTGCGACAAGAATTTCGGCGATAAGGGCTGTCGCACATGCAAGGCCGATTTGTAATAATACCCCCCACCCAAAAAAATAGAAAAGGGCGGCAATCCCAGGAAGCATTGAAAGGCTGACCGTGAGCATGATCATGGACGTGCTTTTTCGCTTGTGGCTATGGGGATTATTTGAAATTGAAAATCCCACGGTTATTTATCCTTTTTTTCTTTTAATAACGCAGCTTCACGTGCTTTTGCACGAGCAATCGCAGCAGAAACAGCTTGACTTTTTGACGAAACAAATTCAGTCGATGGTGATATGGGAGTGCTGTATCTTCCCTCTCTAATTGGTGCTGTGTTTTGGGTTGGAAGGGGGGATTCCTTAACTTGATTAAATACAGGTTGAGTGAAGGAGTCTCCTCGTTTATTAATTAAAGCTCTTGGTAGTGCGGTTTGTTGTTGGATAGGCGTCCCTTGTGCCTGACGGGCTTTCGCGCGCGCTATGGCTCCTGCAATGGGTTGCTTTTTAGATTCAATGGTTGTCACCGGTTGAGGTGAGTTTGTTTTTTGTTTTGTTTCTTTTTGTGTATGGGCGTTTTGGGTTGGTGTTTCCCGTTGTTCTTCGGGGTTCGTTTTATTCAGATGCGAGTTTAATGCTTCATCTTGTTTATTAATGAATGCTTCTTGAGTCGTCGTTTTTTCTGCACTGTAAGGCGTTGGCTGGGTCTGTATTTCCAGTGTTTCTGAGGAGAGCATTTGAGCTGGCTCTTCGGCTTCGATCTCTT
>CAMRDW010000124.1 GCA_947041315.1 uncultured Enterovibrio sp.
CCTTTACTCGTTTGCCGCCTACACGCATCTTCAAGTGTCTTGGATATATCAAAATAACTTATTGAAATTACTCAGAAAGCATTATAAACAGGTTTATTCCTAAAAGTGGTACGGAATTTCGAATTTACTGAGGTGATTGACTTCGCTTACGGCACAATGAATACTCCTCATAAATTTTTAGAGCAGGCCTCACAATGTCACGACAACTCGAATATGTATATAAAGGCAAAGTAAAAAGAACAACCTTTTCTTTCCGGTCATTTCACAGTGCGCATGAAGCCGCCGCTTTTTCTGAAGGAATTGATATCAGTGAATTTTTAAAAATGGAGCGGCACCTTCAAGTCATCGCGGATGGAAATGCAGTAAAAAATCATAGGCAAGCATATTTCAATTCATTGGGTTTTGGAAAAATCATTTTACTTAAAAAAGAAAAGTCACCCAATAATTAATTTATTTTGGAGATAAAAAATGGCACACAAGATGCCATTTTTTATCTCAGTGGAATCGGTATTAAACCGCTTCCGCTGTTTCTTCATTTTGACCTTTATCGAACATAAATTTATAACACATAATAGAAATCACCATCGCTTTTATAATCATCATCTGTGGATTCCCATAATATGCAAACATACCAATAAAGCCAGAGAGCAACATAAATTGACGGTATCTCGTCAAGGAGGTCATATAAAGCGCTATCAAAATAACAAAGAGATCTAAAAATTGTAACGCAACAAAAACGGAAGGATCTGCAATGAAGGCGGTGATAGCAACATAAAAAATGTATATAATTCCAGATCCCATGATACTTCCAAGGACCAGAATGATGTGTTTATTCACATCCATAAAATCTTTTGCGTAACGGTAAGTATTGAGCGAGGCCACTGCCAAATTCAAAATAAGCTTTGGCCACCATCCCATTAAAATCGCCCATACAATGTCATTAGTCGCAGAGCCAAACGCCGCAAAGCGAGTAAACTTCATGGAATTAAACATTGTAAGACCTACATAAAAAGCAACGGATGTCCATCCAAGTACTTCACTGATGAATTCTAAATTCATTCGTTTTTTTCTCTGTATTGGGGAGCGTGACAGTGCTCAAACTACCTAGAGTTAGAGAGATAAACCTAACCCTTCATTAAAAAAATCCGGCTGTTATTTTTAAAACGATAACTTTCGGAATACGAGATAATAAAACCATATTGATGTATTTATCAACAACAAATATCCATGAATTGAAATTAATTAATTTGATAAAATAATCCATTGATTATTTGGCTATTTTTTGTTCTAAATATTTAATCCAATTTTTAGTCTGTGTCGTCGGTGATATTTTTAATGCATTTCTTGCATGCAAAAGTGCCCGCTCCACATTGCCTGTTTTTTCGTAAGCCATAACAAAAGCCATTTCGACATCCGCTTTTTCTTTTTGATTTGGTTTTACTTTGGCAAGAGTTTTCAATGCGTCATCATAAAACCCGAGTTGCAGCTGAAGCTGGGCTAAAGACCAAGTGTACACAGGATTTAAATCTGCAGATTTCTCCATTTTAATCAGTGCCTTATCCCATTCCTTCGCATTTATCCAATACTGACTTTCTTGACGTAATCTAAGTGCCGTTGGATGTGTTTTATTCAACTCAGATAAAACAGTCGCCGCTTTTTCAGGAACACCTTCTTTCGCATATAAATGTGCTAAAAGCATTTTTTCCGATTTTGACAAGGAAATGCCAAATCGTTGTGAGACAACCAGTGTTTCTAACATGGATCTTGAATCTTTATTTTGTTGATAAGCCGAAATTAATTGAATCCACCAGGTTTTTTTCGAAGGTTCCAGAGAAATGATCTGCTTTAAGGTATGGATCACGCTTTTCCACGCCTTTCGTTTTTGTTCAATGGCCACTTTCAATGACAACCCCTGTAAAGGCGAATCTGTCAAAGCAAGATGTTGACTCACAGCCATCATGGCTTTTGTATACTCCTTAAGATGAAAATACCCACTTGCAATTCTGAGCCAAATTCCGGTTTCTTCAGAAAGAGACATATTTCTATTTTCAAGTAACCTTAGATAATGAAATACAGCCTCGTTATATCGATGATCTGTTAATAAAATATCTGCCAGCATACGTTCAACAGAAAAATGAAGCGCATTTTCTAAAACGCCATAACCTAAAGCTCGCTTTAACGCTTCTTGCGCCTTTTTGACATCCCCTTTTTGCCAATAAAAAACGCCGAGAACTTGCTGAATATAGGCTTTGTCATATTCAGTTGGCGTGGGTGCATTAGAGATCACCATTACGGCCACTTCAAATTTTTCTTCTTGTTGTAGTTTTAAGGCCCGCTGAAGCGTGGCCGCTGTTCCTTGAGATAAATTGGCTGCATTGACTGTTTGAAAAAAAACACTCGTGAAGAGAATGTATATAAAGCTAACATGAAAAAAAACAGAAAAAACACGCATTATTAATTCAACTTAAATTCAATTTTTACCGTAAGCAATTCAGGTAAATGATCTCGTCGTGAAGACACAAAAGGTAAATATCGCCATTGTTTTAACGCTTCAATGGCAGCCCGTTCAAACATTTTCTTAGGCTGTGTTTTAACGATTTTAATGTTCTGAGGTTTACCTTCAGGATCAATTGAAAAACGCATTTCAACAAAGCCTTCAATGCCTTTTATCACCGCTTCTTTAGGGTATGTCGCTTCAACACGAACAAAAGGATGTGGGGCTTGCCTTCCCTGTTGCATCCCTTCTTCCTTTTTAGGACGCGGTGGGGGTGATGATGTTTCTGCTGCGCGCAATACAGGTTTTGCACTGGACACCGTCACTGCTGGAATGGAAACGTCCATTCCTTTAACAGCAAACTGCAAGTCAAGAAATTCTGGCTCCAGATTTGAAAAAGCACTCAATGAACCTTGAGCGTTGAATTGTGGAAGAGAAGGAATGGATAAAGGCGCTTCTGCTTCCATTGGAGGCTCAGGTGGTTGAAGTCGCTCTCGATATTGTAAAGACGGTTCGAGGTCAACAAGCAAATCAAGATCAAAATAAGTGGCCGGTTTTGAAGGTCCCTCCTGACTTCTTACGACCAAATTGGCCATCACTAAAAAAAGGAGAAAGACAACAAGGAAAGAAAGAGGAACGGCAAGAAATATACGCCACATTATTGAGATTTCGCAGCCAAAGCGATTTGCTCAATTCCGACTTCTTTTGCGGCATCAATCACCTTGATGATGGTTCCGTTAAAGGCCTTTTCATCCGCTTGAATTAATAAGGAAGTTGCTGAATTCTCGTTCTTTATTTTTTTTATCATGACGCGCACTCGCTTTTCATCAATGCGTTGATTATTGATATATATATGGTTTTGTTCTGTGATCATCACCGACACTGCGATACGCTTTTCTTGGGCTGCATTTTTTGCAAAAGGTCTGTTTATATCCAAACTTGACTCGTACACGGAAGTGCTTGTCACTATAAAAAAAATCAGCAAGATAAAAACGATGTCGAGCATTGGGGTTAAATCAATTTGAGCATCTTCTGTTTTTCTTTGTTGTCTATTAAAACGCATGCTCATCACCTCCTTTTTATTATTTTGATCTTAATGCTTTGGCCAAAGCATCATCTTTACGCTGGCAGAACAAGGTCAATCGAGAATGAGAAAAAGCCCCAATAAAAGCAATGAGCATCCCAGCAAAAGTAGGCAAGGTTGCTTTAGAAATTCCAGAGGCTATTTCTCGGTATTCCGCAACACGCTGCATGGATTGCGCATCAAAAACAAAAATCATCCCTGTTACTGTACCAAGCAAACCTAACATGGGGCAGATTTGTACCAAGGATTTAATTAAATCAAGATGACGAAACAATTGAATGTGCGCCTCAAAAAGCCAAGCATCTCGAACAGCGCCTGACGCCCAGGAAGCACGATTCGTTCTCTTTGCCCATTTCGATTTCCATTCGATTTCTTGTTGCGGAAAAACAAAAAAAAGATAGAGAAGGTGCTCAATAATTAAAAAAGCCCCCCCTCCAGCAACCAAGGCTAATACCCATAAAACAGCGCCACCTTCTCCCATAAAATGACTCAAAGAAAACCAGAGTGTTTCGATCCAATTGGCGAGGTGTTCAAAAGAAAACATCATAATTTGGAAGCATCAGAAATCGAATAACCAGATTTTTCTGCTCTTAAGCGAGCCTGATCTTTCTCAGGTATTGTATATTCCTGTTTTTTTTCATATTGTTGTGCGACTAAACCTACTCCGATTTTTTCAAGCGTGCCATTTAAAGTTGCAACTTGTGTACTTAAAATATTGTGTGTAAGTAAAAGAGGCATAGCTGCAATCAAGCCCATCACGGTTGTTATCAGTGCCATTGAAATGCCTGAAGCCATGATACGAGGATCGCCATTTCCATACTGGACGATGACACCAAACGTCTCAATCATCCCCATTACCGTACCCAGTAAACCCAACATTGGAGCTAATGCAGCAAGGAGCTTGATCATCGAAAGGCCTTTTTCTGCCTCTTTTTGTTCATCGATAATGACCTGCATCATTCGAAGTTCAAGGCTTTCTAAATTTGCCATAGGTGCGAAATGATACACGCGCAGTAAACGGCCCAGGGGGTTGTCTCCTGGTGATTGAAGGGCATTTTTTTGTGCTTTGATTTTTATATGAACCTGATAGAGAGCGACGCCTCGAGCAAAAGAAATTCCTAAGCCGACCAGCAAAATCAAGGTAATGATTTTACCAACCCACCCACTTTCGTCAAAACGGCTCAGCAAACTTGGGGCTTGTTGGATTTTTTCGAAAATGTCTCCTTTACTCGGATCGAGTAAAAGCAGCTCTCCTTTTTCTCTTTTGGATAAAAGGAGTGAATTCAATCCATCTTCTGGTTGCTGCGTAATTTCAATCGCTTGATTATTTTTTTGATCCCAAAGGAGATACCCTCCTTCATTCACTAAAACAAGATCGCCCAAACGAATAATTTCTTCTTTTTTTACTATTCCGTTGTTATCACGAACATTTACATTTAAACGCGATGTTTGAGCTGTGTCTTCTAAGCTCTCATGCAATCCATCAAGAAGCGAAGAAAAAAGATCCAGTGATGGCAACTGTGTCTCGAGTGATATTTTATCCAAAACCAGATCCAGGGTGGCCTTTTTTTGATCTTGATTTATACTCGTGATGCTTAAAAATGAATCAATGCGTTCTTCTTTTAAATCTTCAACAAACTGTCGAACGACATCAAAAACACTTCCTAAACTTCCTGAGTCAAGACGTAGACGCTCTTCAAGCTTGACCAAAATAGCTTCATTTCCAGAGAAAACATTACGAAGGGCTTCAGTTTGAATTTCTAGGGCTTTTTTCTCTTTCTGTAACCTGCGTAATTCATTTAATATCAATTCTTCTGTTTGCTTAAATCCCATTTCTCTAAAAAGGGAATGCGCCATATATTCAATCTGAGCCTCTTGGCTTAATTTAGAATTGGCGGCCCGGTTTAAATACGGGGCGGGTAATTGACCTCTTGAGGCGCGGGTCCCTCTTTGGTTTTTTGCCTCATTTTTTTTCGTTTTCTTTTGTTCTTGTCCCGCTTTCATTGCTTCTAGAAATTTTGCTGTTTCAACGGAATTGGCAAGAATCGAAAATGAAAAAAGAGACATTATCATCATGATAACCGTGAACTTGAGAGCTTTCATTGGGCGCTTTCCTCTTTTGCAAGTCCAATAGAAAGCGGAAGCATGATCAAGGACGGTGCACTGTCTTCATAAACAACATCAAAGGCATTCTGTAAAGATGAATGGCCTTTTGAAGCCAATGGATACCATTTTTTTTGTTGTTTATCGTAATACCAGAAAAGATCCCCTTTCAAACTTTTTGCAACCATAGAGATGCGTCCGAAATGCAAGACATCTACTTCTCGTATCAAACCATCAAGCATTATTTTTTCAGCATTGATGCTCAATTTACTGCCGTAATCCAATTCAATTTGATAGGCTTCTAAAATACGAACGAATTTTTCAGAATCGGTTACATCGGCTCTTAACATCATGGCTCTTAACAATTCAATTCTTTCTTGTCGGCTTGCCGTGAACAGAGGCAGGTCTTTTGAGATCCAAATGGAAAGCTCATCAATCATTCGATACATTAATGGAACAATGCCTATTTTAATGTCATGAACACCTTGTATGCCATTATTCATTTCTGCTATTTCTTTTTTCTGGCTTTGAAGTAAATTGGATAAATGTTTTTTATATACCTTCAAATTTTCGAGATCTTGTTTTATTCGTTCTATTTCTGTTTTCATTTTTTGCGTACGTTTATCCTTCTCATCAATACGCGCTTGAGATTCCGCTTCAGATTTTATGGTTTCTGATACAATTGAGGTCGCAGTGTCAAGGGCGATTGCATGAGCGAAATAAGGAGAAATAAAGAATGTAAAAACACCCATTCGCATTAAGGCATTCATTTAGATAAGTCTCTCGATCTGGTCTGTGTTTTACAATGTAAATAGTGCATACCTTATATTAATCCGTTTTATTAACACATATCATTAAGGTACCATTTACAACGGCCATATTCTTAAAAAAGGTAACTACATTGAACCTGATTTCTTAATAAAATCCAATCCTTTTTATATGTCCCCCCCCTTGTTTTTCTTTCTCTTTTTCATACAAAAAGGAAAATATCCTTTCTCTTCGGTGTTTTTATCTCCTGTTATGCCCCCCTTTACAAAATATTCCATTAAGGGCATCTTAGAAAGTATCTTGGGACTTTCGAAATCAATCGGAACCCACAAAATGCACCAATAATCCAACCCATAAATGAAAAGGTTCGACATACAAACCTTAAACGCAGGAAAAAAGATCGGCTGTAAACGTACGAAACACCAAAGCATATTCAAAGACAAAACATATAGTGAACAAAAGGAATAACGCATGGATATATATATAGGGGTAATGTCTGGAACAAGCTTGGATGGTATTGATCTCGTCGCTGCACGTTTTGACAACCAAAGAGCCCACGTATTACATCAGCAGATAGTCCCTTTCCCTTCTCATTTAAAAGACATGTTAATACATTTAAGCCAAGGTCAGTCAGTGACATTAGATGAAATTGGCTCAATAGATCATTTTTTAGGTCTTACCTACGCGAATGCGGTCAATGCGTTTTTAATTAAAAATAATTTAAAATCAGAAGATATTTATGCAATAGGATGCCACGGACAAACGGTTTTTCATAAACCCACAGGCCCAATGCCTTTTACCCTGCAATTAGGGGATCCGAATATCATTGCCATCAATACAAATATCATAACAGTGGCTGATTTTCGTCGAAAAGACATGGCACTGGGAGGGCAAGGTGCCCCGTTGGTTCCCGCATTTCACCATGCCGTTTTGGCCGATAATGCCGTTAGCCGTGTCATATTAAACATTGGGGGCATCGCTAACATTTCAGCGTTGATCCCCGGACAACCCGTGCTTGGTTTTGATACAGGACCTGGCAATATGCTCATGGATTCTTGGATAAAATCTCATCGAGGTCTAGAATACGATGAAAATGGAGACTGGGCAGCCACAGGAACCCTTATTCCATCTTTGCTTTTGAAGATGCTTTCAGACCCCTATTTCACTCAATCCCCTCCAAAAAGCACGGGACGAGAACGTTTTCATCACGACTGGCTTCTCTCTTATCTAAATGATGATCCGATAAAGAGTGCGTCAGAAGACATCCAGGCCACCTTATTGGCATTGACCGTACAATCCATCGCCAATGAGATCATCAAATTTCCTCAAGGGGAAGTCCTCGTCTGCGGAGGGGGGGCAAGAAATCAAGCCTTGATGCACTCACTGCAAGAAGCACTGCCATTTTGGAAGGTATTAAAAACAGATGAAAGAGGTATAAATGCCGATTCGATGGAAGCGTTGGCCTTCGCCTGGCTTGCAAAACAAACCTTAAATGGAAAGCCGGGTAATTTACCTGAGGTCACTGGGGCCCGACGTTTATGCCGACTTGGGGCCGTTTATTACCCAGATTAAAATACGACCCGAATAAATGGTCCATTTTATGACCAATGACAGATACACCGATATCCAAAAAAGTTGAAATTGCAGAAGCTAGCGAAAGCCTATCATTAGATCCAACAAGGATGTACATCTGTTTTGCACTCAGGTCTTCGATTCGCATCTTCGAACATCTCAACTTCACTTCATAGAAAGAGACGAAGCTTTTAACACCCCACTTTTCCTCTTTCAAAGATCAATAGAAAAAAAGGTTATAAACATGAGTACAACACTTGAAAAACTGAAACAATACACAACCGTTGTTGCAGATACAGGAGATATCACGGCGATTGCACAGTATCAACCTCAAGATGCCACAACAAACCCGTCTTTAATTTTAAAAGCTGCTCAAATGCCGCAATATAAGCCTTTGATCACTGAAGCCATACAATACGCAAAAAATATGAGCCAAGAGCTTGAAACACAACTTCTTCATGCAACAGATCGTCTGGCCGTCAATATAGGAAAGGAAATCTTAAAACTCATTCCAGGAAAGATATCTACCGAGATTGATGCTCGTTTGTCCTACGATCTTCATGGAAGCATACAAAAAGCACAACATTTGATAAAAATGTATTCCGAAGCAGGCATCGATAAAAAAAGAATACTCATTAAATTGGCATCAACTTGGCAGGGGATCCAAGCTGCAGAACAGTTGGAAAAAGAAGGCATTCACTGTAATCTGACTTTATTGTTTTCTTTCGCACAAGCAAAAGCCTGTGCTCAAGCCAATGTCTATTTAATTTCTCCTTTTGTCGGACGTATCATGGATTGGTATAAAGAAAAAGAAAAACGCGATTTTAATGGACAAGACGATCCTGGGGTTATTTCCGTAAGCAAAATTTTTAAATATTATAAATCTCATGGTTACAATACACAGGTTATGGGAGCCAGTTTTCGAAATACAGAAGAAATTCTTCAACTTGCAGGGTGCGACCGTTTGACCATTAGCCCTCCTTTATTGCAAGCCCTTTCTGATTCAGATCTTCCTGTGGAGCAACGATTAACTCTCCCATCTGAAATTAAACCGCGTCCAACCCGTATGACAGAAAGAGAGTTTTTATGGGAGCATCACCTTGATGCGATGGCCACAGAAAAACTGGCAGAAGGTATTCGTGTGTTTGCAGAAGACCAAGAAAAATTAGAAGCATGTATTAAAAAACTACTTTAAAACCAATTAAATAAGAGCAAAGATCGGCGTCACATTTGTTATTCCGGATGGGCGCAGATCTAGCAAAATGATGGGGTATGTCGATTTATTAGAATTGTGTTTTATGGAAGCCATCAAACGGGGGTGAACTGTTAATCAAATTCTTCGCCAATTCAAAGCAATAATTAAGTTGTTGAGTTAAAAAATAAATCTAGGACTGTCAAGATCATTTGAATCAAGCCGATATGTTACTTTAGTAGCTTGTCATTTGATGGGCCCCTGTTGTGCGCTACCACTGAATATCAATGGGGGTTCCTATTTTTACAAAAAAAAGGAATTCATCCATTTCTTTATTTGTTATTGCAATACATCCATTTGTCCAATCTGTATTTTTATATCGGTATGGGTTGCGCCCATTTTTCTGACCGTGGATCATAATTTGTCCACCCGGATTTAAACCTGCGCGTTTGGCTTGCGCTATGTCTTGTTGATTTGGGTAATTAATGCGCATCGAACGATAAAATCGAGAACTCTCATTAATGAAATCGAGGGTATAGCGTCCTTCTGGTGTTCTTTTATCTCCTTCATATTTTTTGTGCCCTTTTGGGTTTGCCCCCAGTCCGATCTTGTAGGTTTTTATGATTCGATGGTTTTGAATAAGATGCATTTTTCGTGAAGATTTATCGACAAGAACTAAATCTATTTTTGTGAATGTTTCCTGAGCGCTTGTAATGAATGAATAAAATAGAAAAAAAAGAAGGACAGCTTTTATATTCATAATTTACCTGTAATGTGAAAATGGTACAACAAGCCCTATTTTTTAATTTTGATGTTTTTTTATGGGATTTGTAAAGCGTATTTATACTAAGGTGAGACGGTGTCTATAAAACTAGACCCCACCCGCAGGATACGAAATCAGATTTTCATAGTGATTAATTTGCTCACCCTTCGCTATTTTCTTCAGCAAAATATACTTCATCAGGGGTAAGGTTATAAGCCCTTGATGAGTCCTTTCTTCATTATAAAACACGGGCAGTGGCTCAGACCTGCATTTTCGCATAAATATCAATCCCAAATTCAACGGCGTTAATATAAAGGCCAATAACAATATTATGCATCAATTCGCTCTTTGAAAAACAAATTGTACGTCGTGTTAATCGCTTGATTTTTGTTTCTCTTGTATACCCAACACACACGGCAAGATCATCTTGACATCACTTTTTGTACAAGAACAAACCACATGTGATTTAGTTGATTGTGATTTGTTAGTTATCGAAGATTACTTATTGACAAAAAAGCTCGCCA
>CAMRDW010000125.1 GCA_947041315.1 uncultured Enterovibrio sp.
CTCCATGGTCCCATGGCCGCGTTTTTTTTATGGACATTTAAGGGCTTAATTCATTGATAAAAAAATGGCCAAAACAATGCCTAACGTAATGCGATAAAACACAAAAGGTTTCATTCCCACACGGTTGAGTAATTTTAAAAACCAATGAATACAGGCATAAGCGCTGGTAAAAGACACCAAAATACCAACAGCAATCGGCTCCCACATGATGGGCGTTTCACTGTTCACAAATCCTAAAGATAAATAGCTTCCCGCCATGACGATAATGGGAATAGACATTAAAAAAGAGAAACGGGCCGCCGCTTCTCGGGTGTAGCCCAAATAAAGGGCCATGGTCATGGTCGCACCTGAGCGCGAGGTTCCCGGAATGATGGCCAACGCTTGTGCAAGCCCAATCAATAGCGCAGATTTTGGGGTCGTACTGTATTCATCTTTTTCTAACGCGGCTCTTGAGTCAACCCACCAAAGCAGCAAGCCAAAAACAATGCAGGTGATGGAAATCACCCAAGCCGAACGCAAATAGATTTCAACAATGTCTTTCATCAAAAGACCAAAAAGACCCGCAGGAATTGTCGCGAGCACAATCAACCAAGCCAGTTTAGAGTCTGGCGAACGTTCCCCTTTAAAAATGGAACGCACAAAAGCCAAAAATAATTGCACCACTTCTTGACGAAAATAAAGAACCACGGCCAGCAAGGTACCAACATGAACGGCCACATCAAAAGCCAAACCCTGATCTTTCCAACCCAAAATTTCAGAAGGAAGAATAAGATGAGCAGAACTCGATACTGGAAGAAATTCCGTTAAACCTTGAATTAATGCCAATGCAAATGCTTCAAATATGCTCATATTTGTTAATCACTTATTGTTTAGTTTTGAAGAAAAGAGTCCTTTGTCGGCCAAAGGCGCTGCTCTAAGTCAAATGCATCCCAAGCGTCTTTATAGGTGAGGCTTGTTCCGGGTATGCATTTTTGAGGACAAAGTTCTGACAAAGGGCGCAAGGTAAAAGCAAACTTATAAATATCCTCTCTTGGTAAACAAGGTTGTGATGACTGGCAGAGATCGCCATAAGTAAGAAGATCAATGTCTATTGTGCGAGAGCGATATTTTACCGCGTTCGGCTCTCGTCCAAATAGAAACTCAATATCACGCAAAGCATCCATTAATTCATCAAGACACAGCAAGGTATGAAGTTCAACAACAAGATTATAAAAAAGGGCCCCCTCAAAGCCGACCGGTTCCGCCTCAAACACACGAGAACGACGAAGGTGAGGGTCTAGTTGATGTAATGCATCTAACGCCATGCGTATATGGTATTCACGCTCTATATTGGAACCCAACCCGATGAGTACATGGATCATCGCACGCCTCGCTCAATCACAACCCCCACACAAGATGCAGTGACAACGGCCCCTGGTTTTTTGACCTTAACACGGACCCAAGGCACAAGGAACTGCGATTGAATCAAGGCGGCCACTTCTTCGGCGACACGTTCAACAAGAAGAAATTGTCCATTTTCAACCAAGGCCGTCACCGCCTCAGTGACCGCCGCATAATTCAAAGCATATTGAATGTCATCTTCTTGGCCTGCACGCTGATTGTTATGGGCCATTTCAATATCAAATATTAATTTTTGTTTGATTTTTTGTTCCCAATCATACAAACCAATGGTCGTAATCATTTCGAGTTGTTCAATAAAAACCAAGTCCATCATCATACCCATCTATTTTTTTTTACAGGCCGGATACCCATTAAGCTCAAAAACACGTAATATCAACAAAAATAATTGCATCAATGCAAAAGATGCCTCTCAGGTTATTTAACATTAACGGGTAATTTTGAACGTTAAAGCAAGACTATATCAAGTTCTCTACGCCCTAGCGAATACTCAATACAGGATGAAAAAATGACGCCTATAGGAATGCTGATGATCATCATTGCCTACCTTCTCGGCTCGGTCTCTAGCGCTGTGTTAATTTCACGTCTTTATGATCTTCCTGACCCTCGCGAACAAGGTTCAGGCAATCCGGGGGCCACCAATGTTTTTCGCCTTGGCGGGCATTCTGCCGCCGCCCTCGTGCTTTTGTGTGACATGCTCAAAGGCACCCTTCCTGTATGGACAGGCTATCTTCTTGGTATCAATCCCTTTTTGCTCGGTCTCATTGGTATTTCGGCGTGTTTAGGGCATATATTCCCTCTCTTTTTTCATTTTCGTGGTGGAAAAGGGGTGGCAACGGCCCTTGGAAGCATCGCCCCTATCGGCTTTGATTTAACAGGCATCATGCTTAGCACTTGGGTCATTGTACTTTGCTTAACGGGTTATTCTTCTGTCGCTGCCATTTTCACTTCTCTTGTCGCCCCCTTTTTTACATGGTTGCTCAAGCCCCAATTTACCATGCCCGTCGCCATGCTTTCTTGCCTTATCCTCTTTCGCCATCAAGACAACATCAAACGCCTCTTTAACGGAACAGAACAAAAAGCCATACACAAAAAAAAGCCCGTTGATGACGAAATACAAGACGAAAAATAAGGCTTGACCCTTTCGTGTTTCAGGCTTTATACCCCTTGCCTTTTTTGCTGTCTCCCAAGGGGCAAGACGCTTTAAAAAGACGCGTGTCCATCCCCAAAAAAACCTCTAAATGCAGACTGGCAACGAAAAGGTAAGCCCCTATGAGCCTGTTCATTATTGATATGAATAATGAAGATCGTGCCCCATCAAATTAGAATCTTCTAAGAGTAAAATATCGGCTTAAAACAAAAGCATTGAATAACCCTAAAATAACCTTTCAATTCAATTCAACTGGCTAAGCTTTCCGTTCCTTAATAGGGAAGGTGATTCATTGTTCCCGCCGCTTGATGGGCTCCTTAAAGCACACAAAAAGCAAATGAACCCACGCTTAAGTATTTATTTTTTTCACCAAACAGACTCTAAGGCCTGGTAAAATCGGCCTCATCGTCGATGGGGACAAAATAAGGGCACATACGCGAATGAATCACTTACGGGTAAAAACGAGAACGATGGATTCAGTCTGATAACGCTCCCCGCTCAAAGATAAAACCTTCAATTTTTAGAGTAAAAATCAACCCGTGCGCCATAAATCAAAGAAGGGGCTCTTTTGGATCTGTTACCCGAAATCCACTTTAAATGATGGATACCGATTAAAGAGTTAAGATCCCCCTTTTTCTGGATGAACCCGAATTGTTTCATTTGATTGAACCGTTCTTTTAAAATTTTTTAAAAAAGTAAGAGGTTTTAAAATGCTTGAGATTTTTATTCGTTTTCTTATATTAGGTTGTATGAGTTTTGGTGGTCCCGTTGCCCATATTGCTTATTTTCAACGTGAATTTGTCGAAAAAAGAAAGTGGATAACAGAGAAAGAATTTGCCAGCGCCTTCAGTCTTTGTCAATTTTTACCAGGCCCTGCAAGCAGTCAGTTGGGGATGTTTATTGGGTATCATCGTGGTGGTTATGCGGGGTCTTTTCTTGCTTTTCTTGGTTTCACCTTTCCTTCATTTGCACTTTTAACCACTGCGGCTTTTTACAATGCCCAATGGGGTCGTCTTGAAAGTGTGGCGCTTCTCATACAGGCTGCAAAATTACTGGCTGTGGTTGTGGTGGCGGACGCTATTTGGAATATGGGACGTCAATTTATAACCAATGTTTTTACCTTTCTTGTTTGTTTTGCGTCTGCGGGATGGACCTTGTGGCAAAGCGGTCTTTTGGCTCAAGTGATGCCTATTTTGTTAGCGGGTGTTTTAGGTTGGCTTTTTGTCACCCATAAAAAAAGAGCCTCGATAGAAGAGGAGCCGATACGCACACCCTCTGCTTTTGAATTAAAGAAATCGGTTTTCTTTTTTGCAATATTTATAATCCTGCTGGTTCTTCCTGTTTTTATTCAAACGCCGTTATCTCATTTGTTTCAACATTTTTATCAAGCGGGGAGTTTTGTTTTCGGCGGAGGGCATGTTGTTCTTCCGCTATTGCAGCCGTTAATTGGTAATGCAATTACAGAGTCCGTTTTGCTTGAAGGTTACGCGGCCGCGCAATTAGTGCCAGGCCCTATGTTTACAATCGCAAGCTACATTGGGGCTTCGGTTGAGGGCGTCCATCCTTTTTTAGGCAGTCTTGTGGCTACATTGGCTGTTTTTTTTCCTGGTGCTTTGTTGTTGTTTTCCGCTTTGCCTTTGTGGGAAAAGTTAATGGCACATAAGAAGTTTTCGGGTTCGATTGTGTTGATTAATGCCGCCGTTGTGGGTTTATTGGTCAGTGCGTTTTATCAACCCATTTGGGTTTCTGCTGTCCGAGATCCTTTTGATATTTTGATCCTGTTGTTTTCTTTTGTGCTTCTTCGAAGATACCGTCTTTCTGTTTTTGTTTTATTGGCAGGGATTTGTATGTCTGTATTTGCCCGTTATTTTTTGCAACAAGGATAGAGGTTCCCTTTTTGGTAACGGTTCACCAAGAAGCGACTGAGTCTTAAATGACCTCCGGCAAAGCCGGAGGCTTATAAGGGCGACGCCTTCAAAGGGACGGGCACAAAGAACGGCCTCAGGGCGCGCTCAGCAAGCCTTTATTTCATCCATAGGCCAACGCGGAAAGACTTTCACACCTAAGTCTTGCGTTTCACCGTTTATAAGGTGCTGCATACCAGCATAAGCAATCATCGCCCCGTTATCGGTGCAAAATTCAGTACGAGGATAAAAAACCTCTCCCCCAAGAGAATCGGCCAATGCGCTCAATTTAAGACGTAAATGGCGATTCGCACTCACGCCTCCTGCAACCACTAAACGTTTCATCCCCGTTTGTTTTAATGCACGTTTGCATTTAATGGCCAAGGTATCGACCACGGCATCTTCAAATGCGCGCGCGATGTCAGCGTGGGTTTGAGGATCACTTTCATTGGCTCTAAGGGTGTTTGCGGTGAAGGTTTTCAGACCTGAAAAACTAAAATCCAAACCCGGCCTGTCCGTCATTGGACGCGGAAAAGTGAAACGTTTGCTGTCCCCTTTTTCGGCTAATTGAGACAAAAGTGGCCCTCCGGGGTAATCCATCCCCATTAATTTTGCTGTTTTGTCAAAGGCTTCTCCTGCGGCATCATCAACCGATTCCCCTAAAATGGCGTACTGCCCGATACCGCGTACTTCCACCAATAAGGTATGGCCGCCAGAGACCAGCAAGGCCACAAAAGGAAACGCAGGAGGTTGCGCTTCAAGCATGGGAGCAAGAAGATGCCCTTCCATATGATGCACGGCAACAGCAGGCACTCCCCATGCATAAGCTAAAGCGCGCCCAATGCTCGCCCCAACAAGCAAAGCGCCAACAAGCCCAGGGCCTGCGGTATAAGCCACACCGTCGATGTCTTTCGCCGTCAAATTGGCCTCAAGCAAGGTGGCTTTTATTAAAGGAATCGTTTTTTTTACATGGTCACGAGACGCAAGCTCTGGCACCACGCCGCCATAATCTGCATGCAAGCTGACTTGACTGTAAAGTTGATGCGCCAACAGACCTTTTTCATTATCATAAATCGCAACACCGGTCTCATCGCAAGATGTCTCGATACCTAAAATTCGCATAACTCTTTAATCCACTTTATTTGTAATCGATTCATTCGATTCAAAAACAAACGGCAATATTACCTCTGAGAGATCAAATTCACCAGTTATGCTTTACAAACCCCCCGATATCAGATTAAAATTTGACACCATTTTAAATCAATGCTGGTTATTTTATCGCCAGCGATTATAGAATAACTCCCTGAGGTAAAAGGCATATGCCAGTAGTTAAAGTCCGTGAAAATGAACCATTTGACGTCGTATTACGTCGTTTCAAACGCTCTTGTGAAAAAGCAGGCATCCTTTCTGAAGTTCGTAGCCGCGAGCATTTTGAAAAGCCAACCACTGTTCGTAAGCGCGCAAAAGCGGCAGCAGTAAAACGCCACCTGAAAAAATTGGCTCGTGAAAACGCACGCCGCGTTCGCATGTATTAATCACTTTTAATACGAGATTGCGCCATGTCATTGATTTTACGTCTTAGAGACGAACAAAAAACGGCAATGAAAGCGAAAGATAAGCCACGCCTTGGGGCGATTCGTCTTATTATTTCCGCCGTCAGGCAGCTCGAAATTGACGGTCAGACAACCCTGACCGATGAAGAAGTGCTGGCCGTTCTAACCAAAATGGTTAAACAGCGTCGTGATTCTGTTGCGCAATATCAAGCAGCAAGCCGTCAAGACCTTGCCGATGTGGAGCTGGCTGAAATTGAAGTCCTTCAAGAATTCATGCCACAACCACTGAACGATGAAGAAGTCGATGTTTTAGTTAAAAACGCTATTCTCACTTCTGGCGCAACCTCCATGCAAGACATGGGCAACGTTATGGCCGTCCTTAGACCTCAAATTCAAGGTCGGGCTGACATGGGTAAAGTCAGCCAATTGGTCAAGACCAATCTGGCTTAGCTTTTATCTGGCCGACAAACAAACCGCGCTATCCAATTTTGGAATGCGCGGTTTGTTCGTTCTCTTTTTATGAGTCCAGACTTATTTATTTACTCTTAATTCAGCGAACGACGACACTTTATGGCAGGAAAAGGCACAATACCTCGCGCTTTTATTGATGATTTACTCGCTCGAGTTGATATCGTTGATCTCATTGATGCACGCGTAAAATTGAAAAAAAAAGGCAAAGATTACACCGCCTGTTGTCCTTTCCATAACGAAAAAACCCCCTCTTTTTCTGTCAGCGCTGAAAAACAGTTTTATCACTGTTTCGGTTGTGGCGCACACGGTAACGCGATCAGCTTCCTCATGGAATTTGAACGTCTTGAATTTGTTGAAAGCATTGAAGATCTCGCGGCACTTTTTTCCCTTGATATCCCTTATGAAAACACTTTTTCAACGTTAAAAAGCCCCCATACCAGCATCGGAAAAAAACGCGATCTTTATCCGATAATGGAACAAATTGCCCACTTTTATCAAGGACAACTCCGTCTTGAAACGGGCAAAGAGGCCATTGCCTACCTAAAAGGGCGTGGACTTTCTGGCGAGATCGTTCAAAAATTTGGCATAGGCTACGTCCCCGATAAATGGGATTTGGTTCGGACTCAATTTGGAAAAGACCCTGTCGGACATCAAGCCCTCGTCACGACGGGCATGCTCAGTTCCAATGAAGAGGGTCACCACTATGATCGTTTTCGTGGACGCATCATGTTTCCTATTCGCGATAAGCGTGGACGTGTGATTGCTTTTGGTGGACGCGTCATTCAAGACGCCACCCCAAAATACCTCAACTCTCCCGAAACCCCTCTTTATCACAAGGGCAATGAGCTTTATGGGCTACATGAAGTTTTAAAAGTCCATCGGGAGCCAAAACAACTTTTGGTTGTCGAAGGCTATATGGACGTGGTTGCGCTTGCACAATTTGGCGTGGACTATGCCGTCGCCGCGCTAGGCACCGCCACCACCGCCGATCATATTCATACTTTGTTTCGGCAAACATCGAACCTGATTTGTTGCTATGATGGAGACCGCGCAGGACGAGAAGCGGCATGGCGCGCGATGGAACAAGCCTTGCCTTACTTAATTGATGGCAATCAGCTTAAGTTTATGTTTTTGCCTGACGGTGAAGATCCTGACACCATCATACGCAACGAAGGAAAAGAAGGATTTGAGCAACGCCTTGCTCAAGCCACCCCATTATCGTCTTTTTTATTTTCGACGCTAATGGAAAAAGTCGACATGAGCAATAAAGAGGGAAGAGCGCGGTTAACCACCTTGGCTGTGCCCCTCATCGAGAAAGTGCCGGGCGGCACATTGCGCTTGTATCTTCGAAATACTCTGGGACAAAAACTGGGATTGCCCGATGAGAGTCAATTAGAAAAGCTCATCAGTAAGCAAGGAATAACAAAACAAAACAAACCCTTGCCTGAAATGAAACGCACTCCAATGCGTGAACTCATCACATTATTGTTACAAAATCCCCGTTTTCATAAATCCATCCCCCCACTTGATGGAATAGATGCATTTAGTTTACCGGGCTTAAATATATTCATCTCACTGCTTGATCTTTGCCGTCTTCACCCCAATATTACAACGGGCCAAATTCTTGAAAATTGGCGCGGCACACATCAAGAAAACGTGATTTCAAAACTAGCAACCTGGACAGTACACATCAACGATGACAATGCGCTCGATGTTTTGTTAGATGCATTAGACCAAATTCTTTCTCAATATGTCACACAGAAAATAGACAAATTACAAGCAAAATCAAACACCTTCGGTTTATCACCCGAAGAGCAACGGGAAATGTGGGTTTTAATCCAAAACCGTCCCGATTAAGCGTTAGCAGTCAAAACTGTAATTGACTGAAATTCTGAGTTTGTAGTCATACAAACTTATTTCTTCTCTCAGACCCGAAGTTGGATATCGTCTATGGAGCAAAATCCGCAGTCTCAGCTAAAGTTACTTGTCGCAAAAGGTAAGGAACAAGGCTACCTCACCTATGCAGAAGTCAATGACCACTTACCCGAAGACATTGTTGATTCTGATCAGATAGAAGACATCATTCAAATGATCAATGACATGGGGATCCAGGTTGTAGAAACAACCCCGGATGCCGATGAGCTCATGATGTCTGAAACGGTCGCTGACGAAGATGCCGTTGAAGCAGCAGCGGCAGCGCTGTCAAATGTAGAATCTGAAATTGGTCGCACCACCGATCCTGTACGTATGTATATGCGTGAAATGGGCACCGTTGAACTTTTAACCCGTGAAGGCGAAATTGACATCGCCAAGCGAATTGAAGATGGTATTAACCAAGTACAAATTTCAGTGGCTGAGTTTCCAGGCTCAATTTCTCATCTTCTTGATCAATTTGATAAAGTCGAACTTGAAGAATTGCGTCTGACAGACATCATTTCAGGCTTTATCGATCCCAATCAAGAAGACGTCGCCCCCACAGCGACACACATAGGATCTGAGCTGACCGAAACCGAACTCGAAGATGAAGATCCAGAGAACGATGACGCCGAAGAAGAAGAAGAAGACTCTGGCATCGATCCAGAACTCGCTCGTGAAAAATTCACAGAACTTCGTCGCGCTTATGACGTCATGCACACGTCAATTGAAGCCAATGGACGCTTTCATAAAGAAACAAATTCTGCTGTTAATGAACTTTCAGATATTTTCAAACAATTTCGTTTAATTCCTAAACAGTTTGACCGACTCGTCAATAAAATGCGTTCAACGATGGATCGCGTGCGCACGCAAGAGCGTCTTGTGATGCGCTTGTGTGTTGATCAAGCAAAAATGCCAAAGAAAACCTTTATTCAATTTTTCAGTGGCAACGAATCTTCAGACGCTTGGTTAGATCAAGCCTTGTCATCAGATAAGCCCTACACAGAACGCCTTAAGCTTTATGAAGAAGACCTGCGCCGCTGCGTTTTAAAGCTCAAAATCATTGAAGATGAAACAGGGCTCAACGTTGAGCGCATAAAAGACATCAGCCGCCGCATGTCAATTGGTGAAGCGAAAGCGCGCCGAGCTAAAAAAGAAATGGTGGAAGCCAACTTACGTTTGGTTATTTCTATCGCCAAAAAATACACCAACCGTGGCCTTCAATTTTTGGACTTGATTCAAGAAGGCAACATTGGCCTGATGAAAGCGGTCGATAAATTTGAATACCGTCGTGGTTATAAATTTTCGACTTACGCCACTTGGTGGATACGTCAAGCGATCACCCGCTCCATTGCGGACCAAGCACGCACAATCCGTATTCCTGTGCACATGATTGAAACCATCAACAAACTCAATCGCATCTCTCGTCAAATGCTTCAAGAAATGGGCCGTGAGCCGCTTCCTGAAGAGCTGGCAGAGCGTATGCAAATGCCAGAAGACAAGATCCGAAAAGTGCTCAAAATTGCCAAAGAGCCTATCTCCATGGAAACCCCTATCGGTGACGATGAAGATTCGCATCTTGGTGATTTTATTGAAGATACCACCCTTGAGCTTCCCATGGACTCCGCCACCATTAACAACCTTAAAATGGCGACCAATGAAGTTCTTGCCGGTCTCACGCCTCGCGAAGCCAAAGTGCTGCGCATGCGTTTTGGTATTGACATGAACACAGACCACACCTTGGAAGAAGTCGGAAAACAATTTGATGTAACCCGTGAGCGTATCCGTCAAATTGAAGCCAAAGCGCTGCGCAAATTGCGCCACCCAAGCCGCTCTGAAGTGCTTCGCAGCTTCTTAGATGAGTAAAATTTACCCAATAAAAGGGGTATAAATAAAAAGGTGAGCTTAGGCTCACCTTTTTATTTGCATTTTTATTCTAACCGCGCAATAAACAAACAGAATATCACCGATTATCTCTAGACATCCCTTGCCCTTTTCTTTTATAATCATTCTCCTTCATGGCCCCTTAGCTCAGTGGTTAGAGCACTCGACTCATAATCGATTGGTCCCCAGTTCAAGTCTGGGAGGGGCCACCAAAT
>CAMRDW010000126.1 GCA_947041315.1 uncultured Enterovibrio sp.
GAAGCAGAACAAAGAGAAAAAGGTTTTTGGCATGAATATATTTGTTTTGCAGGAGGTAATTTGCAAGAAAAAAACGATGTGCAAGCACCAAATGGGCGGAAACCTCCTCAGCTGCATCCCGGCACACACGTCATTAGCGCGGGCTGCTCCCTTCCAGGCCTGACCCAATTCACTAGTTAGTGTTGCGGGAGAACCAAGGAGGTCTCCATCGATTTGAAACTACGAAGCCATTATGTTGGATATCCAAATCAAAAGCAAGGTATTCAATGGCTTCTTCTCCTGAGTGCTCGCCATTTAACCAATTTGCCAAATATTAACACACACATGCTCACAATATGTAAAGAGACAGGTCGGCGGGCAGTCACGAAAAGAGCATGATACCCGTCGTCTTTGAAGCGCCAACACCCACGCCGATTCAAAGGCGACGGGCATAAAAGGTATTTGAAGAAGAGGGGATATGAAAGAAAGGTCTTTTTGATGTTTTGGCGTATTCATGTTTATTCAAACATGAAATAAAGTAAAAAATTGTCAATTATGTGGAGTGAAATATAAGGCGGTGTAATTTCTATCACGCCATAGGTACGTTCGCACTCTTATTGCTTAACATTTTATGCTTAATGACAAAACATCATTTTGATTTTCGGGTTTATTTTACGCTGACAAGTTTAATTTTATAATTGTTGGCTTGTTCTGGATCGTCGATAAGGTGGTGCGCTGTGTCACTGACAAAGATCAATTCGTTTTTAATTTCAATTTTTGCACTGATGTTATAGGTGTGACCTTTTTTTATGTCAGATAAAGAATAATTCAAACGAAAGGGCAGTGGGACTTGTTTTCCTTCGGTGATATAGGAATGTTGACTCACGACCTCCGATTTTTTATCAGCAAGAGAGACATCAGACAATGTGACCGTCAGTGTTGCAGTATCAGGAAGGGCTATCCGTTGTAAATAAAAAACGTTTCCTGTAATGGTTGCTGTATTTTGTCCCTCGATGATCTCTGAGCATGCGCCAAGGGTGAAGGTGGTCAAAACAAGAAGGTGTTTTAGATATTTATTTTTCATGAATTTCGCTCCAAGAATACTCAATTGACTTGAGTGTCATTTTAATGTTAAGGAAGCCCGCCATAATATGACTCTATATATAGAAGAGTCAAGAGGATATAACAGATAACAAGCTTGTTTTTGTTGAATAAAACACATTTTTTTGTATAAGATTGCATTTATCTGTTGTGTCTACGTTTTTTTATTCTTCCTTGTCTCGGATCTCTATTTTGAATTTCTTTTTTATCAAACCTCGTTTTATTTTAATTAAATAATTGTTTTGTTTACTTGCAACTGATACCCGTCGATTTTGAAGCTGCGTGGGTGTGGGTTACGCTCGTTTTGCCTGATCACAGAGTAGAACGATGCTCAGGGGGTTCACTCGTTTTCCGCCTACACGCATCTTCAAGTGTCTTGGGTTTAGCCCCTGTTTTTTTGACTATTTTATCAAGTAAATTTTCAGCTATTCTTTCTTAAAGACATCATCTTATGTATTTGGAGGTTTTGCTTGAAGGAAGCAAAGAGTGAGACGTTTTCCTATCGCCAAATACAAATGCAATGGCATGCAGATTTGGTGACAACAGACCTGCTCTGGTGCGATTTAATCCTCCCGAATCCCTTCTGTCATGGTGTGAGTGAGAACTCACCGTACGCACAAGAGTACATTGAAAAGCTAAAGAATAAAATGACTCAAGCTTTTAATGGGCAATGTATCTATTTATTATGCAAAAGAAAAAAAGTGCGTTTTGATCTTCGTTATAAACCGAAATATAATTTTTTCACTAAAAAAACCCGTTTTTATGTATTGGTCGGCTCTGAGCATCAACGGGTTTCTATTTCTGTGGATCTTTCGGCTTATTTTCTTTTAGATAAATCTAATCCAACACTTTTCCTTGAATCTGAATTTATTACCCTCTTAAAAGACAGAAGAGACAGAATAACCCTCTCTATTCATGATTTTTTATCTTCAATTAATTTTCATTTAGGAATTGAAACGGAAGTCCTTGCGGCAGAATGCACCTGCTCTCCTTACAACGAACCGGGATTTACCTTAAATGATTTTCAACATGAAATGGCGGCCAACAGCCACCAAAGCTGCGATTTGTTTCTTTATGTAAACAGTTATAATATTGATTTAAATATAAAAACATTGATGCCTTCTCCTTCGAAAGGAGATGTTTATGATCTTGATAAACCCGCAGACAGTCTTTTTTTGATGCTTGCTCGCAGTTTGTCATTTTATTTTTTTGGGGAGCAAAAAACAGATTTTTTAGCGGTGAAAAACGCAAGTGATAATTTAGGACGATTTGTATTAAGGAACCAGAATTTTAAAATTAAAATTTCACATGCCTACGAAGGAGATAATGAATACACTCTCCTCAAATCACAAAAGGTCTCAAGTTCCGTAAATCATCAATTTACAATCTTAAGTCAAGACAATGAACTCATTATATTTCAGGATGAGATCCATTTTTAATGCATTTTTTCTTTTTTTGAGGGCGCCCTAAACGGCTTTCGCGAATGAGAAAAAATCAAGGTTTTTTTCGTTCGTTTTGGATGTCATTTTGTCTTTCTCTTTTCATCTCTTTTCATCTCATTTCATGTTTGTCTCTTGATGTAAAACAGAGCCTGCTTTTGCGATGCATTGAGATTAAAAATGTGATATTTCTTGAACCTGCCTTCAATTTCTTCTTTAAAATCTATTTCTTTTCATTCAATTGCTGTTAATGTGTTCACCTTTTAATCGAAAAGGTGCTTTTTTCTGTTTGACACGATGGACATCTTCTTCTTCTTCGTAAGGTGTTGATCGCTAAAGCGTGAAATGTTTATCTTACCTTGACATTATTTTGTCTCTTTGTGTTAGCTTTTATTGCAGGTTGATAATCGTAAATATTTTAAACGATAATCCCTTGTTAGACTGTGTTAGCTTCTTGAGGTATTGTGCATTCCTTCAGCACATATACCCGTCGCTTTTGAAGTTGCGTGGGTGTTGGCTGCGCTCGTTCTGCCCAATCACATAGTAGATCGATGCTCAGGGGCTTCACTCGCTTGCTGCCTACACGCATCTTAAAGTGTCTGGGGTATAGAGACACATTGAACCAATATGCTTAATGTTGAATGTGGAATAAAGTATCTAATTTTTAATGCATATATTTTGAAATTCAGTACAGATAATTAATTTTACGGTCTTTATTAATTTGGTAACTTATTGAATATAAAGATGATGATACGCCTGCATTTAAAATATCAAATTTTTATGTTTGCAGTTAATCTGTTTTCATTCTAATTATTCCTGAAATTGCATCAAAAAAATCAAAATGCATTATGTTTTTGCTGGTTATTTTGAGCGCATTTTCACGTTGGTTAGGTAATAAGGAGTAATCGAAGATGAATAAGCAAACAAAAAAAATGTCCCTGACCTCACGTGTTCTATTAGGGATGTTTTTAGGGATTGTCACTGGATTTGCTATTCGGTATTTGTTCGCTGAAGATGGCTTTGTTAATGAATATCTTGTTAATGGGTTGTTTGATGTCGGGGGGCAAATCTTTGTAGCCACCTTGAAAATGTTGGTTGTTCCTTTGGTTTTTGTTTCTTTGGTGTGTGGAACAAGTGCACTGAAAGACATTTCGACATTGGGGCGATTGGGGGGGAAAACACTCTTGTTTTACCTCGGCTCTACCGCACTTGCCATTGTATTGGCAATGAGTTTGGCATTATTGGTAGGACCCGGTAAGGGCGCGGATCTTTCATCTGCCGCCACCTTTACAGCGAAAGAAGCGCCTTCTCTTGGGCAAGTGATTATTGATATGTTTCCAACAAACCCTATCAGCTCTATGGCGAATGGAAATACACTTCAAATCATTATGTTTTCTCTTTTATTTGGTATTGCAATCAGTTTGTCAGGGAAAGCCGGTGAAAGGTTGTCCTTCTTTTTCAGTGATTTGAATGAAGTGATTTTAAAGCTTGTGGCTTTAATGATGAACCTTGCGCCTTATGGTGTTTTTTGTCTTATGGCAAAACTGTTCACAACCCTTGGGCTTTCGGCCATCCTCAGCTTGTTTGAATATTTCTTTGTCCTTGTTGCGGCTTTACTTATCCATGCTCTTTTGGTTTATACGACCTTATTGAAAGTGCTTTCCGGTCTCAATCCTTTTATTTTCCTCAGAAAAATGGAAGACGCTGTAATGTTTGCATTTTCGACGGCTTCGTCAAATGCAACCATTCCTGTGAGCATGGAAACGGCGTCACGCCGTATGGGGGTGGACAACAAAATAGCCTCTTTTACGATTCCTTTAGGGGCGACCATCAACATGGATGGCACCGCGATGATGCAAGGGGTTGCAACGGTCTTCATTGCCCAAGCCTTTAATGTCGAATTGACCTTGGTTGATTACCTCACCGTGATTTTGACGGCCACCTTAGCCTCTATTGGCACTGCGGGCGTTCCGGGTGTGGGGCTTGTTATGCTTGCGATGGTACTCAATCAAGTGGGCTTGCCCCTTGAAGGTATTGCACTCATCATGGGCGTCGACAGGCTTTTAGATATGCTTAGGACGGCGGTGAATATTACTGGAGATTGTGCTGTTACGTGCATTGTGGCAAAAAGTGAAAATGCATTAGATGAAGCACGTTATAACGACATCTTAGCAGGACAAGAAGAAGAAACGATACGTTTTTCTAATTCGAAATAATCTTAGAAAGCATTTAAAAAAAAGCCAGATCCCGTCTGGCTTTTTTATTTTTGATTATGATGCTTTTTTCTTTTCCCTCCAATCAATCCAAAAAAAACACCTTCTTAGAGAGAGCGCACGACAGAAGATCAAGTATTGCAAGGATTTATGCATTAAATTGCGTTTCACGTATTCATTTTAAATATATTAATTGACAGTTTTTCATGAAGTAATCAATTATAAATTGCCAAAATTCTGGTGCAGTATTTCAAGTGCTTACGGGTACTTTCGTTCTTTCAAAGGAAAAATGGAGTTCTCCTTGTGACTGATAAAAGCCATGATGATTTAATGAGACCTGATGGTGAGGTCAATCCAATTGATACGGATTACCAAGTAGGTCAAGATAACATTGCTCTTCAATTTGGTCCTTTAGGATTAGACATTCATAACCGGGTTTTTCTTATTTCGGGTTCGATGATTGCGCTGTTTGTCCTGATAACACTTCTCTTTAAAAACGACGTAGGTCCTTTATTCAGTGAATTAAAAAGTTCACTGACGGCCCAATTAGATTGGTTTTTTATAGGTACCAGTAATTTATTTGTTGTGTTGTGTTTATGCCTTGTATTAAGCCCTTTAGGACGTGTGCGCTTAGGGGGAACGGAAGCGACCCCTGAATACAGCTACGTGGAATGGTTTTCAATGCTCTTTGCTGCTGGTATGGGCATTGGGCTGATGTTTTATGGGGTAGCCGAGCCTTTGTCTCATTATTCGTCGGCGTTGGGTGGCGTGGTTGAAGTGGACGGCATTCGCAGTGACTGGGCTCCACTGGGTGGGGCATTAGGAGAGACGGCGAATGCGAAAGACTTAGGGATGGCGGCCACTATTTATCATTGGGGTTTACATCCTTGGTCTATTTATGCCTTGTTGGCTTTGTCATTGGCTTTGTTTTCTTTTAATAAAGGCTTGCCGTTGACGATGCGTTCTATTTTTTATCCCATATTCGGTGAACGTATTTGGGGTTGGCCAGGGCATATTATTGATATTACAGCGGTTGTGGCAACCCTATTTGGGCTCGCGACGTCTTTGGGTTTTGGGGCATCTCAGGCTACGGCGGGCCTTCACTTTTTATTTGGCATTCCTGGTGGGATCACCACACAAGTGGTCTTGATCATCTTGATAACAGGCTTTGCATTAACCTCGGTTGTGGCAGGTTTGGATTCGGGGGTAAAACGCCTTTCTGAATTTAATATGTTTTTGGCCACCTTGCTCTTGTTGTTTGTCATTTTTGTAGGGCCGACGCTTTCTATTTTTTCTAATCTTTTCACCAACATGGTGTCTTATCTTGAATATTTTCCTGCTTTGTCCATGCCTTTTGGTCGAGAAGATGCAAATTATTCACAAGGTTGGACTGCATTTTATTTGGCTTGGTGGATGTCTTGGTCTCCTTTTGTAGGGATGTTTATCGCTCGCGTTTCTCGAGGAAGAACGGTACGAGAATTCCTTATTTGCGTCATTTTGATCCCAACATCTGTGTGTGTATTGTGGATGACCTCCTTTGGCACAACGGCCATTGAACAGTTAAATTCAGGCATTCAATCCGTGGTGAATGCAGAACTGCCTTTACAACTTTTCAATATGCTCGACTCACTTCCATTTTCAATGATCACCTCGTTTATCGCGATTGTTCTTGTGCTTGTGTTCTTTATCACCTCTTGTGATTCAGGATCTCTGGTCATTGATACTATTTCTGCGGGTGGAAAAGTGGATGCGCCCATTCCACAACGTATTTTCTGGTGTACTTTTGTGGGCCTTGTCGCCATTTCTCTGTTGCTTGGCGGCGGATTGACTGCCTTGCAAGCCATGGTGGTTTCTACCGGTTTTCCATTTTGTTTTGTTTTGTTGATGTGTTGCTTTTCGGTGGTGAAAGGCTTGCTTTCAGAGCCTCGGAATTAATATAAAGCACCGTGATAAAGCCCTTTTCTTTTTTGGATATTTTAAAAAGGAAAGGAGCGATTGAAAAACAAAAAAAGGCAGAATTTTTCTGTCTTCTTTTTATGCATTTTTGAAAAAACAGGTGTTTTTAGGATGGACTATGGAAGCTGAGCAAAGAGAAATCGCCACATTTTTGAAGCAATATGACCCCTTTGCTTGTTTGCCAGAGGCGGTGGTCGATGATGTCGCCAAACAGGTTGAAATCAGCTATTACCGTGCGGGTTCAAAAATATACGCATATGGCGAACCCATCCATGACTTGTCCGTTGTCAGAAGCGGGGTTGTGGAGGTGTCTCGTCGTAACGGCGAGCTTTTTAATCGCTTGTCAGAAGGTGGCATTTTTGGTCAGTGGGGGCTTTTAATGAACCACATTGTCCGTTTTCCGGTAAAGGCACTTGAAGATACCTTGGTTTATTTTATTCCGGCGCGTGTGTTTGATGAATTATGTGAACGTTTTGAAAGTTTTGCTGATTTTGTCGAAACAGACATCAATACACGGTTAAGGCAGGTGGTCGAAAATCAGGGCGAATGCAATGATCTGAGTAAATCAAAGATTTCTTCAATAACGTTACGAGACCCTCTTTGTATCGAAAGTGATGCTTCTGTGCAAGATGCCGCCATCTTGATGACCGAAGAAGGGGTGACCTCTTTGTTGGTGATGGAGACGGACAAAGACGAAGATGCAGAAGCTCAAAAACGCATCGTTGGGATCATCACGGATGTTGATTTTCGTTCAAAGGTGCTTGCTCAAGGATTGCCCTTTGAGACCCCCATCGTCGAGATCATCTCCTCTAAACTGATTACCCTCGACAGCGGAGCTTATCTCTTTGAAGCTATGTTGTTGATGCTGCGCCATAATTTACACCATTTGCCTGTCTTAAAAGCACAAAAGCCCGTTGGGGTCATTTCTCTTTCTGATATTGTTCGTTATGAGTCTCAAAGCAGTTTGATAGTCGTAAGCCGCATCTTTAAACAACAAACGGTGGATGATCTTGTTGGACTCACAAAAGGGGTTGCAACTTGTTTTTCTCGAATGGTTTCTGAAGAGGCCAGTTCAAATATGATAGGCTCTGCGATGACCGTGATAGGGCGCAGTTTTAATCAGCGTTTATTAGAGCTTGCAGAAGAAGAATTGGGTCCACCCCCTGTTTCCTATTGTTATTTGTCGTTAGGATCGATGGCAAGAGATGAACAATTAATAGTTACAGATCAAGATAATGCGATCATTTTAGACAATAAGTACGACCCAGGTTTGCACAGTGAATATTTTGAAAAATTGACTCAATTTGTCAGTGACGGTTTGGACCGTTGTGGTTATTCCTATTGCACAGGGGGGATCATGGCGAGCAACCCGAAATGGAGAATGACCCTGTCTGAATGGGAAACGCTTTTTGCCGATTGGATTGATCAGCCTAATCTTAAATCCTTGCTTAATTGCAGTATTTTCTTTGATTTGGATGGAATTTATGGGGCGACGAATTGGGCTGAAACCTTGAAAGCCTTTGTGGTGCGCCGTGCCCGTAAAAATAATCGCTTTTTGGCGTGTATGGCGCGAAATGCCTTGAATCGCACGCCTCCTTTGGGCTTTTTTAAGAATTTTGTCATGGAGCAAGATGGGCGTCATAAAAATTCCATTAATCTAAAACGACGAGGAACAGCACCTTTGGCTGATCTTATTCGTGTGCACGCTCTTGCTGTAGGCTCTCGCGCCTGTAATTCTTTTGAGAGACTAAAAGACATCATTGACGCTGGTATTTTGCCCAAAGGGCGAGGAGAAGACATTCGTGATGCCATGGAATTTATTTCGATGGTTCGGATCCGACATCAATCTTTGGATTTAGATCAAGAAAGAACACCGGATAACAACATTGACCCAGAAACACTTTCTGAATTTGAACGGCGTAATTTAAAAGATGCTTTTCAAATATTGTCGAATGCACAAAAATTTCTCAAATTTCGTTACCATCCAAACCGAAATAATTAGAGGTCTTCATGCTTTTTTTTAGATCTAAAACGACAGACTTAAAAAATAAAATAGGACCGGATTGGCCCGCCATTATGAAGAAATACAATAAAAGAACGAAGGTTCCTTTATTAAAAAACTTCTATGGGTCTTGGGGGGTTGATGGGAATACTGCAATTGAAAATGTTGAATTTGTGGCTCTTGATCTTGAAACAACAGGGCTTGATCCTACGAAGTGCGACATCATTAGCATAGGCTTAGTGCCATTTAATTTGTCTCGTATCTATTGCCATCAAGCCAAGCATTGGATTGTCAAACCAAGAAAGCCATTAGAAGATGATTCTATCGTGATACATGGGATCACGCATTCTGATATCTCTGGTGCGCCTGATTTTCGGAAAGTATTGGATGAATTGCTTTTGAGCTTGAAAGGCAAAGTCGTGGTGGTGCATTATCGTCGTATTGAGCGTGAGTTTATCGATTTGGCCATTAAGAGCCGTCTAGGAGAAGGGGTCATTTTTCCTGTTATTGATACACTTGAAATCGAGTCTTGGTTTTATCGCAGAAAACGCCATAAAATGTGGTCTAAGTTCTCAGGCCATCCATTAACCTCTATTCGTTTAGCAGACAGTCGAAAACGTTATAATTTGCCGTTTTATCATGGACATAATGCATTAATCGATGCCATTGCAACGGCTGAATTACTGCAAGCTCAAATTGCGTGTCGCTTTGATCTTCGCTGTCCTATCAATGTATTTTGGCGTTAATCATCTTATTCATTCGCTTGAATTTTTTTCTCTGTTTGTACGGTCTCATCTTTGAACATTGTTTTTTTTCTCTTTATGTTAAAGTCAAAACATCCCTCTTTTGGATGGGAATTTATTTGCTAAACTTAAGGTCCATTAATTCAGTGCTAACAACAGGGCAGTCGATATGATTAAAGAAAATAAAGTGGTCTCATTTGACTATGAAGTAAAAGATGACACAGGGAAAATAATTGATGGTTCGGGTGGAAATGGCCCACTTGTTTATATACACGGTAATGCGTCTCTTTTACCCGCTTTAGAAAGCGCGCTTGAAGGGAAAAGCCTCGGAGAAACATTTTCTGTGGTTGTTCTTCCTGAGCAAGCCTATGGCCAGCGGAATGAAGAGCTGCTTCAAGTTGTGGATCGTTCTGTATTTGAAGACATCGACGAAGTCAAAGAAGGCATGGTCTTCAATGCACAGCAAGCGGAAGGCGAGCTGCAAGTGACGGTTATCGGTATCGAAGGTAACAATATTACCTTAGATGGGAATCATCCATTGGCTGGCATTACATTAAATTTTGAAGGTGTTGTGAGAGATGTGCGTGATGCAACGCCTGAAGAAATTAAACGTGGTGATGTTATTCAAGGGTGATTTCCTTATAATCAGTTTTGTTGGTACTGTTTCATATACTCAAAGTAATTGAAGATGCGTGTAGGCGGCAAGTGAGTGAAGCCCCTGAACATAGAGAGACTATCTGATTGAGCTGAACGAGCCTAGCCAACAGACACGCGCTTTAACGGAAACAGGTATAAAACCTTGTTTTAGATGAGGTAATAGTGCCAGCAGAACTGATTTTATTTCATTTATATTTTTGTCCCTCCTGCTTTTTATCTCCTTTCTTCTCTTTTTGTATTGATCCTTTTGTCGTGCTCCTTTCTTTTTTTGTTCTATTTTCTGTTTTGGCGCTTCTTATTTTTAATCAAGCACACTTATACCTAAAGGAATTGAAGACGCGTGTAGGCGGCAAGCGAACGAAGCCCCTGAGCATAGAG
>CAMRDW010000127.1 GCA_947041315.1 uncultured Enterovibrio sp.
TATTTCTATTTCTATTTCTATTTCTATTTAAAAATAGGCATCACGTCTCAATTCAAAATCTAACATTGTGAATTGAGAATTCAAACACTAAAGTTTATTTTAATGCGCAATGAAAAGGCTTTTTTGTTACTTTACATACAAATAATTAATTACAAATCAAAACCAATTCATCCTATTTATTTAATTAAACGTTCCCCATTATAAAGAGCGTGAATATTCATTTTTCTCGGTACATTAAGACTTATTTTTTTATTTCTTCTTCTATTATTTTATCTTTCGCCAGCTGGCAATGCTTACTTTTGTTCATTTGAGGCGCAATTTAATATAAATAAATTTTCAGTGTGATACCCAAAGGAATTGAAGATGCGCGCCTGCGGCAAACGAGTGAAGACCCTGAGCATAGATCTACTCTGTGATTGGTCTGAGCGAGCGCACTCAAGACCCACACAGTTTCAAAGGCGACGGCTATAGCGACAATCCAATATCCCCCTCACCTACTACAGGCTTGCACCTTCAAGTCTCTTCGAGATTTTTGCTCTCTCGCTCAAAAAGAGCCATAAAGCATGAATAAACAATGGCGAGCCATTCCCGTTGAAAAAGCCCACCAAAAAAGTAATTTACCCTGGATTAACCCGGTAAGCCCGTTCAAGCTCGCTTACACCTAAGCCCGTTTTTTTGCTGACTTTTAATTGGGTTTGTACGCGCTCTTTCATGGCCTCAATGTGGCTAATCACCCCGATCATTTTTCCTGATGCATTTAAATTATCCAAGGCATCTAAGGCAATATCGAGGGTTTGTGCGTCTAAGGTGCCAAAGCCTTCATCCAAAAACAAAGAATCAATGCTGGTTTTGTGGCTGACTAAATCGGACAAGGCCAAGGCCAAGGCCAAGCTCACCAAAAAGCTTTCCCCTCCAGAAAGGGTCTTGGTGTCACGCTCGTTGTCTCCTTGCCAGGTATCTAAAACACACAGCGCGAGATTTTCATCTTGTTTTCGCTTTAACTGATAACGACCATGAATGCGCTCTAATTGTTTATTCGCCAAATAAACCAAATTATCAAGGGTTAAGCCTTGCGCGAATTTACGGAATTTATCCCCATTTTGTGAGCCTATCAGTGAATGCAAATACTGAATGTCATCGTAGGCGGCGCGAATGGACTCCATTTCAACGAACAAAGCGTGTCGCCCCTCTCTTCGTTGCACGTCAGAAGCCAATTCATGGCTTAATTCACCGGAACGTTTTACGGACTGATTAAGCGCGTCATTCAAGCTTTGCAAAGCCTGCTCAACCTCTTCTGAGGGCGTTTTCAAAAATAACGCGGCTTCCTGATGAGCAAGGAGGGTCGAAAAATCCTCTTTTGCCTTTTCATGGAGTGCTTTTCCCCCTTCTAAGGCATGTTCTAGTTGACGTTTTTCTGCAAGCCACAGCGCCTTTGTTTCCTCTGGCAGCAATGCCGAGTGAAATTGCTCAAGCGTACTCAAAGGAGACGCATCAAGATGCTCTTGCCATGCGGTTTCTTTAAGGTGCAGCTCTTCTTTTTGACTATTGAGCGCCGCTTCCAAGGTGTTTATTTCTGCTTGAATCGCCCGCAGATTGCCCGAAGCGTGCTGTGCATTTTGAAGGGCAAGCCTGTGCTCTTCTTCTGCGCGCTGCATCTGGGCTGCACTTTTTTGCCTTTCTTCCTCGACTTTTTTGTCCATAAATAAAGCAAGGCGTTGCGCTTTGGCCTTGTTTAAGTGAGCCTCTTTTTGCGCTTTGTCTTGCCCCAGTGCGTGTATCTGTTCATCCAATAAAGTGATCTCACGCCTTGTATTGCTCAGGCTTGAGTCCAGCAATGCCTGATTTTTCTCAATGATTTCTCTTTGTGCCTTTTTTTGCTCCCAGTCTTTTGCATCTTGTTCTCTTTTTTCAAGCCAAAAAAGCAAACCTTCTGTATCTGGTGGAGCGTAGCCTTTGTCTTTAATTTGTGTGTTCAGGCCCGTTTGTAAACGATTAAATCGCTCTAAGGCTTGGCACTTGTCTTCTTCTAAGCGCTGCAAACGCTGCTGATTATTTTCAATAGAAAGAGACAATAAAGAAAACGATTGGGCGGCGTTTTCTTGAGCGCGCACGGCATCGTCCCATTGTTGTTTGCTCTGTTGCACTTGCTTTTCTTGCTCTTTTAGCAGGCTCAAGGACTCTGTCAGTGTCTCTCGCGCTTTTTTCTGTTTTTCATTCAAGGCGCAAAAGGCCGCTTTGTCGTGGATCTCAAGCTCCACTCCTTGAATGGATACCCGCTCTGCCCATTGTTGCTCTAATTTAACCTGTTGCGCTTGCGTGCTCTCTAATTGCGCGTGAAGTTCCTTTAAATATCGCTTGTTCGTTTCGCATTTTACCGCCGTCTCTTTGCTTTTATTTTCAAGCTGAACCCATGCCGCTTCTGCCGTGCGTTTTTGGGTTAAGGTATCCGATACATTGATGGGCGAACCGGACAAGGCGGGGTGATCTGTCGAGCCGCACAAAGGGCAGGCCTCTTGCTCTTGAAGGGCTGCGCGGTATTGAGCCAAATGCTCTTCTTGGCTGATCAATTTTCCAAGGGCATCAATAAGCTCTTTTTTATCAAAAAGATCAGCACAAAGCGCCGCTCTCTCTTGCTCAAGTGTTTTCTCTAAAGCTTGTTGCTGCGAAAAATCACTCTGTTTGTCTGCCCGCGTTTTATCAATATCAAGCCACTGCTCTTGCCAATGTGCTAATTGAAGATTTGCTGCTATCTGGGTATTAAGCTGTTCACGTTGCAAATCGAGTGCGTCCAGATCCCCCTTTTTCATTTCTTTTTCAAAGGTATCTTGCTGCGTTTTAAAATTGTGAAAAGCCTGCTCTGAGGCAATAAGACGCGTTTCATTTTCTTTTTCGACAAGGTGTGCCCGTGTGCGCTCAGCATGACAGGTGTCTGTCAGGTCTTTAACTTGTTCTGATAAATCGAAAATACCGGATTGCTCTTGCTGAATTTGGCGGCCCATCAATGCCCATTGCCCTAAACATTCCTTCAAGGCAGCAGCCCTTTGGTGGGTCAATAAATACGCACTAACATCGGACAATGCGTGTGTATTGAGGGCAAGCTGACGGCCTTGTTCATCGCGCGTGAATGTTTTTTCTTTCAATGTCCCCAAGAGCGTGACGTATTGTGTTTCAAGGGCTTGATAGGCTTGGTTCATGTGTCGAATGTCAGTGTCAAGGGGGATCACTTTCTCACTGAGAAGCGCTTCAAGTTCACAAGCGCTGCGTTTTTCTTGTGTTAAATGATCTTGGGCTTGCTCCCATGCTTTTTGTGCTGTGATATTGAGCATTTCACTGTGCGTGATTTTTTCTCTTTTCTCCTCGAAAACAATCACACTGGCTTCTTTTTTTTGCAGAGCCGCTTGCCAAAGATCATAAGGCAAACGGAGCTTTTCAGCGGGTTCACTTTTTTCCAATTGTTCTATACGAGGGCGCGCCGCGTCCCAGTCCGAGCGCATTTGGGCTTCTTTCAATTGAGCTTGCATCAAGGTTTTTTCACTCTTTTGATGCTCATTCCACCACGCTAAATGCCCTGATAATTCAGTCTGCTTGCCTTGTTGCTCTTTTTGAGTTGCATCAAGCGCTCGCAAGGTGTTTTTAAGGGTACTCGTTTCTTCTTCGCTTAAAAGCGTGACCCCGTTGGCTTGGGCTTCTTTTTCTTTGAGTTCTTGCTTTTTTTCAGTGAAACGTTCATGCACTTTCATTGAAATTTGGCTGTAAATTTCAGTCCCCGTCAATTCTTCTAAAAGCTCAGCACGTTCGTTTTCTTTTGCATTCAAAAAAGCAGCGAACTCCCCTTGAGACAGCATCATTGATTTTGTGAAACGGGCAAAATCAAGGCCAGTAATGGCTTCTATACGCTCATTTTTTTGTTTGACCTGCGTTGCCAAGACCTTGTTCGTTGTAAGATCAACCAGTTCAACGTCTGCTGGCTGTAAATTCCCTTCCACTTTTCCTCGTGAGCGACGCATGCTCCAAAAAGCGCGATATCGCGCGCCCTTCACTTCAAATTCAACCTCAGCTGAACATTCCGCGGTTCCCCGCGTCATAATTTCATTGTTTGATTGCGTGACGGGCCCTAAACGCGGCGTTTGTTGATACAAAGCCAAACAAATGGCATCCAACAAAGTGGTTTTACCCGCCCCTGTTGGACCGGTAATCGCAAAAAGGTCATTGTCAATAAAAGGAGGCGCGGTAAAATCAATTTTCCATTCCCCTTTTATCGAATTTAAATTTTTAAATTGAAGAGTGAGTATTTTCATTCACTTTTTTCCCCAGCATTGACCTCTTCCAAAATCGTTAAAAATGCCTCATGAAGACGAGTACAGCGTGCCGTTTCTTTTTCACTTTCAAACAATTCAAGCCCTAACCGTTTTTCAAAAACCTCTTGAGGGCTCAGCTCCGCCAAGGTTTCTTTTGCTTTTTGGCTTAATCCTTGCGCGTTTTTCCCGCGTGCGCGCTGCAATTGCAAGACCTCGACACACAGGTTTTCGGTCATGGTTTGAATGCGTTGTTGCAAATCACTCAGGTAATCTTGAACCGCCACTTCAATGTGGAGCCAAACAGGTTTTGGATCATCGTGATCTTTTTGGTCTTGAAGCTCTTTCAACCCTTGAAGCTGAAGCTCTATCTCTTCCAAACTGCCTTTAAGGACAGCCATAGGCTGAAATCTCGGAACAGGAATAGGCTCAATACGCACTCTTTCCTGCCCTTTAAATTCAATTAAAAGCACTTCTTTTGAAAATTTCAGCTCATCAAAACTCAAAGGAATAGGAGAGCCGCTGTAACGAATATGCTCTTTTTTTGCGACAATTTGTGGACGATGAATGTGCCCAAGAGCAATGTAATCCGCAGGAGGAAAGCCTTCTGCGTTAAACCCATCCAAAGAACCAATGTAAATATCGCGAACCGATTTGGAAGGGCTCACCCCAAGCGCGGTTAAATGCCCTGTTGCAACAATGGGCACATCCAACCCCTGGGCCTCTCGCAATAAAAGGGCTTCTTGATAAAGGGCGTGATAATGGTTTTTTATCGCATCCCCTAAAGCCTGTCGCTTTTCAATACCCGAAACCCCCGCCTCACTGAGCACCACATCCCGCGCGCGCACAAAAGGCACAGCGCACAATATGCAACCAGGAATCCCTTTATCATTATTTAAAACAAGAAGTTGACTCGATAATGACCCGCTTGTATCTGCAATCACTTGGGTGTTCAAGCAAGCAAGCAATTCTTTTGACTCTTTAAGCGTTGAAACCGAGTCATGATTTCCGCCAAGCACAACAAGCGTACAAGGACGTTGACTCATGGAAACCACAAAGCGATTGTAAAGCTCTCGGGCATAACTCGGCGGGGTTCCCGTATCAAAAATATCTCCTACAACAACCACCGCATCGATGTTTTTTTCATCGATTTCTTGTAATAACCAGTTTAAAAAAGCCTGATGTTCTTCTTTTCGGCTTTTAGTGAAGAAATTCTGTCCTAAATGCCAATCAGAGGTATGGAGTATTTTCATTTAAACCCGCTCACTCGTTTTTATTTTCTTCTTGTGGTCGAGGGCAAATTGTACCTCAATTGGAGGGACATTTTCTCTTCAATGCAATACCATGTCTCTTTTGGGCTCTCTGCCCAAAGGAATTGAAGATACAAACGTGTTGACGTTCACGAAGCCCAACTACAGAGTCTGTCTGTGCGCATGGACTTCGCTCACTGGCCGCCAACCTGCATCTTCAGGTTTCTTGGGTATAGAAAAAAATCTCTTGTACAGAGCCGCCCCTTAACTCGATGGATAACGCCTTGCCATGATTTGGTTTAAAAATCTTTTTATCTACCGCCTTACGCGTGATATTGATCTCAGCGCAGATCATATAGAGAAACAGCTAAGTGAATTTCCATTTTCACCTTGTAAAAGCCAAGAAATCCAGAAATTTGGCTGGGGTGCCCCCTTGGGAAAACATGGCGATATGATGACCCACGTCAGCGGGGCAAATATTTTAATTTGCGCGCATAAAGAAGAAAAAATGCTTCCCGCCTCCGTCATCAAAGATGCGGTAAACGCAAAAATCGAAGCCTTAGAGATAGCCCAAGGACACCCAGTAAAGAAAAAAGAAAAAGACAATATGAGAGAGGACGTGGTGCTGAATCTTCTGCCCCGCGCCTTTAGCCGACACAACCAAACTTACGCCCTCATCATGCCAAAATCGGGTCTGATTTTGGTGGACGCAGGAACCACAAAAAAAGCAGAAGAACTCCTGGCTCTGCTTCGAAAATCTCTGGGTAGCTTGCCTGTTGTGCCAATGGAAACCAACAATGATCCAGAAGCCTGCATGACACTTTGGGTGCGAAACAATGCACCACCAAAATACCTGACCATCGGCGATGAAGCGGAGCTGAAATCCCTGTATGAAGATGGCGGTCTTATCCGCTGTAAACAACAAAATTTATCAAGCGATGAAATTATTTCTCATATCAAAGATGCAGGAAAAGTCGCGACCAAACTGGCATTAAACTGGGATGGACGCATTGATTTTATTCTTTGTGAAGATCTTTCAATCAAACGCCTAAAATTTGCCGATGAATTACAAGATCAAAACGCAGACATTGAAAAAGAAGATATTGCTCAGCGTATTGATGCCGATTTTTCTTTAATGTGCGGTGAATTTGAAAGCTTTCTTCCTTTACTCTTAGCCGAGCTCGGCGGAATAAAAACGGCAGTCTAGCAGACAATACCCAAGGCACGTGAAGATACAGCGGCCCGCCAAGAAGCGAAGCCCATGAGCATAGGCAGACTATGTGATTGGGCTTGGTGAGCTGCAAATCGGCATCTTCAAAGACGAGGGGTACAGAGAACCAAAGCATTCTAAATACGTAAGATACAAACGCATATCAAGTTCCAAGGAATGATAATCAGGCTCCATGTAGCAACAAAGTTGATAAAAAGACTTGTTGTGATCTTTTTCTTTTAAATGCGCTAATTCATGAACAACGATCATTTTCATAAATTCTAAAGGTGCTTTTTGAAAAACCTGTGCAATTCTGATTTCATTTTTTGCTTTTAATTTATTACCTTGAACACGCGAAATAAACGTATGCAATCCAAGTGCATGATGAACAGGGTGGATCTTTTTATCATAAATAACCTTGCTTAATGGGGGCGATTTTTTAATAAAGGTTCTTTGAAGATCAATCACAAATTTATACAGGGCTTTTTCAGTTGTGATCTGATGAGGTTCTGGATATTTTCTTAATAAATACCTTCCCAGATGTTCATCTTTAATTAACGTCTGTACCTTCTCTTTTACCTTCTCAGAGTATCCTGATAAATAAATAAGCTCATCTTTATTCACAATCAATTAATTAACCTATTGTCTTAATATCTTGAACATGTTGCCCTGCATTTCATTTGAAATCAAGAGTCCCATCGCGCCATTGCGTTTGTTAGAACCGTCATTCCGAACCTACCCTCACTTTTTTAAAATTTGATATTGAAATAGAAAGGCACATTTTTAACCTATACCCAAGACACTTGAAGATGCGTGTCTGCAACAAAGGAGTGAAGGCCCTGTGCATAGATCTACTCTGTGATTGGCCTGAGCGAGAGCAGTCAACACCCACGCAGTTTCAAAGGCGACGGGTATAGCATTACGTTCAAGTCCGCGTTAATGGGGCGAGTTTTGTAAAGGCACCTAAAAAAGCATATTATTCTTTTTATGTGCGAAATGTCGGCTAGACGTGTATTTTAAGGATGTTTTTTTAAAATAAAATCAAATATGTTTTTGTGCCTATTTCACAATGAACTTCATTTTAATCCGTGTTTCTCGTCTTATTTTCAGTAACATCTTCATGATCTTTGCTTGGTACGCTCAGCTAAAGAATTAAATAATAACTCCAGGATTATGCAAGAAGTCATAATATGAAGGGTCTTTGTTCACTGAACTTTATTCTATACCCAAAATAATGGAAGAGGCATGTAGGCCAAAAGCAAGTGAAGGCCCTGAGCATAAATCTATTCTGTGATTGGCTTGAGTGAGAGCAGCAAACAGCCACGCAGTTTCAAAGGCGACGAGTATATATAAAATAAGCATTATAACTCGACTCTTTATAGGCTGAAATATATTTAGTGTCTGCGGTCAATTTTTCTATCAGAATAAACTTATACAATAAAAAATAAATAAATTGCTCTCTATTAAACAATATCGAGTTCGTGTATTAAAGAAGACCACCCAACAAAAATACTTTTCACTTATTTTCACAAAAAACAAATTTGATAATAAAAATCATTGCATTATGAAATAATCTTATTGCATTTTGCAGATCTTTTATGGATGATAAGAAGGAAGGGCTAAAACATATATTTCATGTTTTTAATTTCTTTCCCTCATATTAAATTTCTGCATTTAATATGCAACCAAAACAAAAAACAGGATGCAAAGTGATGAATATTGATCCCAAATCATATCGAGCAAAAGCATTTAATAAAAGAGTCCGATTTATTGTTCTTCACTATACGGCAGGAAATTTTGCCGATTCCATCAGTGCCTTAACGGGTATGAATGTAAGCTCTCATTATTTGATTCCTGATATAACAGACAAAACATATCTTAACGCTGGCTTTAATGACATGCGCATATTTAACCTCGTCGATGAGCAAGACCGCGCATGGCACGCAGGGGTCAGTGCATGGGATAATAGAAGTAATATCAATGACACATCCATCGGCATTGAAATCGTCAATGAAGCTTCATTTCACGACGGAAAATTCACCTTCCCTCCATTCCAAGACTCACAAATCGATGCCGTTATTTCACTCGTAACATCATTATTATCTCGCTATCCTGATGTCACGCCAATCAATGTCATCGGACACAGTGATATTGCGCCAGGAAGAAAAACCGATCCAGGCCCTCGCTTCCCTTGGAAAAAACTTTATGATAAAGGAATTGGAGCTTGGTACGATGAAAACACAAAAAATGAATTCGTAAAAATATACAAAAATAATCTGCCAGACAAAAAAACAATCATCTCCATGTTAAAAACGTATGGTTACAATACTGACACGGCAAACACAGACAGTGGATTTAAAAATTTAATACAATCACTTCAGCTTCACTTCAGACAAAGTGATTTCAGCGGAAAAGCAGACGTAGAAACAGTTGCAATACTTGCCGCCTTAAATAAAAAATACAGATAATATAATTTCGATACAATGATACTTCTACCCAAGACACTTGAATATGCGTGTAGGCGGCAAACGAGTGTGTTGGGTATATTCTAATGATTAAAGCTTTGTTTCACTCACTTCACTCTCTTCACTCTCTTTACCTAATAATAAGAGACATTTTTCTATTGCCTTGAGTTCGGATTCATTATTTCCTTTTTTACTTAAGTGCGTCTTGATTTTCTTTAAGTTTTCAATTATCGCGTCTAAATACTGCTCTTTTTTTAGTTCATTTGGACTCTTATTGCATTCCAAGTGAATAGATAATTTCTCTTCATCCCCACCCTCTCTCTTTAAAGTACTAGCAGGATTGATGTTCCAGTTATTTTCCAATCTTTTATATGCTTTTTTTAGAAACTGAAAAGACTCAGCAGCATATTTTTTTTTAAAAAGGCCTGTAGCAGACGTACTCTTGAAATGATGAATGGCCAATTCAAATGAGTTTAAGTCGTTACAGAAGATTGAAATAGGAGGTTCTTCATTTCCTGTATTTGAAGAAGGAGATACGTCATTTTCTGTCACTATAGGAATAGTTTTAACTGAATCAGATCTTTCCTCTTTTCTCATTGAAGATGTTTTATTTTGCGGTTTTAAGACACTCTGATTTGAGGGTACTGATTCAGGTTTATTCTGTTTATAATGCCTTATCGCACAAACTACCAAACCAACCGTCCCAACGAGTGCAAGACCTCCACCAACAATTACCATCAAAGGCGCAGCTAGAGCCACTCCAGCAATACTTAAAGCAGCACCAGATAACCCTACAAGCGTTGTAACCGCCATTCCCGCGATAATACCACTTTCAGGTTTAGAACATGTATTTGAAATTTTTTGTATCATTCGCCCAAAAATATTTTTCGATTCAGGCTTTTCAACAGGAGTCAGATCCTGCGAACTAAAACTCCGCCGCAAGGGTTCACTCTGGGATGCAGGTCGCATATCAAGTCCTCGTATTATTAATACATTTGAAATAGGAAATACCAAGCTTCAATCATGCATAATAAAGCATTTTTTTTAATAATCAGAGTGGCTTTATTTATTTATAATAAATAATTAAGCATTTTTGTTTATAATAGAAAATACACTTATGAATTCAAAGTCATACCTTAAATGAAAAATAATAAAACGCAAAAAAGCCTCGTCATTTCTGACGAGGCTTTGTTGTTTGGCGGAGCGGACG
>CAMRDW010000128.1 GCA_947041315.1 uncultured Enterovibrio sp.
GCTCAGGCCAATCACAGAGTAAATCTATGCTCAGGGCCTTCACTCGTTTACCGCCGACACGCATCTTCAATTACTTTGGGTGTATCGTCTTTGACAATCAGGGCAGCAGAGCGCACTTTTCAAAGCGCAAGCAGACAGCCCATCAACGGTTGTCGCGTTAAATAAGCGCTTCCCGCTCAAAGCCCCATCAAATAAAAAACTATTTTCAGGGGCTTTTCGTGCTTGGCGCCTACCTTGCTTTTCATGTATCTTGAGGCTCTGATGAAAAGAAGGCCATCATTTGTTCTTCATCCATGATCTTGATCCCTAACTGCTCTGCTTTTGTGCGTTTCGAACCCGCCGCCGCGCCCGCGATTAAGATATCCGTTTTTGAGGAAACACTCCCCGTCACTTTTGCCCCTAAGCCTTCAAGCGCTTGTTTGGCATCCGTTCGAGACATCACTGAAAACGTTCCGGTAAGCACAATCACTTTCCCCTCCAAGAGGCCGGCCTCATTTTCGTTGCGCGTTACAGGATGAGGCCAATGAATGCCAGCCTCCAACAAAGCATCTATCACCTCGTTGTTTTGGGTTTGCTTAAAAAATGCAAGTAAATGCTCAGCCACAACCTTACCCACATCTTGAACTTCAATCAATTGTTCATGGCTTGCATGCCGTAAAGCCTCAAGGGTCACAAAATGTTGGGCTAAATAACGGGCTGTGACTTCCCCCACCTCTCGAATTCCGAGTGAGTAAATAAAGCGTGAAAAGGTGGTTTCTTTTGATCTTTGGAGGGCGTTATATAAATTTTGTGCAGATTTGGGGCCCATTCTCTCAACGAGGGTCATGCTCCCAGGGCTTAACTTAAAGAGATCTGCGGGAGTTTGGATTAATTCTTTTTCAATCAGTTGCTCAACTATTTTGTCCCCTAATCCGTCAATATCGAGCGCTTTACGGGATGAAAAATGCTTCACGGCTTCTTTTCTTTGAGCAGGACAAATCAAACCCGCAGTGCAACGAACGGCCGCTTCACCCTCGATACGTTCAAGAGGCAAGCTGCATGCAGGACAAGAAGAAGGAAAAAGAACATCGCGCGCATTTTCAGGGCGAAGACGTTCAATCACACTGACAATTTGAGGGATCACATCCCCTGCGCGGCGAACCACCACGGTATCGCCAATTTTTACATTCAAACGTGCAATTTCATCCGCATTATGAAGAGAAGCATTTGAAACCGTAACGCCACCGACAAAGACAGGCTCAAGCTTCGCAACAGGTGTGATTGTCCCCGTCCTTCCCACTTGAAAATCAACCTGTAAAAGAGCCGTCATTTCTTCTTGGGCGGGGAATTTATAAGCAACAGCCCAACGTGGAGCTCGGGCAACAAACCCCAAGATGTTCTGAATATCAATCTCATCGACTTTGATCACAACACCGTCAATCTCATAAGGCAAAGCATTGCGACGATGCAAAATATCCTGATAGTAAGTCATCACATTTTGAAGACCCGAAACGGCTTTCACTTCTTTACTTAAAGGCAAGCCCCATGATTTTAAAGCGTCTAATCGCGCGATATGCGAGGTCCCAAAAGGAGAAGACATGATCCCAACGGAATAGGCATAAAAAGCAAGGGGACGCGTCGCTGTGATTTTCGAGTCTAATTGGCGAAGGCTGCCTGCCGCCGCGTTTCGTGGATTCACAAAGGGTTTTAATCCTTTTTTCAGGTTTTGTTTATTGAGTTGCTCAAAACCTGATTTAGGCATCACCACTTCACCACGCACCTCTAATCGAACAGGCCAATCCGTTCCCATTAAATTCAAAGGCACATTACGAATGGTCCGCACATTGCGTGTAATGTTTTCACCACGGACCCCATCACCCCGTGTGGCAGCTTGAACCAAAACGCCTTTTTCATAGATTAAACTGACCGCCAAACCGTCCAGCTTGGGCTCGCAGCAGTAAATCAGGGTGGCCTCTCGAGGATCTTTGTCTTTTATGCGTTTTTCAAACCCCTCTAAATCCTCATCCGTAAAAGCGTTATCCAATGACAGCATGGGCATTTCGTGAGCCACTGTTTCAAAAGCCGTCAAAGACACAGAGCCAACCCGTTGACTCGGTGAGTCCTCACTGACCCATTCAGGATGCGCGGTTTCAATCTCCAATAAAGAGTGCATTAATCGATCATATTCTGAGTCTGGTATTTCGGGCTTGTCTTCTGAGTGATATAGATACGCGTGATGATTGATGGTCTTTTTAAGGTCGTTAAGTTGTTGCAAAATGTCGCTTGTCATCAAGATCCCCTGTCGAGTTATTCTCACTCGCCAAAACGAATTTGAATTTCGAAAGAAATAAATTTACGCGAGTATACCCCTTGAATTTAAGAGGATCAGCTCCTTTTGAATGGATTTTTATGCACTTTGTGCCAGAAATAAGAGATAAACGCGGGGAAACGAAGCGAAAAAAATACCCCAAAATGGGGTATTTTTAGAGGTTATTCAAAAATATGAAACTGTTTAATTTCTTCTCGATAATCATCCAAACGTTTAGGCGTCAACATGGCACGATTTTCATCGGTCACTAATCCACCCAATTGATCAGCTACTTGCTGAGCTGTTTGTAACATCAATTTGAAATTTTGCTCAGCCTCACCGTGGCAAGGCAAGGTCATAAAAAAGGTCACACCTGGCGTCGTAAATTGATGAATTGTCGCCAAAGGAAAGCTACCTGGATTGTACATATTTGCAGCACTGAACAAGACTTTTCCCGTACCCGCAAGGTCTGCATGACGATGGAAAATATCCATTTCACCATAAAGCATTCCATACTGCTCAAGAAAGTTAAGTAATTCAGGGCCATCAAACTCAAGATTATTTCTTGCTTGAACATTGATAATAATGAGGTGCTGCTGGATTTCTGGCGGCTTTTCTGGAAAAACTTCATCATCCACTTTGGCCATTGCAGAGCTCATCGGAACATCAAAATCATTGATGTCATTTTTATCAAAAGCAGACATCATTTCAGGTTCTATTTCGTCAAGGACGTCTGTTTTATTTTCGATATGCTCTGTTGCAATCGAAATAAAATCGGGGTGATTTTCAGCCCCCGTCAGGTTTTCTTTTTCATTAAGTTTCATCACTTCGTCTACTTGGGCAAACAAAGGATCATCAATACTGTCCGAAAAATCGAGTTCGGGTTCTTTTCTCTCAAAATGAGCAGGTTCTTCATTCATGCCTGTTTTAATCACACGCACGCTTCCAATTCCATCTTGATCAAAACCGGTATTGTCTATTTTCCTTAATTTACCCATCGGTTTTTCAGCAAACTTAACAGGCTTTTCTTTTTTACTGCTCCAAAGCCCATGGAGTAAAAGCGCAGCGATAGCCACAGCTCCCAATACTATTAAAACAAGGCGCAATTCCTGCATCACGAAATCTCAGCATTTATCCAATGAATGACAAGCTATAAAACGTATCTAAGCATCTTGTCACCACTTTTGGCAATATCACGTTTTCAATTTACGGAGTAATGTACCAAAAAGTATGTAACCCTAGAGACGTATTCCAAACGAAACCCTTTACATCATCGTCTCTTGCATTTCATTTTAAATCGTTTTTACACAAGAACAAAAGACGACTTTTATATCAGATTGCCAATGTTGCTAAAATCGTTACCATTAAATCATTCTAAAACCCACTCAACATACAACGTCAAAGTACTCGCTCATCCACAAAGAAAGAATGAGTACACACTTACACAGGAAAACACATGACCCCAAAAAAACCTCTTTCTGGCGCGGGCTATTTTTTTCAAGGATTTTCCCTCGCCTTCACGCCCGGCATTCGTCGATTTGTCGTCATCCCGTTGTTTGTCAATTTAATCTTAATGGGGGTATTTTTTACCTTCACACTCAGCCAACTTCATCATTGGATTAATCAGTGGTTGGCTTTTCTTCCCCAATGGTTAAGCTGGCTGTCTTATCTTCTATGGCCTTTGCTCGGCATCGGTATTTTAATCATTTGCTCTTATTTTTTCAGTACCCTCGCCAATTGGATTGCCGCTCCTTTTAATGGCCTGCTCAGTGAACATCTGGAAGCAAAATTAACAGGTCAAACACCGCCAGACGAAGGCATTTTGGACGCGGTTAAAGATCTTCCTCGCGTCTTCAAACGAGAAGTTCAAAAATTAGGGTATTACCTTCCAAAAGCCCTTGGCCTTTTGTTGCTGCTTTGGATCCCTCTCATCGGGCAAACTTTAGGGCCTTTACTTTGGTTTTTATTCAGTGCTTGGATGATGGGAATCCAATACTGTGATTACCCTTTCGATAATCACCGTGTTAACTTTCTAAAAATGAAAGAAACATTACGCGAAAACAAAGGCTTAACAACAAGTTTCGGAGGCGTTGTGATGTTTTTTACTCTCACCCCTTTTCTTAACTTGTTTGTCATGCCTGTCGCCGTTTGCGGTGCCACAGCCATGTGGGTCGATAAATACAAAACACAACTAGGACGGTATTAATAAAGCCGTTGCCTTTGAGGCGTTTCTTTGTTGGCTATACGGCGAAACCCAATCACTGGGTCTATCCCTCTCGCCTTTGAAGTTGCATGGGTGTTGGCTTCGTTCGCTTTTCGCCTAAATGCATCTTCAAGTGTCTCGGGTCTATGTGCATGGGGTTAGCTCACAGGACGCTTTGCTGCCTCTTCACATATTTTGTGTATACGCCTCTTTGATTAAAAGACGAGGCGCTTCGCGTCTCCTTCTTTTTTTCACTGAGATTAAATGGCATCCACTTTAACATAAATATTTATAACATCATTCTCTTCATTGTTTCTCTTTTAATTATTCAAGGGCAAGGAACCAAAAAACCCATAAATCACTTTTTTTCACTCGACAAACCCTACCCCTCATGCCGAATAAAATGTAAAGCACATTCACGTATAGTTAAGAATTCCAGAATCCCCTGTTATCCCATATAATCCTCAATGTAACGAATTAAAACAATACGATATGATTGAAATAACCATCTAAAATTAAAAAACATCTTCTTTTTAATCTCAAATAATAAAGGCGTGAAAAAATGGGTATCATTTACGAAGACAATTCAATGACGATCGGAAAGACTCCCCTTGTTCGTTTAAACCGAATTTCAAACGGAAACATCTTGGCAAAAATCGAATCACGCAATCCCAGTTTTAGTGTGAAGTGCCGGATTGCCGCCAGCATGGTTTGGGACGCCGAAAAAAAAGGCCTTTTAACCCATGACATTCATTTGGTTGAACCGACCAGTGGAAATACCGGGATCGCACTCGCTTATGTAGCGGCTGCCCGAGGTTATAAATTAACGCTCACCATGCCTGAGTCTATGAGCCTTGAGCGCAGAAAACTCCTCAAAGCATTGGGGGCCACATTGGTGCTCACCGACGCCAGCAAAGGCATGAAAGGCGCCATTGAAAAAGCAGAAGAAATCTGCGCAAAAGAACCCAAAAAACATTTGTTATTACAACAATTTGATAATCCGGCGAACCCCTATATCCATGAAAAAACAACGGGGCCAGAAATTTGGGAAGACACAGAAGGAAAAATTGATGTTTTCGTTTCCGGTGTAGGGACGGGTGGCACCTTGACGGGCGTAAGCCGATACATCAAAAACACCCAAGGAAAAGCCATTACAAGCGTTGCGGTTGAACCCTCAGAGTCTCCTGTTATCACTCAAGTTCTCTCTGATCTTGAAATTAAACCCGCCCCCCATAAGATTCAAGGGATTGGTGCAGGCTTTATTCCTAAAAACCTCGATCTTTCTTTGATTGATAAGGTTGTTCAAGTTTCATCAGAAGAAGCCATCGCAATGGCACACCGCTTAATGAAAGAAGAAGGGATCCTTGCGGGTATTTCTTCTGGGGCTGCCGTTGTTGCCGCAAATAGGATTTCTGAAATGCCAGAATTCAAAGATAAATTAATCGTTGTTGTTTTACCAAGCTCTGGAGAACGTTACCTTTCTACGGCGCTTTTTAATGGTATTTTCACAGACCTTGAAACAACGCAATAAAAATACTCCAAAACAACACCCTCACCGCGTAATAAAATAAAAAAGCCCTTAATGGGCTTTTTTATTTGATTTTTTCTTCTTGCTCTAGTAAAAACGCAGCGCATTTATTTTTTGCGATTTAATGTCAATTAAATGGAAAAAACATGAAAAATTGACGCAGATTAAACAAAAAATAATAATTTTTAGTTAGTTTACCCTCTGTTGATAGCCAAAGTGCTCTGATCACATTAAGCTGTCAGCCAAATTTATATATAAAACTTTAAAGAAGTCTCGCTTCGAGGTAAAACATGTATCAAAAGCAAGTAGAAATCACAGCTGAAAATGGTCTTCACACACGCCCTGCTGCACAATTTGTTAAAGAAGCAAAAAGTTTCGATGCAAAAATAACCGTTGAATCTTCAGGAAAAGAAGCAAGTGCAACGAGCCTTTTCAAACTGCAAACTTTAGGACTCACAAAAGGCACGCTTGTGACAATAAAAGCAGAAGGCGAACAGGCTCAAGAAGCCGTTGATCACCTTGTAAAACTAATGGATGAGCTGAAATAACCTTCTCTTTATTTACCTTTGTTATTTAATTCTACCCATTTAGGATAAAGCTATGATTTCAGGTATTCTGGCGTCTCCTGGTGTTGCTTTTGGAAAAGCATTACTACTTCAAGAAGACGAAATCGTCATCAATAAAAATCCACTTCCAGCAGACAAGCTTGACGCGGAAATCGCTCGTCTCTTTGATGCACGCGAAAAATCAAAAGAGCAACTTGAAGCGATAAAAGAAAAAGCGCGTGTTACTTTCGGTGAAGAGAAAGAAGCCATCTTTGAAGGGCATATCATGTTGCTCGAAGATGAAGAGCTAGAAGAAGAAATCATAGCTTTCATTAAAGACAACAAAGCCTCAGCTGAATACGCAATTTACAGTGTTATTGAAGAGCAAGCCGTCACACTTGAGTCTCTTGAAGATGAATATTTAAAAGAGCGCGCAGCAGACATCCGCGATATTGGCTCTCGTTTTGTCAAAAATGCCCTTGGCGTTTTACCGATTTCTTTGAGCACGATAAACGAAGAAGTGATCTTGGTTGCCAATGATCTCACCCCGTCAGAAACAGCGCAAATCAACCTTGATTTTGTGCTTGGATTTGTAACCGACATCGGTGGACGTACCTCACACACCTCCATTATGGCTCGCTCTTTAGAATTGCCAGCCATTGTGGGCACCAACAAAATCACTCAGCTTGTAAAACAAGGTGATACCCTGATTTTGGACGCGATTAATAATCAAGTCATTATTAATCCAAGCGAAGAAGAATTAAACAAATTCAAAACGATTCGCGACAATTTTTTTGCTGAAAAAGAAGAATTAACCAAGCTCAAAGAATTGCCCGCCATCACACTTGACGGTCACAAAGTAGAAGTGTGTGGTAACATCGGCACCTTAAAAGACTGCGAAGGCGTGACACGCAATGGCGCGGAAGGCGTCGGCTTGTACCGTACCGAATTTCTCTTTATGGACCGTGAGCAACTTCCTACAGAAGAAGAGCAATACAAAGCTTATAAAGATGTCGCCCTTGCAGTAGACGGCCACGCGGTCATTATTCGCACCATGGACATCGGGGGAGACAAAGATCTTCCTTATATGGACTTGCCAAAAGAAATGAACCCCTTCTTGGGTTGGCGAGCCATTCGCATCAGCTTGGATCGTCGTGATATTTTACGCGACCAATTGCGTGCTATCTTACGCGCATCAGCGCACGGTAAATTACGCGTGATGTTCCCGATGATCATCTCCGTTGAAGAAATCCGAACGCTAAAAGAAGCAATTAACGAATACAAAGCGCAACTGCGCGCCGAACATATCGCGTTTGACGAAAACATCGAAATCGGTGTGATGGTTGAAACACCTGCTGCAGCCGCCATTGCGCATCATCTTGCAAAAGAAGTGGATTTCTTCAGTATTGGAACAAACGATTTAACCCAGTACACACTGGCGGTTGACCGTGGCAATGAATTGATTTCTCATCTTTATAACCCTCTCTCCCCAGCGGTTCTGACTGTGATCAAGCAAGTAATTGATGCTTCACACAAAGAAGGTAAGTGGACTGGGATGTGTGGAGAGCTTGCGGGTGACGAACGCGCCACCCTCCTTCTATTAGGAATGGGTCTGGATGAATTCAGCATGAGCCCAATCTCAATACCCCTCATCAAGAAAATAATTAGAAACGTTCATTTTTCTGATGTAAAAGAAATGGCAACACAGGCGCTGGCGATGCCAACCGCCAATGAAATTGCAGCACATGTAGATCTGTTTATTGCGAGCCAAGCCTCGACAATGAAAAATTCATAACACTTAGGAGCAAACACTATGGGTCTGTTCGACAAACTAAAGAAGCTTGTTTCTGATGACAGCAACAATGCAGAAACAATTGAAATTATCGCCCCTTTATCTGGTGAAATCGTCAACATTGAAGACGTGCCAGATGTTGTTTTCGCAGAAAAAATTGTGGGTGATGGCATCGCTATCAAACCGACAGGAAACATGATGGTCGCCCCAGTCAATGGCACCATCGGTAAAATCTTCGAAACCAACCATGCCTTTTCTATCGAATCAGAAAACGGCATTGAGCTTTTTGTTCACTTTGGTATTGATACTGTGGAATTAAAAGGCCAAGGCTTTACACGTATCGCAAAAGAAGGCCAAACAGTTAAAATCGGCGACCCAATCATAGAGTTTGATCTTGCGTTTTTAGAAGAAAAAGCAAAATCAACACTGACGCCAGTGGTTATTTCTAATATGGACGAAATCAAAGAGCTAACCAAGCACTCTGGTACTGTCGTTGTTGCAAAAACCCCGGTCATTAGCATCAAAAAATAACCTTTTTTAAGATAAAAAAAACGCAGCTTATCGTCTGCGTTTTTTTGTTTTATCCCTCATCAATATCCCCCTCCTCTTGTCAGTTAAAATCCCCCATATCCCCTGAGCCTTTATCCACAAAGACTGAAACTGCGTGGGTGCTGGCCGCTTTCGCTCAGGCCCATCACAGAGTCAATCTATGCTCAAGGCCTTCACTCGTTTGGCGCAGGCGCGCATCTTTAAGTGTCTTGGGTTAAAGGCAAACAACACACCACAACCAATAAAAAAAGACCTTATTGGCGTGGGCAAGCGCAGGAGTGCATCATAAAAAAACACAAAACAGCGTCATTAATAAATAAATACAGCGCCAGAATTAAGGGCTGATCTTTCAAAATTTGCAGCATTAATCCCATTCGCCGCAGAGGCATCACCGCTTGCACCAATGGCCACAACTTTGCCATTTGAACTTTGCGTTACAGCCGCTCCAAATAAATCGGAATCTTGTGGGTTTTTAGATTTGACATAGGCGTGCTGCTCCCAATGATTGCCATTGAATTTGAAAACATACATGGCACCTGCGTTCTTCTGGGAATTGTCTAATTCATCCCCCCCAATCAAGCCTGCACCCGAAGATTCCCCTCGCGCCCCAACCAACAAGGAATGACCGTCTGCCGTCAAAGAGACATCAGAGCCAAATTTATCATTCAAAGCCGTATTTGATGCTTTTAAATAAGCTTCTTGTTGCCAAGCTGTATCTTTATAATCAAATACATATACGGCACCAGAGGCGCTCGCTTCCGTGTTAAATGGATTGCCATTTTCACCCGTCGCATTTGAACTTTCCCCCACCGAGCCCACAACCAAACGATTTCCATTTGAACTGAAAGCCAGAGCCGAGCCGAACAAAGCATCCCTTTTTGAATTAAAGGCTTTTAAATAAGATTGGAAAGACCAGGCGAGGCCATCATTTCGATACACATACACCGCGCCCGATTTCGGCGCTGCATTGTTCAGATTGTTCGAATCGATCCCTTTTCCGTCAGAACTTTCTCCTAAAGCGCCCACTGCAACACTTTTCCCATCAGCACTTAAGGAAACACGCTCGCCAAAGGCGTCTTGTGTATCGGTATTAGAGGCTTTAATGTAAGCCTCTTGTGTCCAACGTCCCTCATTTAAACGAAATAAATAGGCAGCACCCGAGTCGATGCTATTTTCATTCATTTGCTCAAACTCGGGATGCACCCCCATCAAGTCTGAATCTTCACCCGGCGCCCCGACAAGAAGAACATCCCCTTTCGCATTCAAAGAAAGCGATGTTCCAAAACGATCATCGATTTGTGCGTTTGAGGCTTTCATAAAAGCGGTTTCTTTCCAGCCACTTTCTTTATTAAAATGATACACATAAGCCGCTCCAGACTGGGCTGCCAAATCATTATTGATAGCGGTATCGTTGACGCCCGTTGCGTTTGAAGACTCTCCTTTCGCGCCAACAACCAAGGTGTTGCCATCTGAACTCAATGAAACAGAGG
>CAMRDW010000129.1 GCA_947041315.1 uncultured Enterovibrio sp.
TTACACTCAATTATTTATCTCATATATTAATTTGTGTATGTTTAACGCGCTTTTCCAGGCTTTGCCCTTACGGTGCCAACTTTGCCATCTTCGCTTAGATCAAAGAAACTACCCATGGTGCAAAACCTGTTTCCAAAGTTTTCCAAAAAAGTCTCGTTGTCAACGTTGCGGTCTGCCGACAGCGTATACGCAGGAAAGTTGTGGGCGCTGCTTAAGCAAGCCGCCTCTTTGGGATCGCCTCGTTTGTGTTGGCGATTATACTTTTCCATATGACTCACTGCTCCATAAATTTAAATACAAAGGGCAATATTGGCTCTCCAGAGCCCTTTCCAATTTATTGGCGGATAAAATAGAAAATCCAGCGCCTATTTTACTCCCCGTCCCCATGCATTGGAGGCGACGCTTGCTTCGAGGATTCAATCACAGCAATTTATTGGCACAGGCTCTTGCCCGACAACTAAACGTAAATTGTGACTCAGATCTTTTAATTCGCACCAAAGCAACCCCTCAACAACAAGGCTTAACTCGAAAAAAGAGACTTTCCAATCTGAAAGGTGTCTTTCAAATATCAAGTCCGCCACCACAACATGTTGCTCTCGTTGATGATGTCGTGACAACAGGCGCGACCCTTTCTGAGCTTTCTCTGCTGCTTCGAAAACACGGTGTAAAACACATTGATGTTTACTGCATAGCAAGAAGCCAAGGAAAGTGAAGAAGCGCTTAGGCTTTGGGTGATAGCAAATCAAAACAAGAGTACACTGTATGAAATATATTCGAAAAATCAGGTGATAAATTGTGTCTCAAATTACTATTTCAAAAAGTGCTCAAAACCATTTTATAAAACTTCTGGAGCAACAGCCCGATGGCACCCATATTCGTGTTTTTGTCGTAAAACCAGGAACGCAAAATGCAGAGTGTGGTGTATCTTATTGCCCGAAAGATGCAATAGAAACCAGCGATACCACCCTTCAATTCGATGGTTTTTCTGCTTTCATTGACGAACTTAGCCTTCCTTTTTTAGACGACGCAGAAATTGATTTTGTAACAGATAAAATGGGCTCTCAGCTTACCTTAAAAGCCCCTAACGCCAAGCTGCGCAAAATAGCAGATGATGCCCCCTTATTTGAGCGCGTTGAATACATTATTCAAACACAAATCAATCCACAGCTTTCAGGGCATGGTGGGCATATCAATTTAATTGAAATTACAGAAGATAAAATTGCTGTTATCCAATTTGGAGGAGGCTGTAACGGCTGCTCGATGGTCGATGTCACTTTAAAAGACGGCATAGAAAAAGAATTACTTGAAGAATTTCAAGAAGAACTCAATGGCGTTAGAGACATCACAGAGCATGCTCATGGTGACCACTCTTACTACTGACTCTCCATACCTTCAAAAAAGGCTCAAAAGAGCTTTTTTTGAAGCCCCTTTTTTCTTTACTTTATAAATAGCCTTTCCGCCATTGCAGCATAAAAACGCCTCCTAACGTTAAACCTCTTAAGGCCATAAATCCAAGCATTGCTCCCCAAATTGCATGATTACCATCAGAGCGAAAACTGAACCAAATAGCAAAGAAAAAAACAATTGAAACAAACATACAATTTCGCATCTCGCGCCCTTTCGTTGCGCCAATAAATACCCCATCAAGCAGAAAACACCACATGGCAACCAAAGGCATCCAAACTAACCAAGGCAGATAAATATAAGCTTGTTCACGCACTGAAGGAATATCGGAAATCACATCAATCAGGCTCTTTCCAAAAAACATAAAACCAAATGTGAATAAAATAGAAATAAAGAGACTCCAAAATGAAGTCACAATCAATGATCTGATCAGCATTTGCCTGTCTTTAGCACCCACAGAATTACCCACCATCACTTCCATAACATAAGCAAAACCATCCATAGCAAAAGAAAGCAACATAAGAAAATTCATTAATACCGCGTTCGCAGCGACGACGTCATCCCCGAGACTCGCGCCTTGAAAAATCATAAACGTAAAGGCCAATTGCAAGCACAAGCTTCGAAGAAAAATATCTCGATTCAGCTTTAACAATCGAGCCACTCCATTCGAAGCCTTTTTCCACTGTAAAAATGGAGAAACTAAGCCTAACCCTCGCCATGCTTTAAGCACAAAATAAAACCCTAATATCATGCCGCTGTAATCCGCAATCACACTTGCAAATGCAACCCCTTTCACGCCCCATGAAAAACCAAGAACAAAAACAAGATCAAGCAAAACATTAATGATGTTGATAAACACAATCAGAATCATCGGCCTTTTGGCATTTTGCATACCAAGCAACCATCCAATAAGAACCAAGTTGCTCAAAGAGGCAGGAGCACTCCAAATACGCACAGAAAAATACGCATTGGCATAATGCAAAACCTCAGCGCTTGCATCACTAAAAGAAAAAACAAATCGAACAATAAAAGGGTGTAAGAGGATCATGATGAAGGCGAATAAGCACGCCAATGTCATTCCTTGAAGAAAAATATTGGCTAAACCTTCCTTGTCTTTCGCTCCCCAAGCTTGGGCGGTGATCCCCGTCGTTGCCATGCGCAAAAAACCAAGCAACCAAAATAAAACCAAAATCATGTTACTCCCAACAGCAACACCACCAAGATACCAAGATTGATCAAGATGCCCTACCACAGCGGCATCAACCAAACCCAATAATGGGACTGTAATATTTGAAAGCACCATAGGAAAAGCAATTGAAAAGATGCGAAAATGAAGTGATTTTTGTAAAAATGCCGATAACATAAAAAACCAATAGGGACGTAAAAATAACCTCAATATACTCTTTCGGCTTCTATATGGATATTTGCCTGCAAAAACACATCGAGAAGGTCACATGATTTTTAAATATCAATGCATCCAAACTGACGTGGCATTGCATTGATCACGCACAAAATGAATCAATTTTTTATAAAAATAATGACCATGAGTCCTCATTCTTCTCGTGCTTCCTTTTCACCTATCGGTAGAGTGTTTAGAATGGGGGAAATCAATCATGAGAAGCACAATGAGCTGTAAAGATCGCGAGGGAATCATGTCTAATGAGACACATGATAACACTGTATTACAACGTATTTTTGGTTACCAATCTTACAGAGAAGGCCAAAAAGAAATTATTAATGCCGCGTTAACAGGGAAAGATTGCTTGGTCGTAATGCCAACAGGAGCGGGAAAAAGTCTTTGTTATCAAATTCCTGCATTAATTTTTGATGGCTTAACCCTTGTGATTTCACCGCTCATATCATTAATGAAGGATCAAGTTGACCAATTAAAGGCCAACGGTGTTCAAGCCGCATGTATTAATTCAGGAATGACGCAAGAGGCCTTCTCTCAAACATGGCAAGCTCTTCGGGATCAGCGTATTAAATTGCTGTATGTTTCACCTGAGCGTGTTTTAATGAGTGATTTTATTGATAAATTACAATCACTTCCATTGGCACTTATTGCTGTAGATGAAGCCCATTGCATTTCTCAGTGGGGCCATGATTTTCGACCTGAATATGCACGACTTGGTGGGTTAAAATCCTTTTTTCCCCATGTTCCGATCATGGCTTTAACCGCGACGGCAGATGATGTAACACGCCAAGAGATCGCGCTTCGCCTCGCACTTCAATCTCCTCATGCTTATTTAGGCAGTTTTGACCGCCCCAACATCCGATACACCTTGATAGAAAAACATAAACCTTTGTTACAACTTGCTCAATTCTTAAAACCTCAACCAGGGCAAAGCGGCATTATTTATTGTAATAGTCGCAAACGTGTTGAGCAGGTAGCAGAGCGACTCTGTGCTCAAAATATTCGTGCAGCAGCCTATCATGCAGGAATGACGACTCAAGATCGCGCATCCGTACAAGAAGCATTTCAGCGAGATGACGTTCATATCGTCGTGGCAACCGTCGCCTTCGGAATGGGCATAAATAAACCCAATGTTCGTTTTGTTGTTCATTACGAAACACCGCGAAATATTGAATCTTATTATCAAGAAACAGGACGAGCAGGGCGTGATGGTTTGCCGGCGGAAGCCCTGATGTTTTACGACCCTTCTGATATTGCTTGGCTCCATCGATGCTTACAAGAAAAACCTGATGGGCCACAAAAGCAAGTCGAAAATCATAAGTTAAATGCAATGAAAGCCTTTGCTGAAGCCTTAACGTGTCGACGTTTGGTCTTGCTTAATTATTTTGGAGAGTACCGAAATAAACCTTGTGGGAATTGTGATATTTGTATCGATCCACCCACTCTGTTTAATGCAACAGAGCAAGCCCAAAAAGCCCTTTCTTGTGTATATCGCGTCAATCAAAATTTTGGTGTTGGGTACACCATTGAAGTACTACGCGGTATGCAAAATCAGCGCATAAAAGATTACGCTCATCATAAGCTAAGCACTTTTGGTTTAGGCAAGGAATTCAGTCAAGAATATTGGCTAAGTATTTTTCGCCAGCTGATCCATCGCGGTTTCTTACAACAAGATATTGCCCAACATTCCGTTTTAAAATTAACGCAAGAAGCCCGTCCTTTATTGCGTGGTGAAATAACCCTTGAGCTCGCAGTTCCAAGGCCGAGTGCTTGGGTCTCTACTCGCACGAAAGCGGATCGATTTGAAAAACGCAATTACGATAAAGTGCTTTTTGTTAAATTGAAAAAATTACGCAAAAGCATTGCTGACGAAGACGATATTCCACCTTATATTGTTTTCAATGATGCGACATTGGTTGAAATGGCAGAAATACTACCGACTTCTCAAAGTGAAATGCTGGCCGTTAATGGGGTAGGGCAAAGAAAACTAGAAAAATACGGCAATGTCTTTCTTGATAAAATTGAAGAACATATGATTTCAACTCTTGGATATACGAAAAAATAAAACATTTGATAAAATATTATTTTTTAATTGATAAAGATACTTTGTCTTTTCAGAAGATAAGATATAATGCGTCGTTTTTATAAGTGTCAGGTAGCATATTCTGATGCATTCACTATTTGGGTTCCCTCTCCCCCCAATGACAAAAAGGTTTTGAATTAACATGTTTACATTTTCACAGCAACGCAATGCCCTTTCTTATTTGGTTCTTTTTCATCTTCTAATCATCGCCTCAAGTAATTATTTAGTGCAACTGCCTTTTACCTTATTTGGTTTCCATACCACTTGGGGCGCTTTTACGTTTCCATTCATTTTTTTAGCAACAGATCTTACGGTGCGTATTTTTAATGCGAGCATGGCGCGCAAGATTATTCTCTGTGTGATGATTCCCTCTTTACTGATTTCTTATCTTTTATCCGTCCTTTTTCTCCAAGGAGAATATCAAGGTATTGGAAATATCAGTGTCTTTAATCTCTTTGTCGCACGCATCGCGATTGCAAGTTTTATGGCTTATCTTTTAGGTCAAATACTTGATATTCACGTTTTCAATCGATTACGTCAGAAAAGACAATGGTGGCTTGCTCCTGCTTGTTCAACCATTTTTGGCAATGCACTCGACACTTTTGCATTTTTTGTTATTGCTTTTTATAACAGCCCAGATCCCTTCATGGCTGAAAATTGGATCGAAATTGCATTGGTTGACTATGCATTAAAACTCCTCATTAGCTTGGGTCTTTTTGTGCCTTTGTATGGGATCCTTTTGAATTCTATCGTAAAACGCATTACGACAATTGACCCCGTATTAAATAAAAAAATAGTCTGATTTTCTATTTCGAAATACGCTTCAAAATAATTGAAGATACGCGTCTGCAGCAAGCAAGTGAAGACCCTGAGCATTAATGAACGATTTGATTATGCTGAACGAGCGCAATCACAGAGCATACATCTATGCTCATAGACTTTTCGTCTTTGCCAGCTAGCGCAACGTCAACAATCTTGGGTATAGAAGAAATTAAAAACCGCAGTCGAGGCTGCGGTTTTTTATGGGGATTTGATTCTTTAACGTTCATCCTCCTCACCTTTGAAAGTGCGTGTGTGCTGGCTGCGCTCGTTACACGCCATCACAGACCACATCTATTTTCAAAGGCTTCACCCCCTTGCACCTAAACGCATTTTCAAGTGTCTTGGGGAAATATCGATTAACGCTTTATCACCACATTAAATCATCTGGGATCTTGAAGTCTGCGTAAGGATCTTCTTCATCAAGTTCTCTTTTTGTGGTGATATTGTTGACAACGATACAGGTTTCATCTCGTTGACTTATTTTATCTGCAACAATGCTAGGTACGATAGCATATCCATCGAGATCACGTACGATAGCCAGGCGACCGTTCACCAACTGAGCTTGAGTTTCTTTATTAACGTAAAGTTTTTTAACCAATGTTCCATCTGTAAAATTGTATCCAATATCTCCATTTTTACGATCAATTCTATTCATTTCAATAAGTTGCTTAATTTGAGAAAGAATTGATTTTTTTTCAAGTTCAATCTTTTTTTGATGACTGAGCGCTTGATCTTGGGCTATTTGAGCAATGCGGTTTTCTTCAACCGCCGCTTTAGCTTCTTTTGCTAACGTTCTTGACTTTTTTGATGATTTTCCAGATTTTTGTAACTTCTTTTTATCTATCAGACCCATTTTTAGCATCTGTTCTTGCAGTGTTAATTTCGCCATTTTGACTCCGTCAAGGTACATTTTATCCATCGATAATGTCACTGTCACCATACCAAAAGCTTGTACTGTATAGATGACATATTTTACTGATTTTAGGAAACATATTTCTCTCTTAAAAAAGAAAAAATACCACGTTCTAAAAAAAGAATGAGAAATTGAAGATGTATATTAATCCATTTTCTGATATCAGTTCATGTACGTGACTTAGGTTTTTTTCTGTATGATACCGAGATGAGGTGTTATCAAAAAACGCATGACTCAGAATGCAACGATACAGATATCTCAAAAACGGATTTTACAGCTAAAAAACACGCAAAATCATTGAGCGAAAAAACCTCAATTTCAAAACAGCTTTGCAGCAATTAACGCAAGGTAAAATCTGCTTTTCAAAGAGCAAACTGATGCACGATATTATTGACCTCTCAATTAATGCATTTGGGTTGAATATTCATGCAAAAGTACAGATTTGAACCATTACCGTAAAATTTAATATTTGGATTTGAAATGACAATTGCAGAGTATCCTTCCAAACTGAGTTTGCCCCAAAAAAATCCTGGCGTTGAGACAATACTTGAGTATTTGATTATTAAATTTCCCTATGTTTCCGCCCAAATTTGGCATGATCGTATCCTTAAAGGAAAAGTACATTGTGAAGGAGGGATGCGCATAACGTTTAGATCTCCTTTTATACCTCAGCTGCGTATTTACTATTACAGAGAAGTAGAAAACGAACCTAAAATCCCCTTTACAGAAAGGATTGTATTTCAAGACGAACATCTTTTGGTGGCTTACAAACCCCATTTTCTCGCTGTAATGCCTGGCGGAATCTATGTCAATGAATGTTTACAAACTCGATTACGAAGAAAAACTGGCATTCAGAGCTTGCAAGCCTTACATCGCTTAGATCGTGTGACTGCGGGTTTGATTATTTTTTCTGTTCATCCAGAAAGCCGACATCATTACCATCGTATATTTGAAACGCGGAAAATACGTAAAACCTATCAAGCTATTGCCAATATTTTTGAAAATGAACACTTAACCGGAAAATCATGGGAAATAAAAAACCGTATTGGGCATTCAAATCCGCGTTTTATTATGTGCGTGAAGGAAGGAGAAGCCAATAGCCATTCACAGATCCGTTGTTTAAAGCAATCTGGTGATAAAGCATTATTTGAATTAAATCCCATTACAGGAAAAACACATCAATTACGTCTGCACATGCACACTTTAGGTTGGCCCATTTTGAATGATAAATATTATCCAAAATTACAAGCCTTTTCTGAAGATAACTATGAAAAACCCCTACAGTTATTGGCTAAAGAGATTGAATTTATTGATCCCCTAACCCAAAAAACACGGTATTTTAGACTTGAAAAAGATTTGTCTTTTTAATGTACGAGGTTCATACACAAGAAATGAATCATATACCCAAAATAATTGAAGATGCGTGTAAGCCGCAAGCGAGTGAAGCCACTAAGCATAGATCAAATAACGAGCCTACCTAACGCCGACGCAACCTCAAAGGAGAGGGGTATAGAACATACAACCGACTCATTTCAGCAAATCTTTCACGTTAAAAGTGAAAACACTCTCATTGTGAAGGAAATAAATTCCAAATTTTAGAATAAATAAAGCTTAACGAATAAAAAAGTGCATAGTCAAAACAAGAAATAAAAACAAAATAATTCAGTTTTATTTACAAATAAACATACTTACTTTTGATCTTAAAAAGATTCTGCATTTTTTTATCTATAAAATGTAATTTGGGATACAGATCACCTCGTTGATTCAATGAAAAAATGCATTAATCATTTACTTTTCTCAACAAAAACGAAAGAAACTTCATTTTTTATCATAAGCTTACATCATTCAATTTCATTTTTATGAATGGCTTTCCATTTAGGAAGACCTTAAATTATAAAAAATCATTTAATGCTGAGATCTTTTCTTAAAACACCTCAGAACTGTTTCATCTCATTTTTTATGTTCTTTTTGGGGTCCACTTTAAAAAGACGCCTTATGAGGTTAACTCTATTCATTGCTTCTTAAGAGGCTGTGTTCATTTTTGTATTTATATGATCAAAAATACTTTCGAAAGTATGCTATTACAATTTTTTAACGCAGTCAGTGTTATATTATTTTTTTCCGTGATTTATTTTTCCACAGAGCACGATCTTGTCCTGATCCTGATCTTGATCAATCATTAACAATTAACTGATTGAAATAAAAGGATTTGATTTTGTGTTTTTTAAGGTTTCTTTTTACATTCCATCTTCATTAAAAAAAATGTTAACAAACTTATCCACATAAGAAAGGCTGTTTTTGCAGTGAAAAGAAGAGATATTCACAGCAAAAGATAAAAAAATAAGGAAGGTGTACATACTTAAATCGCTTGAATAATATTATACCTTTCCCAATATATCTCTCAAAGCAAGTCTATTGAATACGTTATCAGATTGTTGTTTTTAGCATTTGAGTAACACTTTTTTCCCTTGGAAGTAAGCTCTTGTTCAAGACTTAACCTTAAATAGGATGCTGAATTCTTTAAACAAACTTAAGTTCAATGTTATCAGTAATAATCCAATGCTTACTTAAAAAATCAACTCGCGCCTTTACCCTACCTTTCAAAAAAACGCTCAGAAAATCCTAGAAAAGATTTCTTGAGTTGTCTCACTCAGTGAAAAATACAAAATAGAGACTCGTCATCTCTAAAACTCAGGTTTGTTAGATACGCTCAAAGACAACCGACCTGATCTTCAGGAATATTAAGTATAAAGAAAAAGAAGCATCTTTATTGAGGGACTCAACATCTCGAATTAAACTTATCAAAACGCATTTTCTTCGTTTTCTACAGAGAAATATTTTTCTTAGCTTACGATAAAAGACTCGGACATTCCGTCATTCATTTTTGAATTCATATAAAAATAAGTTCACAATTTTACGATACTCGTCATGTCAAAATCCAGCGTCTGAATTCTTCATTATTAAGAAGAGGAAAATATGCATTTCATTGCAAAAATTGGAAAAAAATTAGAACCTCTTATGCTCTTTATGGGTTTAGTAAGCCCCCTTGCAACATTACCGCAAATGTATAAACTTTTTTATTCTCATAGTCAGCATGCCGAAGGGTTATCAATGACAACTTGGGTGCTCTATTCATTTATTGCGCTTTTGTGGACTTTATATGGTTTCTATCATAAAAACCCAACCATTTGGCTTGGTAATTTTTTAAGTTTTTTCATGGATTTAAGCATGGTCTTTGGTATCTATTTGATCACTGGTTGGACGTTCTAAAAGGATTTTCAAAAAGATCACATACAAAAAATGAGATATTTGAGGTTAAGTTTCGAAGGTAATAAGCCCACCATCTGATTCAGTTAAACGAGAACACTAAACAGCCACACAATTTTAAAGGCAATAGCTAAAATGCTTCTCGTACCTATCAAATCAATAAAAGTAACATGCGCATCTTTCTGTTAAGAGTTAAATTCGAGGCCAGAAAGAAATTTAAAGCACAACCCATGACAAAACAGAGAAGAGAGTCCAAAAAAGCACTGAACCATGCGGCGCCATATCATAATCTATGGAAATAAAATGCTTCAATACTATTTCCCTTGCTTCTGTTTAGCCTTGTTCATACCCGACATTCCGCGCATGAGAAAATAATATCGATTTATA
>CAMRDW010000130.1 GCA_947041315.1 uncultured Enterovibrio sp.
TATATATACCCCTCGCCTTTAAAGCCGAGTGGGTGTTGGCTAAGCTCGTTCAGCCCAATCATATAGTAAATTAATGCTCAGGGCCTTCACTCGCTTGTCGCAAGCGCCCATTCTTCACTTTGGGTATAGAAAAACACAGTTTCAGGCAGTAGAAAAAAGAGTCAATCGTTATTAATGGATGTCATTTTAAAGCTTTAAAAACACAATCCATGCTTTCTTCTAGAATATAAAAGCACTATCCACTTTAATATTTCACCTTGTTTTAATATATTCAAAAAACGAATCAGTAGAAAAGAAGCCATAAACAGATTGATTGAAGATCAAATATAATCTTTAGCTATTTAATTATACCAACTTAAGTTCAATGATTTACAAAAGAAATCCATAAAATTAAAGCGTTATATCTCGATAAAATGAGCTCGCACTATAAATAAAAAGAAAAGGTCCAATCAGAACTTTCACATTCATTTTTTTTATATATTTTCGAACATAAGGATTTAAAAATGAACAACGTTCATCTTCACCCTGTCAACCCGAAAATTAAAAAAACAGCCCACATCGACAAAGAAACCTACCAAAAAATGTACCAAGAATCACTCAAAAATCCAGAGGCTTTTTGGGGTGAGCATGGGAAAAATGTTGATTGGATAACCCCTTATACCAAAGTAAAAAATACCTCCTTTGAAGCAGATCAACTCGGTATAAAATGGTTTGAAGACGGCTCCCTGAACGTCAGTGTGAACTGCATCGATAGACACCTCAAAACCAAAGGCTCTCAAGTCGCCTTAATTTGGGAGGGCGATGATCCTGATGTTCAAAAAACAATGACCTATGACGCACTGTATGTAGAAGTCTGTCAATTCGCCAACGCACTGAAAGCCCAAGGCGTTCGCAAAGGCGATGTCGTTTGTCTTTATATGCCAATGGTCTTAGAAGCGGCAGTCGCAATGCTTGCATGCACCCGCATTGGGGCAATTCACACTGTCGTTTTTGGTGGTTTTTCTCCCGAGGCTTTAGCGGGACGCATCAATGACTCAAAAGCAAAAATTATCGTCACCGCCGATGAAGGCATTCGCGCTGGGAGCCTTGTTCCTTTAAAAAACAATGTGGATACCACCCTAAAGAACCCATCTGTTACTTCTGTTGAAAAAGTGATTGTATATCAAAGAACCAATAACCCCATTGATTGGACTGCTGAGCGTGATATTTGGTGGCATGATGCCATAAAAGACGTTTCCTCACATTGTGAACCCGAAGAAATGAATGCAGAAGATCCCCTGTTCATTCTTTATACATCCGGCTCCACAGGAACACCAAAAGGCGTTTTACACACAACGGGCGGCTACCTCGTTTATGCCACCATGACATTTAAATACGTCTTTGATTACCAAGAAGGGGAAGTCTTTTGGTGTACCGCCGATGTAGGCTGGATTACAGGACACACTTACCTTCTTTATGGCCCTCTTTCTAACGGTGCAAAAACACTTTTATTTGAAGGCGTCCCAAATTATCCAAGCACAGCACGCATGAGCGAAGTGATCGATAAGCATCAGGTTAATATTCTTTATACCGCCCCCACCGTCATTCGAGCTTTAATGGCAAAAGGCTTAGAAGCCACAAAAGACACAAAACGAAACACACTTCGTATTCTCGGCTCTGTTGGCGAGCCTATCAATCCTGAAGCCTGGAATTGGTATTTCAATACGATAGGAAATGCGCAAGGGCCTGTTCTCGATACCTGGTGGCAAACAGAAACAGGTGGAATATTAATCACCCCCTTGCCAGGAGCGAGCACTTTAAAACCCGGCTCAGCTAATCTGCCCTTTTTTGGCGTAAAACCCGCCTTAGTGGACAAAGAAGGAAAGATTCTTGAAGGGGCCGCAGAAGGAAACCTTGTTATTCTCGACTCTTGGCCGGGCCAGATGCGCAGCTTGTATGGGGATCACGCACGTTTTAAACAAGCCTATTTTTCAACCTTTAATGGCATGTATTGCACCGGTGACGGAGCGCGTCGCGATGAAGAGGGCGATTATTGGATCACAGGACGCATTGATGACGTACTGAATGTCTCAGGACATCGCATGGGCACAGCAGAGATCGAATCCGCCCTTGTCGGATTTAAAAAAATAGCTGAAGCGGCCATTGTCGGTGTTCCTCATGACATCAAAGGTCAAGCGATTTATGCTTATATCACCTTAAATTCAGGTGAAACCCCAAGCAAAGCCCTTGAGGAAGAAGTAAAAGAATGGGTTAAACAAGAAATCGCATCCATTGCAAAACCCGATTTTATTCATTGGACAGATGCTTTACCGAAAACACGTTCAGGAAAAATCATGCGTCGCATTTTGCGCAAAATTGCAACGGATGACACAGAAACGCTCGGTGATATTTCAACACTTTCAGATCCCAGCGTGGTAGAAAAACTCATCCGTGAGAAATCGAACCTTTATTGATTTCAACGCTGTTATAGAAAAAACATCTTTCGCCTTTGAAGATGCGTGGATATTGGCTACGCGCGTTCAGCCCTTGAAGATAATGCATCTATGCTCAAGGGCTTCACAGGCTTGGCACAGGCGCGTATCTTTAATTCCTTTGGGTACAGCGATAAAAAGCCAGTTTCTGGCTTTTTTCATCTCAAAAATAGAATAAAAAAAGAGCATAAAAGGAGAAATACGAAGAGAATTAATTAATCAAAGCACACTCGTCGCCTTTGAAGCTGCGTGGTTTTGCTTCGTCTCGTTCAGGGCAATGACAGAGCCGCTCTGTACTCAGGATCTTCACTCGCTTAGCGCAGATGCGCATCTTCAATCATGTTGGTATATCAATAAACAAACAAAGGCAAGTCTTCGGGATAAACAAAAAGCAAATCCCCTCCGTTAAATCTTCGTTATGAAAACGATTAATCAATTCATTTTTCATTAAATGTAACCCCTGTCATATAAATAATGATTGGTTAAGAGAATATCTCTGATAATGCTACTATTTTGCTGCCATTTGCTGTGATTTCTTTATAATTACTCAGCATAATAGAACCTTCATTGAATTTCATAGAAACTGGTGGCAGCAAAAAACAATAATCAATAAATGCTGCTTTTCTATAAGAAAACAAGGATTTTATCGACACAATGACAACAAATCGAAGAGTTTTGCTCATTAATGGTCCAAACATCAATATGCTTGGAATGCGCGAGCCTGAGTATTATGGAAATCAAACACTCGACATGATTGTTGCTGATCTTTGTGTTCTTGCAAAACAACTCAATATTCACCTCAATCATGTTCAATCAAACGCAGAGCATTGCTTGATTGAGCAGGTTCATCAGGCAATGGGAAATACCGATTTCATCATCATCAATCCTGCTGCATTTACGCACACAAGCATTGCATTGCGTGATGCGCTTCTTGCTGTCGGGATCCCTTTTATTGAAGTTCATTTGAGTAACGTACATGCCCGAGAGCCTTTCAGACATCATTCTTATTTTTCAGATAAGGCTGAAGGGGTCATTGTGGGACTGGGCGCAGATGGATACGAATTTGCCCTGAAAGCGGCAGCGCGTCGTTTTCAGTTAAGTGCCAAATAAACAATAATTTTAAAGAGATCAAAACATGGATATTCGCAAAATAAAAAAATTAATTGAGCTGGTTGAAGAATCTGGCATTTCTGAGCTGGAAATTTCAGAAGGGGAAGAATCAGTGCGCATCAGCCGTCTGATAACCCAAGCCCCAACAACCCAAATTTATGTGCCGCCAAGCCCGACGCATACAAGCACCCCGGTTACTGCAACGGAAGTTAAAAACACGCCGACAGAAATAACAGGACATAAAGTCTTGTCTCCGATGGTCGGAACCTTCTATCGCTCACCCAGCCCTGAAGACAAATCCTTCATTGAAATTGGTCAATCCGTCAAGGTAGGAGATACCTTGTGTATCGTCGAGGCGATGAAAATGATGAACCAAATCCAAGCGGATAAAGCGGGTATAGTGAAAGCTATCTTATGTAACGACGGCGAAGCTGTTGAATTTGATGAAATATTGATCATCATCGAATAGTCGAGGCAAGCATGCTAGATAAAATTGTTATCGCCAATCGGGGCGAAATCGCACTGCGCATTCTTCGTGCGTGCAAAGAGCTGGGAATCAAAACAGTCGCGATTCATTCAACAGCCGACCGCGATTTAAAACACGTATTACTTGCCGACGAGTCTGTCTGTATTGGACCCCCTTCAAGTGTCGAAAGTTATTTAAATATTCCTCGCATTATTAGCTCAGCCGAAGTCACAGGCGCTGTCGCGATTCATCCTGGATACGGATTTCTTTCAGAAAATGCCGATTTTGCAGAACAGGTTGAACAATCCGGCTTTATCTTCGTCGGCCCACGCCCAGATACCATACGCCTCATGGGAGACAAGGTCTCCGCAATCAGTGCCATGAAAAAAGCAGGCGTGCCTTGTGTTCCGGGTTCTGACGGTTTTCTGAATGAGGATGAAGTTAAAAATAAATCTATCGCAAAACGCATTGGCTACCCTGTCATCATCAAAGCCTCTGGAGGCGGTGGCGGTCGTGGAATGCGCGTGGTTCGTTCAGAAGCAGAACTCACCGATTCCATTGCAATGACACGGGCGGAAGCCAAATCAGCCTTCAATAATGACACGGTTTATATGGAAAAATTCCTAGAAAACCCACGCCATATTGAAGTGCAAGTTTTAGCCGATGGACAAGGCTCTGCAATACACCTTGCTGAACGCGATTGCTCCATGCAACGCCGTCATCAAAAAGTCGTCGAAGAAGCGCCAGCCCCAGGCATTACCGCTGAAATGCGAAAATATATCGGTGAACGCTGCTGCCGCGCGTGCATTGAAATTAATTACCGGGGCGCTGGAACCTTTGAATTCTTGTATGAAAACGGCGAGTTTTATTTTATCGAGATGAACACCCGTATTCAGGTTGAGCACCCCGTTACAGAAATGGTAACAGGCATTGATCTTGTCAAAGAACAGCTGCGCATCGCGGCAGGACAACCTCTTTCTTTTACCCAAGATGACATTCAAATTCGTGGGCATGCCATTGAGTGCAGAATTAACGCAGAAGATCCAACCCTCTTCTTGCCAAGCCCAGGAAAAATTGACCGTTTTCATCCCCCAGGTGGAATGGGCGTCCGATGGGAGTCCCACATTTATGCAGGATATACCGTTCCCCCTTATTATGACTCCATGATAGGCAAGCTCATTTGCTTTGGTGAAAACCGTGATGTTGCAATTGCTCGCATGCGAAATGCTTTAAGTGAAATCATCATTGATGGCATCAAAACCAACATTCCGCTTCAATTGGAAATCATGAAAGATGAGAATTTCCAACACGGCGGTGCAAACATTCATTACTTAGAAAAAAAGCTCGGTATTCATAAATAAATATTCATTTTTTTATAAAAAAGAGCGTGTTTTCACGCTCTTTTTTAATTCATTTTTTTGTCATTAAAAACGGTTAAAATCTGAACGAACGACATTCTATAAAGATTTTGTGTCTTGCTTCAGATAAACTCGATGACCATCTTGAACAAACACCTGTCATTCATTATTTCGCTTCTCACATATATACCCGTCGCCTTTGAAGCCGCGTGAGTGTTGGCTACACCCAAGCTCAATAACTTTAGGTATATACATTCATTTTTAAGCTTTTTGAACAAAAGAGCCTTTTTAAGTGCAAGAGGAATGTTTGATTTTGAAAGAAGAAAAAGACACATTGAAAAATACCCCTCAATAAACACAAGAGAAACGATTAATTTTCATGCATAAAACGAAACGCATTCTTAAAAGTTGAGATCTGAGCTACATATTTCTCAAAATAGACTCGTTATTTATACCTGACGCAATTAAAAAGCAGGCATTTAGAGAAGATAATGTTCTGTATTGGAAGCTCCCCATGAAAACGCTTGATTCCCGTTATCAGCAAGCCCACAAAGAAGCTAAATTGGCCGTAGCACTCGCATTTGCCTATTTTCTTTGGTGGTACGGATTTGCCTATGGTTTTGCTCCACAAAGCATTGCCCCCCCTCTCCCAACACTTTATTTTGGCTTGCCATTTTGGTTTCTAATGTCCTGCATTGTGGGGCCTCTGCTCTTTACTATTTTATGCGCTTTAATGGTGAAATATCTCTACCAAGATATGCCCTTAGATATCGAACAGGATCCCCCTCATGAACAGTGAGTTTCTTATTCCAATGGCGCTTTATCTTGTTGGGGTTTTCGCAATCGCTTTTTATTCAGGAAAACAAGGTCAACAAAAAGAGGGTTTTCTAAAAGAATACTTTCTTGGCAACCGAAGTATGGGGGGCTTTGTTCTGGCCATGACGCTGGCAGCAACCTATGCCGGAGCCAGCTCTTTTATTGGCGGGCCGGGAGCTGCATACAAAATGGGCTTAGGTTGGGTATTGCTTGCGATGATCCAGCTTCCTGTCGCTTGGTTAACCCTTGGCGTACTCGGAAAAAAATTTGCGATTGAATCACGCCGACATAACGCCCTCACTTTAAATGACATGCTTTACGCGAAATACAAAAATCGCGCGGTCGTCATTTTTGCGTCTTTGGCTATGTTGGTGGCGTTTTTTGCAACAATGGTGGTGCAATTTGTTGGCGCGGCAAGATTACTTCAAACTCTCGCAGGCGTTTCATACAGTCAAGGCTTGATGATCTTTGCGGTCACCGTCGGCCTGTATACCTGCATTGGCGGCTTTCGCGCAGTGGTGATGACCGACACGGTACAAGGCGTGATGATGATCATCGGGACACTGGCCCTCTTGGGTGGGATCATTTACACAGGAGGTGGCTTAGGGGCCATGATCAGCAAATTACACGCCATCGATCCGGCCCTCATCACCCCTTACGGACCCGATCAATTTTTAACACAGCCCTTTATGATGAGTTTTTGGGTATTGGTGTGCTTTGGGGTCATCGGTTTGCCTTACACCGCCGTCCGTTGCATGTCTTATAAATCCAGTAAAGCCTTGCACAGTGGCATGGTAATAAGCACCGCCATGGTGGCTTTTTTAATGCTCGGAATGCATCTTGCCGGGGCTTTAGGTCGCAGTATTGTGCCGGAAATGAGTAATCCAGATCAGATCATGCCAACCTTGATGATGACCGTGCTTCCTCCTGTGGTTGCAGGGATCTTCTTAGCAGGCCCGATGGCTGCCATTATGTCGACTCTCGACTCCCTTTTAATTCAAGCGGCAGCCACCTTACTCAAAGATTTATATATCAATTACATCAACCCTAAAGCCGCCACAGAGCCAAATGCGGAAAAAAAGCTCCCAAAACTGTCTCGCGGGATCACCGTGATTTTTTTACTCTTGGTGCTCTTTGCTGCAACCAATCCCCCAGACATGATCATTTGGCTTAATTTACTCTCTCTTGGGGGAACGCAAGCTGTTTTTTTATGGCCTTTGGTGTTAGGGCTTTATTGGAAAAAAGCCAATGCAGCGGGCGCATTAACCTCCATGACAACAGGCTTAATAAGCTATACCCTGCTTTCCATTATTCAACCCGATATGGGCGGCATTCATGCCATTGTCCCCTCTTTAACCCTCAGCTTGATTGGGTTTATTTGCGTTAGCGCAGCCCAAAGCAAACAAGCCGAAACGGCCACGCCCTTAAAGACAGCACAATAAAAAAGCAATCTCCTTTTCTTGATTGTTAAATTCATCCGCTGTGAAAATAAAACAAGGCCATTTATACGGCCTTTTTTTTGTCACTTTCTGTCTTTCTTTGTGTGTTTTTTATGCTAAAATTTGCCCCCTAAAAAACACTGACAAATCAAAAGTGAGAACACATGCCTTGGATTCAAATCAAACTAAATGCAACCGCACAAACCGCTGAAGCCATTAGTGAGGTACTGATAGAAGAAGCAGGTGCGCTCTGTGTTACTTTTCTTGATGCCAAAGACACCCCAGTTTTTGAACCCATGCCCGGAGAAACAAGGCTTTGGGGAGAAACCGACATTGTGGCCTTGTATGATGCACAAACCGACATGCAAGCTGTACTTGATATTTTAAAAAAATCCCCTCTTCTTGGCCCTGATTTTCCTCATACCATTGAGCCACTTGAAGACAAAGATTGGGAGCGCGCTTGGATGGACAATTTCAAGCCGATGCGTTTTGGTGAGCGTCTTTGGATTTGTCCAAGCTGGTGTGACATTCCAGAGCCTAATGCTGTCAATGTGATGCTTGACCCTGGCTTGGCATTTGGGACAGGCACGCACCCAACAACAGCGCTTTGTCTTGAATGGCTCGAAGGCATCGAGCTCACAGGAAAAACAGTCATCGACTTTGGCTGTGGCTCTGGGATCCTTTCTTTGGCAGCCCTTTTACTCGGCGCTGAAAAAGTCATCGGAATTGATATTGACCCACAAGCTTTACAAGCATCAAAAGCAAATGCTGAGCGTAACGGCGTGGCAGACAAGCTCTTTTTGTATTTGCCAAAAGATCAACCAGAGCAATTAAAAGCTGACATCGTGGTCGCCAATATCCTTGCAGGCCCTTTACGTGAGCTCTCCTGTGTCATCAAAGATTTGATGAAAGAAGGCGGTAAATTAGCCTTATCTGGGATCTTAGATTCACAAGCTCAAGGGGTTGCAGATTGCTATAAAGACGCCTTATCCATCGACAGCGTTACCTTAAAAGAAGAGTGGTGCCGTATCACCGCATCAAAACCTTAAGTGAATTTAAAACAGAACATTTTTTAAACAAAAAGACCTTATAAATACATTTTTTGAAAATAAAGGTGAAACGCTCAAATATTGTCCTTTTCAGACAGAAAAAAAATGCGTAAAATGCGCGCCCTTGCAGACCGAGAAGGTGACACCTTGCAAATTGGACCTTACAAACTGGAAAATACACTCATTCTCGCGCCGATGGCAGGGATCACTGACAAGCCCTTTCGTGAACTTTGTTTACGTTTTGGGGCGGGGATGGCGGTCAGCGAAATGATGTCTTCCAATCCAAGGATGTGGCACACCAGCAAGTCCAAAAATCGTATGGTTCATTTAAGTGAAAAAGGATTACGCTCAGTACAGATTTCAGGCGCAGAGCCTTCTTTGATGGCCAATGCTGCACAATATTGCGTCGAAAATGGGGCGCAACTCATTGATATCAATATGGGTTGTCCCGCAAAGAAAGTGAACAAAAAACTTGCGGGGTCGGCATTGTTAACGCGCCCTGATCTCATTGAGAAAATATTGAATTCCGTGGTCGCAGCCGTTAACGTTCCCGTCACGCTAAAAACGAGAACCGGTTGGGATTTAGACAATAAGAATTGTGTTCAAATTGCAAAAATAGCAGAAAACAGCGGCATACAAGCTATCGCTTTACATGGAAGAACCCGCGCCTGCATGTACAAAGGTGAAGCCGAATACGAGAGTATTCGTGCCGTAAAAGAGGCCGTTTCAATACCCGTAATTGCCAACGGAGACATTGATTCACCTCAGAAAGCCAAAAAAGTCCTGGAATACACAGGCGCAGACGCTTTAATGATCGGTCGCAGCGCGCAAGGACGTCCTTGGATTTTTCGTGAAATCCAGCACTACCTTGCAACAGGTGAGCTTCTTAAAGCCCCCTCTTCAGAAGAAGTAAAAAGCATTTTATTAGGTCATGTTCAAGAGCTTCATCATTTTTATGGTGAGCTTGAGGGGCTCCGAATCGCACGTAAACATGTGGGATGGTATCTAAAAGAACATGACCTATTAGGCGAATTTCGCCGATCTTTCAATGCTATAGAAATTGCCAATGCGCAAATCGATGCCTTGCAAGATCACTTCGAAAACGTTACATAACCACAAAAAGAGCTGACAGAATATGTTCGAACAAACCACAACTTCAGAATCATTGACTGTAACCACTGTAACTTCACAAGATCAGGTCACACAAAAACCATTACGTGATTCAGTAAAAGCCTCACTAAAAAACTATTTAGCCCAATTAAATGGAGAGGAAGTGACCGAGTTATACGAACTTGTATTGGCCGAAGTCGAACAACCCCTTCTGGATACCATCATGCAATATACGCGTGGTAACCAAACACGTGCGGCCACCATGATGGGCATTAATCGTGGCACCTTGCGTAAAAAATTAAAAAAATACGGCATGAACTGATATTTAATCAGTAAATCATTGTAATAAAAAGGGTCGCATTGAAAAGTGCGCCCTTTTTTGCATTCTATACCCAAGGCACTTGAAGTTGCGT
>CAMRDW010000131.1 GCA_947041315.1 uncultured Enterovibrio sp.
GCTCATCACGCGAACTCGTCAACTTCGATATAAATACTTTTTTTATACCCTTTATCGTGGCGTTTTACCCGATAAAGACATTGTCGATATCAAGGATGATCAGGTGACGTTTCGTTATATTGACGGCCAAACAAATCCTGATTTTAAGTAATAAGTGCAACACCTGTCTCTTAGTCACATCTCAAATTAAAACTCCAAAAATCATTGGATCTCATTCTATCTATTCACAAAGCCGAACGATTTTATGGAAATGCATTCCATTTGTGAATGCGTGTTTAATAAAGAGGCGCTGATATCCCCTCAATTAAACGCTTCTCTTTTGCTATAAGTGAACTTTTGATCAATAAACAAGCCATTCGAACAATATAGTCAGAATTAGATTCGAAAAGATGTGACTAAGATACAGGCATGGAATAGCTTTTTAGAAAGCACAGAAAGAGTAACGAAAATGTGTTCAAGAGGCTGGGAAAATCGGATCAATTAATTTTACAAAATGGTATAATAAACAGAAATATATCTCTACATAGGAATTATTGTGCCAATCATAAATGTTTCACCTTCTAAAATGGAGCCTATATCGTCTTCTTCTAAATTGCCGACTCAGGCATCAAAAGTATCATCTTCTGCACACACGTTGAATATTTCCAATGCTTCTATCAATAATGTCACTCTGCTTCCTGAAACACGTACTTCAACTATTCAAACAAAATCAACTTCAATATCTACAACGCCACAATTATATCCCGTTGCTCCCGATGGGGCTTGTATGTTTCGCGCCTTTTTTGCTGCAAGAACGAAAGATCATCGATGGCTTCAACAGAAAACATCTCATGCAGTACTCCATGAGATAACGAAAAGCAATTTAAAAGCCCCCATTATCGATGCAATCAATCAAGCTCTTCAAAATACAGCGAAAGCTTTAAATGACTCAGATCAAAAATCAGGCATTGCGAAAGCATTTAATCTGGAAGAAGAGCAAGAATTATTTTCAGAACTGTTATTTAAGCTCGCTAAATATAATTTTTCAGAACGCCTTTATGAGGAGACTATAGAGTCTGGAAAATTCACTTTATGGAGAACAGAAACAATTGAAGAAGCCATATTCGAGAATTCAGAATTCATACTTGTTAATAAAGATCAATTTAAAACTCTCAGTGAACTTGTTACAAATATAATTACAGAAGAAATAATTAAAGCATTAAAGATCCCTATTAATAACAACCTTCCCGTTCATTTACGTTTACAAAAGGATTCTGCACACTACGAACTTATAGCTCCTTCGGATTACTTCAGGACAAAACAAGATAAATCAGAAGGGTCTTTGCCTAAAACAATATGGGGGGAGCAATATACAGAAGAAGAAATATTAGATGATATAAAAATAAATACTGAAAACACATTGCCTTGTTTTAATAATGACAAACCTGAGGGTTACGATGATCTAATTAAACATATAAATCGAGTGAAAATAGGGGCTGTTGAGATAGATAACAAGAATAAACCCTATATAACAAAAGAGCAGGGAATAAATGCATTAGGAAGTTTAATTGCTCAAGGACTGAGTTTAAATGCATCCTATCATACACTGAATAATAATTTAAATGAAAACCCACACACAAATCCAAATTCAAAATCTTTTTATGAAAGATTCATTCAAACATTTAAAGCATCACAATCGCAAGAAAACAAAAATGAAAAGATAGAAGAAACAACGAAAATTAAAATGAATGATGAGTTAAATACACTCATGCATGAAGATCAAAAAAGAGCTGAAAATAATGAAACATTATTAAAAGAAGACATTAAAATAGAAAAAAAAGATTTTTATTTCATAAGTATATTAAAACAAATGTCAAATCTGTTTTTTAAAAGCACTGAACTCGAAAAAGAATCTAATAAAAACAATACCTTTATTGGGGTTGATAACATAATAAAAGAAGAGGTCACAAAAAAAACACACATTAGAAAAAAAAGAAGAATATTTGATACCACTCTTTCGTTAGAACATATTGCAGAGCTAGATATTAAATCAGTCATACCAAGCACGAAAGGGAACGAATTAAATAAAATTATAGCACTTTTAAGCTCAAGCTCTTCATCATCAGAAGATCTACAAAAAGAGATTATGCGCGAATTAAAAAACGCAATAAATAAAAGTATTAATGTTAAAAGTTATGTTTTTGAAGTGCTCGATTTATATATGATGGGTTTTATTGAAAACAGTGAAGAATTCCAAAATTCATTTTCTCGATATTATCAAAAATCAGAGGAAGATGCTCATCTTTATGGCGAAAGATATGAAAATGAAAAATTAAAAAACTTTATTATTGATGTGGACTTACAAAAACAAAGTTTAAATCAAGAAGAATGGAACGTAAAAGCATATAATTTGTTTGTAAAAGTCATTTTATCTCAACGGAAATTAGAATCTTTTGATCCAGAAAAGCTAGGATTTGCTTTTTCCGCATTAAATTTAGATAAATTTTCTTTAATAAACGAAAAATCAAATAAACTAAGAACATTGATTTCAACTCAATGGCGTGAAATAGAAAAAACAGATGAAAATGTGAAAGGAAAATTAAGAACACTTAAAAAAAACCTCAAAAAAAATAATTTTGAACTTGCATTAGTTAATCCCGTCTTTATTAATCAAGGAGCAATAAAAGGATACTCTTCATCAAGCAGTGGAAATACGGGTTTTTGTAATTTATTGGCCTCCAGTATTGCGATAAAAATGCAAGGAAACGATTTAGCAAGTTTAACTGAAATTCATGATTTATTGGAGGAGTCAAGTCAGCGTTTATTAGATGACCCATTAGAAGGATTTAGATTATACAATGGTTTGGCAACCGCTAATAATGAATTGCAATACAAACCAATTTTAGACGGAAAACACCAAGGAATGGCTTTAGGTGAACTTTTTGTAGAACATAATTTACTTTCTCTTCTTCGTGAAATACTCGTGAGCGATGTTCCATTATCTATCATTATTTGTCCAGACAAACGTAGTAAACAGCAAATTTGGCATAATGTTATTTTAATAAATGTCGATGTTTTCGATGAAAAAAAAAGAACATATACAAAAATACCTTTTTTAATAGATTCAAATATAGGTATTCTTCCTTGTTATGAGACAAATCAACTCATAAAAGCATTACAACATTCTTTAAGCATGATAGGTGGAAATAATGCATCATTAGAAAGTGAGAATATCATATTTAAAACATTAGCATTTGATAGAGAATTAAGCCTTTCACTTTCCAAACTTAAAACAGAAGATGGCTTTTCATATAAAAGTTTATTTAAAGAAGGCATTTCAGGATTTCAAAAAAAGCATCCATTAACGATGGATCCGAACTGGAGTTATTATTTCCCACAACTTTCATCGGAAAAAAGAACATCATATTTAACATCAAAAGAAAAATCATTCATTCAAGAACTAGGCTTAAAAAGTCAATTCTCTAAAGATCACCTCAGTAATGTAAGATTGGAGAAGTTAGATTCGAAAAATCCGCAAGCGCTATCGGATTTTGATATGTATATCAGTCAGCGATTAGAAAAAATACTTTCCACTGCAAATGATGAAAAACAAGAAAAAGATAAACTTATAGATGACGCTTTATCTCTTCTATCGCAGGAAGAGAGTGAAAAAAAAGAAAAAGAAAAAATATGTAATTTTCTACTTTTAGGAGGTGATAGTGAGTTCGAAGCAGAGGGTATAGCGCAAACAAAAGAAGCGGAAAAAATGATTAATAAAAATAGAAAAAAGTTCTTAGAAGCCTATGTTTTTCTTCAAGATCAAAAAGATGGAGTATTTACGACTCAACCAACTCGGAATAATGAAATATCAAGACATGTGTCAGCATTAAACCTTCAAACCAACAAACTGCTCGTTCTTGATGAAACAGATCAAACATTAAATAAAAGGACAATAAAGAATAAATTTTATCACGCGATTCAAACATATTTAAGTCATCCTCATTTTATCAATTTGTCTCCAATACGACCCAAAATAACTCTCACAACATCTACAAATAAAGACATAACATTAACACCTGAAGCTTATAAAGAAAAAATACCGAATCAAGATATAGACAATAGCCTTATAGAAAGCATATCAGACAACAATAAAAATATAAACAGCATAGATGTTAATGATAATACAAATAAAGCATCGAAAGCATCTGAACTTATAATGAATAACTACGAAACAATTACGAAAGATCAGCTTGTAAAAATTGAAATAGAAAATAAGATTTTTTATTCTGAAATGAAGACGATAAGAAAACAACTACAAAAAGAACTTTCAGATAAAGGTTACAATCCAGAAAATTTTAAATTAAAAAAACCAATTGAGATGCATGATAGAGAAGTTTTATTTGTAAATATAAATAATTTACACGACGAAATTAAAATTGATATAACTGAAAACATTCGATTACAAGAGTCTTTAAAAAACACCATAAATAAACTCGATAATAAAGTAATCAATTTTGAAAATGAAATGAAAAAAATTTCCACTCTAAAACACCCACACACTTTAACAACTCACATTAATAAAAGCACTCAAACAGGTAGTTCCGTATTGACTATTTACAGCTTTGTTTCTCTAATAAATTCTTACAATGAATTTACGGATGATTACAAACATATCTTCGCCCTTCAATTAACAGATTTAAGTGTAGATTCTCTCTCAAATTCAATAAGTGCAGCTAATTTTTTGTCTAAGCGCGTATTTCCATCAGCACCTTCATTATCTGTTTTATCTAAAATAGGTTCTACAGCATCAGTGGGTTTAGGTCTCATTATAAATTTAGCAGAGCTAGGTGTGTATTCTAAAATTTATCAATCAGCCTCAAGTTCTCTAGAAAAAAAAATTGCATTGAATAATCTACATTCTACATTAGAAAACTTAAGTCTAACGGCAGCATCTATATCTGTTTGTGCTATGTTCCCAGTTGCCACACCTATTTTTATGTTATTAGGTTTTTTGATGTCTAACATGCAAAATAGAGAAATGAAAATTTTGATAGCAAAAGAAATGTCTAACTCTGCTTTCTCATCCTTCATATTGGAGCTAGAAGAAATTGAAAAATTATTAAGTGATCCTGAACTTATATTTGATGAAAACGATAATTCATTTACTTTTATTTCAACAAAAATACCATATAGTAAATTAGTCGTAACTCATGATGCAATTATTATAAATAAAGTAGACACTCCCTTTGAAATGTCTTATTTCAAATCAGTTGAAACAACAGGAGAACCCTATGAATTGAGAATATTCCCGGTGCCATCAAATCCTGAATCAGGAGAATTTCATAATATAAATAAATACCAAAATGAACGTGTAGACTATTCCTCTCTATTAAGTAAAATTTCATATCGATTTATTAATGGTTATGCACCTGAAACTCCAAATGAACTATATAATAAGATGCAAAAAATGTTTTTACGATGGTTTGCTACGCCAGGAACCAGCTCATCAAATTTATATTATAATAAAACAAAGGTCACGACTAAAACTCTCGCAGAATGTTTAAGCCCTGATTCATCACGAGTAAAAAACCATCTACATGAGCTTAATAAAAAAGAAAATAAAACAAACAATATATATATTCAAGGAAGACCCATTAAGGCTCAATATTTAACTGAGAAATGTTATAAATTATCTTATGCAAGTCAGACGTTTGAACCTTCACAAGCCCTTTTCTCAAAATTAGAAAATTGTGAAAACATTAAGAATGAAACTATTTGGAAAGTGCGCCATACTCCCGGCGTCTTTCGTAGAATAGACAAAGCCCAAGAAGATGATTTTCAAACGTTCGAAATATATCATGGAAAGATATTCGGTCTTTTCCTTCCTGGAATCATATCTCCTCCAAATAACAGACTGATGCCCTCCATTGATCAAGATTCTTATTGTTATAATGTCCCTGACAAAGTTAATGTTGAAATATTAAATCCAACATATTCATTACACTCGGGCGGAGATCCACCAAATATATATCATTTTGCTAAAGATAATTTCATAACTTATTTAGAATCAGGAATGGAAAATAACGAAGAAAAATATTATGGCATAACTACAGGGTATAGAATAGAAAAAAGCAACATAGAAAAGATAAACTCAAACACAGCTTATGACATAAATTTGATCCCAAATGGAAACCATGTATTTAAACTTTATCCAGGATCTCATTTAAATATATCTGAATCAAAAGATGAAAAAAAAAATGGAGAGATATATCTCAATTTATCTGAAAACGATATACATAATTATCTTGAAGAAATCGCATCAAAAAAAGACAGCACAATTGTGCATGATGGAATAAGTGTTGAAGAAAATGAAGGAAATACTGTTCTACATATATTTTCAAAAACAAAAAGCTACATTAGATTGAAAATAGATAAAACAGTAGAACGAAATGTGAAAATTATTGTCGCCTCTTCAGTTTTAGGCGATGTAAGAGGATCTTCGTATACCTATCCTATTTCATCTTCTATTTCAATGAATGAAAATGGCTTGAAAATTGATTACATTGATTCAATTCCAGCAACAGTAAAAGGAAGTGAATTACAAAAAATCAATGAATTGCTATTAAAACTCAAAGCATTTATACCAAAATTATTAACCGATGGTTTCGAAATTAATAAAATAGATATGAATAAAAGCAGATACCAGAGATCTATGATCAGTTTAAAAAACAGAGGAATTAAAAATAACAGTCTTGCAAATAATATATTTAATGGTAAAGGTTATTACATCACTCATTCTTCTCACTTATCAGCAGATGTGGAGCCCCCTCTCTTTGTTTCAAAAATATACCGAAAAGATGCGCCAGAAAAATTAAAAGAAATTTTTGAACGAATGTTATTTATCGGTGCCGCATATGCTTCATTTGATAATAGGCCTCTGGAAATAGAAAGATATATAAGTCCGAATGAGCATATATTTTTCTTTTACGATTTAACCACTGGGACTCTGGTTAAACAGTATGGTCAAACCGAAATTAGATATTGGGACAGAAATGATATAGTCCAATGCCCTTTAGGTACGATACCAAAACAAATATTCTCTGGTGATGATATTACTGGATCTTATTCATGCCAAGAACAACATTTAAATATAGCTGGTTTCCATGGAATATCAGCAATCGTTGATTTTGAAAAAGCAGCAAATACATTTAAAAACAAAAAAAATCATGATTTGAATTTTACCAATTTTGTCATGACCACTTTAAATAATGAATGGATTAATAATAACAATGGAAATACATCCTCTTTTGTTGTCGTAAATGGCTTCACAAACAATATATATTCAACAGAAAATAACCTAAATGAAGTTCAACTTTTACTCTATAAAAAAGACGAAATTAAATGTGTATTACTCTCTCCTGAAGAGCGTATTGTATCAATATCAAATAATGGAATAATTGTATCTCGAGATAAAACAAGAGAAGAAATAACCTCATTGTCAACTTCAAAGAAAAACAAGTTAATCTCATTGAATAGAAACAAGCCTGTTAAAGATGTATTTTTATCACTTTATATACGTTCATTTCTTAACACACAACAAACTCTCGATCTTAATGTTCAAATACATAAAATCATTAATAGTCAAGGCGGTTTATTAGAAAAAAGCAATGAAAATAAAACTCTGGATGAGTATGAATTAATTAATGTACAAATAGAAAAAAATGACAATATCATTTGCAAAACAATCGATGGCCTTACCTTTGAAATAGATAAAAACCTCAATTTGACTAAATTAATTTCTGTCGAGATTGAATATCTTTCTGAAAGTGAAAATATAGAAGACTTGAAAAGAAAACTATTAAAAACAATTTCATCTTTTCATATTTTCTCGAATAGATATATTATTATAAAACCTCATTTCTTGAATAAAGAACTCGACGTTAATTTATCAAAAATAATATTTTTTGATGTTAAAGATAATGAATTTTTGTCTATTTCTCTTATGAAAGATCTACTCTCAAAAAATTTAATTGCAATAAATAAAACATCAATCAATGGGAAAACAGAGTCCATTCTTTTTCAAGAATCAAATAAAGGTCATATTTTCCAAGTGAACGATCCTGGAGGAGAGGATAAAATAGAGTCATTTATTAAATATGATCTATTCCAAGAAAATAAAGAGACGACGTACTTACAAATATCACCTTCTTTGTCAAAAGAAAAAATAAAAACTTATACATTACCAACAATGAGTAGTTCTAACTTAGTTCTTTTACCCATTTATCTTGAAGCGACTGAAAGATGCCATGTTTTATTTATACCTGAGCATATGATAATAAATTTAGATAGAATTATTTTAGCCAATTCTAATTCGAATTCGAATTCTTATTCCATTCAGCCTATATCAATATCGAATACATCTCATTTTTCTTTTTCTAAAGAGCGCATATCGGCAGTCATTATTAAATCATTAGAGAAAAAAATCAAAAAAATCGTTTTGACCATTCCTATAGAAAAAATTAAAGATGGAGAGAGAGAAATAGTAAAACATTTACAGATTGAATTAGATGATCCTTTTGTTGACGATTCAAATAGAATAAAAGACATATATTCAAATAAAATCACACTAAACAGCTATGCATTAACATCATCAGATCTCGAAGAAATAGTCACTCATTCAATAGTCATAGATCAAGATCTATTAAGTAACACCTTATTTGGGCAAACCCATCTCAGTCCACCTCTTTCTCAATCAATGGATAAGGAGGAACCCGTCGATATAACGCATATAGAAGGTAAGATCCATATTACTGAAAGCCAAAGTAAGGAACATTTACTCACTGGCGAATTTTTGTTACCAAACTCAGATCTCTCAAAGACAGATCCAATACACACGATATCTCCTTCAATTTCAGAAGTTATTCATGCTTATTCATTTATGACCGCAGCGCGTTTCTTGTCAAGCAACCCAAATGCTTTGATAGATGTATCCATGCGTTTTAAAAATAAAGCTTGCAAAAAAACAGTCCTTAAAAAAATGAAAAAAACGCCACAAGATTCAATTAAGATCCTATGGGAAAGTAAGCCGACATCCTCAAGATCTTCAACATCCATTCTTACGCGATTAAATCAAGAAACCTTTTCTTTAGCGTTAACAGAGGCGACACTGGATGAGAGAGGTTGTACAACCAGTATCTCCGTTGAAATGGCCGATTTTCCGGAAATAAAAGAACAAATAAAAAAAGAAAATTTAAACCGAAAAGTTCTGCAAGAGTTATCAATAATCTCAAACGCAAAAATTTGTCGTCCTGTATTCACGTCTTCTTCAGGAAGAATAAAAAAATATGATGGTAAAGAAAAACCATTAACAACACATTTAGAATGCAGACATACGCCTCAACCGATTATTCTAAACGAGCAATATTTATTGTTTCAAAAAATCGCTGAAAGTATTTGTATAAAAAGGCTTGCCATTATTTCAACGGGCATAGATGATAAAAATAGAGGAAGAATACTGTCTACATCATTAATAAAAAATCAACCAAAAAAAGTAAAAGGAAAATGGACTCGGGTTGATTCCACTGTGAATATCCCTCCCTCCGGCAATGAAAAATCAGCCAATGATTTTGTTGCTTCGGCGTTAAGAGCCTGCCCATCAATAAACTTTGATGATATTAGATCATCCACTCAAATTGATGTTTCTTCAATAGAAAATTTAGGGTTCATCACTTCATTTAACTTGATTGAGCAACTCAGTGCCTTAGCCCAACGCTCAACGACTCACTCTCCTCAAGCAATCGTAATTATAGATGAGAACGAATCTGCAAACTATTTTCCTGACGTGTCCGAGATTGAGAACTTAGTGAAAAAATTACATGCTCGCGGTATTACCACTTATTGCTTTGCGTCTTCTCCAGGATCGTGGTTATATAGAATAAAAGGTATTTATCAATCATCACAAATAAGCGAAATTCTAACAAAAAAAGTCAAATTCTAAGCGGTTTTTTAATTTTAAGTGGATGAACAGGATTTATTCACAGAAGTGAAATCCAGCTTGCCTCGAATCCAAGGCCTTTTTCCTACTTTGCAACTAAGTTGGATCGATACATGAAACAATACAAGCGAGCGTCTCATGAACAGGCAATTCATATTCGAATGATTTCTCATCTTTCAAGAAATTGAAACCCTATGTGTCAACCTGCCAATGAGCAATTATGATTTAAGATAAAGTAAATTTCA
>CAMRDW010000132.1 GCA_947041315.1 uncultured Enterovibrio sp.
ATCGTCACTCTATGCTCAGGGGCTTCACTCGCTTGCCGCAGGCGCGCACCTTCAATTCCTTTGGGTATATAGTCGATATTCCGTCAATAAACCCATACCCAAAGGTAAGGCTAGGTAAAGAATTTGCTTTTCAATTTTAATTTCAAGACTGGATTTTAAAATATCGAGGTGAGGCGGGAAATGACGGATCAAGGGCTTCACTCATTTGGCGCTTACTGGCATTTTCAATTCCTCTGGGTATATCATTGTCGGTTGCAGCCAAAACGATATACAAATGTTCTGATGCTCGAGTTAAAGAAAAATAAGCTTTATCGCTTTTTTTAATTTCTCTTTCATTAAAATCCAGTAATATTATAATCTTGTTTTCTAGCCCTTTAAAATGAGAAACGAATGAAAAACTTATCCCATTAAGAGGGAAGTGTTTTATATTGTAATCATCAAGCTGGATTAAATCTAAGCTAAAAAAACCTCTTAATTTATAAATGGAACTATGACAGAATGATTTATTAGAAATGACCGTAATATCAGAGTAACTGTATCCAGAGGAAATTGATGATGAAATAATGTTTTTTATATAGTTCAGTTCCGTTTGTTCATTTTTAGATATGAATATTTCAACCGTTGGCTTTTTTATTATATTTTCTTTTTCAAATCGAATTAATTCTGGAAGGTAATTTAATGTGTCATTAGAATATCGGTAAGTGAGTTCTAATGATAATCTAACCTCTGAGGCTAAGGTTAGATTATTAATTATTTTATTATCTTGAAGCTCAAACAAAAAATGGTGATTATCTAGATCTTGGAAAAAAGCCCACTGACCATGTTTCAACCCACCTTTTATGTAAGAGTCTAATGTTTTAATTTTAAATTCATGGTATATATCCTGGGCATCATCCACAATCAAAATGTCATAATGAGAAATAAATGCTCTACGAGAATCAATAAATACACTTTCGATAGTCGCTACAACAATATTTGTTTTTTTTAACTTGAATTTTAGATATTCTTTTAACCATTTTGAGCTACATAAAATAAGTAATTTTTGATCTTTATTGATATGTTTTTTTGCTAAGATTTCTATTAGATGTGTTTTTCCAGTGCTAGCCGCACCTTCACAAATTATTCTTTTACCTGATTGGAATGCTCTTACTACCTGCTCTTGCTTTAGGTTTAAATTGTCACCGTGACAATCGTCACGCTTTTTTTCAATAAAGGAGCCGGGTCTTAAATAATTGGCTATTTCATAAATATCATATGAATTTAATTTTTCAGGAAAATTTACTTTATTAACCCAAAAATTAATGAATGATTCAAGCCAAGGACCAAATCTCTTCAGACAATCTTGAGTACCCAACATTGTAGGATCAAATTCGATTGACTCATTAAATTTAATTGTATTTGGAAGTAATACACCATAACCGAAAGGAATCTTTGGGTTAATTAATCCTTTTGATTTCAAACTGTCGAGAAGAGCAAATAGTGCTCCTCTTGATTGATTAAATGGATTATCTATTTCCTTATTAATCTGTTTTGATCGAGTGTACCATTTTCCATTAAGTTGGAATACTCTGCCACCTTTAACTTCAAAAACAAAGATCCCATTTGAACACACAACAAGAAAATCTATTTCACTCATCTTTTTATTTCGATGGTAAACTAAATGTAATGAATTAAAGCAAATCGCGTCAAGCATGTGAACATGACGAAAAGCATCAAAAATCTTAGTTTCAGCATAACTTCCATTATTATATGGTTTAGGTGGATTTACTTTCATAGCGAGTTAAGGTTTTTTTCTAATTTTTTACGATCTTTAGATAATTTTTTTTCTTGCTGATGAAGCTCTAAAATAAGATTAAAATTAACATCATCAAACGCTTTATTCATTATCATCTTTTCAATAAATTCTTTCGATGTAGATGGCCAGATTTCTACCATTTCTGTAGGATTTTTAGGTATATAATGATGGCCAGAAACCACCACACTTTGTTGCATGTTTTTAGAAATCAGTCCAAATTTTTTGGATAAAGAATCTCTTAACTCTGGCGTCTCTGGATCATTGATAATATCTATCAATGTCGGTAATTGTTTGAAATTTACTTTTGTTATTAATTTATGAGCCGTGATCCTTTGGTAATATCTATACATAGACTCAATAATAAAAGACTCAAGCTCATTAATCTGGCGTACGCTTTTCGGTAATTCGTAAAATTTATCGCGAAATCCATAAGCAATCGCTAAATTAAAATAACCTTCATCATTCATCGTTGAAATAGGCTGAGTAAATAATTTCTCTGTCTCCTGCAAATTAGAAAACATCGTAACGACTTGCTCTATAAATTGACCGACACGCGTCACTTTATCAAATTTTTCCATTTGTTCTGATTTTGTTTCTTTTATTTTTCCTTTTAAAATCTCACTTGATTTATATTTTAGTGTTTCTAAAAAGGTTGAAATTTTTTCATCAGAAAAATCCATGTTGAAGAATGTAAGTAAGGTGTTAAAGACTTTTTCTTTATTATTACACTGGATCAAGGCATCAAAGAATTCATTTTGAATTTTATGCTTTGATTGTTCTTCTTCAAGATCGCGTAATAAATATGTCATCACCAAGCTAGTCGCAATTTGAGATTCATTAATTGAAAAATTTGCCAATGCCTTAAATGCATCACTTGCGACTTGGCCATTTTTTGCCATAACATAACTTAGAGCTAATGCGGCGCCATAAGCACTCATTTTATGAAGTGATGTTATGTTGGTCTTTGAATCATTCCCATAGCCTTGAGATTCTAAAGGCTTAGAATCAATAAGCAGATCATCAGTAGAGGGCTCTTTAAATAACTTTTCAATTCCGGTTTTGTTATATTTAATTAAATTAAGACGTGCTTCAGAGATCCTCCCTGTTTTTCGGGTTAGATAATCAAAATGTTCAAAAGCATCCTCGTCTTCAAAAATAATTTCATCAATTAAATAGATGGGAAGGATATCATTTAAATATAACCATTGTGTGTTTTCAGGTTTCTCTAACTGAGATTCTTCTATTGAAACAACTACAACAGCACTTTTTAAATTTTCATCTAGGCTACGTGATTGTTGAAGTCCTTCAGAAGGAATTTTTAATTTTGAATTTGGTTTTTTATGTAATGGGATCCTCTGTGGGTGTAGGAGAAACTCATCGGGTAAATAATGATTAAAAGGGAAATTGCTCGCAGATGTTATAAAACCAAAAGCAAAATACTGAGCGAGGTTATCCACGCAAAGAGGAATGTAAAATTGTTGTTTTGCCATTAAATTGTATCTCTTTCTAGGATGTGAGTCTCTTTAGGAAGTAATGCTTCCACTTCCACATTGGGATAAGATGCATTTTGCATCAAGAATAACTCATCCTTCGCTCTTGAGGCCATAACATAAAGGCGTTTTCTCATAAGATCCTCATTAGATCCTGTCATTTTAAGACCATCTAAAATGATATATACACTATCAAATTCAATTCCTTTCACTGATTTATCACAGAGCACGACGATCCCCCCCATAGAAAAATTTATATTGATATTTTTGTGTTTTTGATTACTCGAATAACTTGAGATAATCGGTTTTTCATTGTCTCTTTTTATATCCATTGTCGATAATTTGTTTACGTAATCTTCTCTTCTTGTTTCTGTTGCGACGATAACCCCAATAAGTTTGCCTGTATCTCTGTCTGCGGATCTTAAAATCGTTTCTACACAGCTATTTACTGTTGAATAATTAATTAACGTTGGCTTCAAAAGAGAGGGGCGATCTGGCAAGGTGGGTAACGGGCTTGCTCTGTCTGTGTGAAAATGTTGGCAAAATAATGCGATTGGTCCAGTATTTCGAAAATTCTCGTCCAGTTCAATAACATCACAAGAAGAGAGTCCAAGAACCATTTCTAAATCTTGACGACTGGAATTGTTTTCTGTGATCTGTTGATTTTGATCCCCAACAATAAAAAAGTTTTCAAATCCTAATTCCATCAAAGATTCATAATAGCCAGGTGGTAGATCTTGTCCTTCATCAACGATCAAATCCTGAATAGGCTCTTTTTTATAATAATCTCTAAAAATAGTTTTAAGTTGATCGTAATCAGGATTAAATTGTTTTTTTAGATTTGAGGGTGATGTACGCTCAGGCATATATTTTGTAGTTAACTTGTATTGTATTTGGTAAAGCCACTTCATTGCTGTACTCGGATCACATGAGAATAGCTGTGATGTATGAGACGCTAACACATGATTGAATGTTAATACTTTGGGTTGAGACTTCTGTCCCTCATACTTTTTCATTCTATGCAAAGCAATAACCGATTTTCCTGTCCCCGGCGCCCCAACAACAAGATACTGACCATCTAAAGGCAATCTTAATATTTTTTGTTGTTGTTTCGTTAAATTATGAAGTTGGGGTAATTCGTTGACTCGTTTAGTCACTGGTATTTTCTCTAATAAATGTTAAAAGTGGCGAAATTCCATTTTCCTTATCTCCTTTAATTAAAATTCTATCCAGAAATACATTGCCATAATCACAACTGGTATCAGGGATCAGGGTGCACCCATGACAGGCAGCTCTGTTTAGCCCATCTCTGCCTTGCCCACCATGATCTGAACATACTGGGTCCAAAGTGCACCATTGAGCACGTTTGATAGCCCCATCTAAAACGGCTAAAAATAACTTAGGTTCAGATTGTTCCATTAGACCGCCTAATGAACCACTTTTATCGGCTACAGCGGTATAAATTAAAAAACCACACATGTCAGCTTCTCTAGAAGAATAAATACGTTCTGATAAAGAAGATGCTGGATATCCACATTTATCTTCTAGCTCTCTAATCACCAAATGTGCCAAAGTGTGCAATAAAATAAATTCTGGCGTGATTTCATCAACCATTAAGGTGCTTTCAGAGTTTTCATAGTGCAACTCCAACTCCTTTATTCGTTTTTCAACGCCACTGTGTGATACCCATTTTTTTAACCACACGGGATTTAAGGTGACAAAGATACCTTCACCGTACAGATTAATGGCAGGAAGCCAGCTTGGATCGCCAACAATATTTGGGTGAATCAACAAAGGCTCATAGGTTTCTGAAGGAATATTTTTTTTTGATTTCGTCAGATTGGGATCTAAATCGTGCTGCGATCTTAAAAAACCACGAAAAATGAGCACTTTCCGAAGGCGATCAACCCGTATCAGATCTTTAATAATCTTGCTCACATCTTGAAGGTCAACAGGAAGATCTTCTTTCAAATCAGCAAAAAAACCAGTTAAGTGCTTTGTTTTAAAGTCTCCAGAAGTGCTAAACGATTGTTCTGTTGTGAGGGCTGCATATTCTTCCTCTTTCATCTGCCCAGGTGTGCCAATAAGCTCCTGCACATCGCTCTCGTTAATGCCGAATTCATATATGTTTATCACTTTATGTATTTCGTCAATTGGCATATTCATCTTTTGAGCAAATTGACTTGTTCTGCGTTTTCTTAAAAACGCACTTGGCGCACTGATAATGGTATCAAGCTCATCTTTATATTTGAGAATATCATTTTGCGTTTGGTTATTCTCATCATGGTTTGATTCAGGAGGTATCACTAAACCATCAAGATTCGAAGGCGAGTAAACGCTTGGGTGATTGATCTCGACAACCTCACCTTTTCGTTTAAGTCCTTCTGGTTCAAGTGGTATTTTTTCAAAAATCCACGGCTGAGGTTGATTGGGTTTCAAGCCTTCTTCTGATGGTTGAAATTTTGCTTTGCTTCCACAATTCTCACATTGGAGCGATTGACGGCCTTTATCAAAATTAACCTTTAATTTATCCGTATGATAAGCCTGATAACAATCGGCTATTATCCCCTGAGGCTTTGTTCTTTTATTTATTTTCTTGTCATACGGGTTGTGACACAAATAATTCCAATTAACATTGTCCAGATTCCCGAAGTTGTCTACAACACAATATGTCCCTTGATTCATTATTCCACCACAGCCACATTTCGGCTTTTTAGATGAATAATGAGGATTATTTTCCCATGGATTTAGGTCCAATTTTCCGCATTTAACGCATTGTAAATAGGCTGGAAATAAAACAGCAGGAATCGATTTATGGGCATCTTCGTCATTTTCGCCACGTCCTATCGGAGGCAGAAAAAGACGTTGCGTAATTTCTAAACAGCGCTGAATTCGAGAAATGTTTTTTAATTCATATTGCAGATCAGGGATCCCATTTTTAAACCAATATCGCGTATCAACGATCACACCGGTATAATCATTTTCTAAACGAGCAATGCTACCCACACCTTGCAGAGTGACAATATGGGACAATCGAACGGGCGTTAATTGCTTTTTCATTTTTTTATCCCCCTCACCATCGAAATCAAGCTTGCGTCTTCTACGTTTCGCATTGATGTTTGTGTGTTCCATAAGGCTTTTTTATCCGCATCATGCATTTTAATTAATGAATTAGCTGAACGATCAAGAGTGTGGAAATTTAGCTGCCTGCAGTTTTGTTTACTTTCTAACGCGTAACAGGACCACTTTTCAATGAGCTCTTCAAGCATATCTAAGGTCATTTCTAACTTTGTCTGGTGGTCTTGTTCTTGTAACGCGGAGTTATAAGGTCCTTCAATTGCATTTCGGATCCTGTTTTTCATTATTTGAACAAGATTTTTTACATCTTGATTTGAGACAGTGAAGTTATCAGCGGTTCTATTGGCGGTAAAACCTGAATTAGACATTCTCAGTGCTGTGATAAGCGCAGCATGTAATGCTTTTTTTAACGCTTGATGCGTAAATGGAGTCAAACTTGTCGGCTCCACGTAACGATAAAAGGATTCATGGTAGGATCGAAAATTTTCATAATGAGATAAGCTGCTGGTCTGCGATTTGTAATAGTTCATAAATACCACACCAGGGATATCTCCTCGTCCGACGCGGCTGCTTGCTTGAATATATTCAGAGGTGGTGAGAGGTTGACCATTGATGATCATTACCGTAAGGCGCTCAACATCTAATCCAACAGATATCATGTTGGTAGCAAGAGCCACATCAATCGAATTTTCTGTTGTATACGGTAATTCAAGTTCGGTAAACGTTTGATTATTTCGTTCAGCCCCTTGCAAGGATGTCAGTGATCGCACATTTAAAAAACGGTTTAACTCCGTTTTTTTACCTTTATTTTTAGGGCGAGTTTCAGCATATTCCAACAGCTTTTGCTGAATAGATCGGGTGATCGGTCCTTTAAAAGATGCGTCGCTCATTGCGATCCCTTTTAAACTGCCGTGATAAACTAATTGAGTCCACCAAGCATCTTTAAAATCAGAGTTATCCCCGAAGTGAATTTCAGGCGCAACAGCAATAATGCTAGAGAGTGGCTCTAAAGAATCACGTTTAGATTTACTGTAAGCCATATATCCCACATAAAGACGCCCTGGCTTTTCTGATATAGGGACTGTTTTTGCAAAATAGGAATCATCATGCAAGATCCCTGCGGGAGGAAATACCGCTGAGGATTTTCCGTATAACTGTTTAACCTGTTCTTGCGCATTGCGAATCGTCGCAGTCGAGGCAATATATTTTGGATAAATACCCCGTTTAATCAACGCCGCCTCAATGCCAACTTCGTAGAGGCCAACGATGGATCCCAAAGCGCCAGAAATTAAATGCAGTTCATCTTGAATGATTAACTCTGGGGGACGTTTTCCCTTTCCACCAAAAAACACCTCTGCTCGTTCTTCCCAAGCGAGCATGGCAAATTTATCCACTGTCGCAAGTAACAGTGTTGGTGGATGTTCATAGAGTGATTCGTCAACGGTATTACACGGCAGAATGGGGTTATCGCTGCCTCCGAATTCACAGATGATATTCGTGCAACGAAAATTAAAACGACGTTCTTGTGCAATATAATTTTCTATAGAAAACGTAGCCTTACACCACGGACAAGATGTCATGCCTAGTTTTTCAAAATTTTGATTGCCTAGCTCTTGTTGCGCCTTTTTGTATGTATTCGGGGTGCTTGAGCCGCCAACCCAAAGGCCTAAAGAAAACGGTGTTGAACCCAACAATTTTTCCGTTTTTCGTCTAATCAGCTCGAGAGCACAAACGACTTTTGCTGCACGAGTAAACTGTTGCCCTGTAAGAAGAGTCAAGGTGTAGCGCATGATAGCAACCGTACTGTCTTGGCTTTGCGGGTATAACAAACGGCGATAGATAAAAACCATCGCCATAATGCCAAGATAGGCTTCTGTTTTACCACCACCCGTAGGAAACCAAATTAAATCAACGATATCTCGATGGTTATCGTCTTCATCAATCGATGACTTCAATGCCATCAAGACAAATGCTAATTGGAAAGGGCGCCAATTACACTTATCAATCTTTGGTGATCTTTGACTTGCCGTCATCTGCTTTAGCATTGCTGCATTCATAAAAGAAAATGCAAGCCTTGCTTGTTTGTTATTGCTTAAAAAAGCAATCCCCTCTTTGATACGAGAGTGTGCATTTTCTGCACGCTTAACAATATTTTCTGCAACAGAACTTTCATGAGGCTCTAAGGTGTTTTTCATCTCAACTTGATCTGCAATCCATTTTGCATAGCCATTCGCGAATGTCATAAGATTCGTAATAACATCATCATTTTCATGGCAGGTTGATAAATATTCGAAGTTGAGGTGTTTTGTTTTAGAACCCGCTGTATTTGCAGTGACACTGGGCACTTCAACCTTTGGCATAAAGTTAACTTCAAGTACAGGATTGTCATTCTCAATCGACCAATCTACCGCCACCGCATGACCTATTGCATAATTTTTCACATTTTTATATCTGAGTTCAAGTTCTCTTTCTTCCTCAGACAACAATGAAAAATCTTTTTGTGGATAGCTCTCAAGGTTCCCATCCAGAAAGGTGCAACGAAGTTTGACATCAAAAAGAGTCGCTTCTGCCAGATTTTGATCATCATTTTCTGTATTTTTGACTTCTTGCTGATTTGCGATAGTCAGTGTCACGATATAGCCATTTTTGTAGGGACGCCAAATTTGGTAAATTTTAGCTCTGTAAGTTTTTTTGTCCCTATCATGAAGAAATACATTCGTTGTAATTTGACTCTCTTTTTCGCTTTCCGGATGATATGCATCAAGGTAGTTTTCATCTGGGTTTAAAAAGAATTTGTCCCATTTGACTTTTTTTTCATCTTGCGCGGATAAATGATCCAATGGTTCTAAATCTTCGGATTTATTTTGTATAAAATAGGTTGCTCCAAATTCAATTGACAGGTGGATCCTCTCTCCTGTAATGAAAAATGAAAAACCGGCAGAGGAAGGCGGGCTTATAGAACCAACACTGTTTCTCGACTTATTTGAATTATTTTTTATTTTATTCGTCATGGGTCTAAGTAGCCCAATATGAAATAGTTTTAATGGGTTTTGATGTATTACTGGAGCTTGAGTTCTCGTTAAATTGCTTTCGACAAACTCAACAAAACGTTTTCGTTCTAATGCGAAATTCACAACGTCTTCCTACCTTAATCTGAAAAAAATTTTTTTTCTTATACGTTCTGTTTTAAATATTTTTTGACCCAACTTAAAATTCTAAAAAGACGATAATGAGGTTACATTCGTCATTCCGGAGCTAATGACACTTTTCTAAAATTTGACTTTGAAATAAAAATTGAAATGCAAATTTTTCACCTAGAGTCATGCACTGATATGCATTTGTAGGCAAATCATTATCGGAGTGCCTATAAATCAATGTTATTTTATCATGCGCGGAATGTTGGTTACATTTTTTTTGAGGGAGCAATCAAATGATAAGCGGCTAAGGTATACCCCTCGCCTTTGAGGTTGCTTGGGTGTTGGCTGCACTCGTTCAGCCCAATCTTATCGCCTGTTTATGCTCAGTAGGAGCCCTCATTTTCCGTTGATTCGCAACCTCAAATATCTCGGGCATAATCGAAACGACTAAATAATGAACATGCGTTATTTCACTCTATTGCGAGTAGGGTGGTCTGCAGTATGTTTAATTTAAGTGCGAGATCTTTATTATGAATTGACAGTGTCAGTTAATTGATTCGGAAGGTACAGAAGGTGAATTTGAAATTATTTCATTTCTTTTTTGAATGAAGCGGTGATATTTATTTGGTTTTGTTATGTTTTACTTTTATCAAATCCGTCTTATGTCCGTCGAATTTGAGCCTTCGTGGGTGTTGCCTACGCTCATT
>CAMRDW010000133.1 GCA_947041315.1 uncultured Enterovibrio sp.
GATAAATCCGATAAATCGACTGCGTCATGGGATTGATATCCTCGTTGAGGAAAAAAGTTGAAGAAAAATAAGGCGCGTTCTGCGCCTTATTTTGTGTTGATAAAAGAAGAGAGATTTAAGCTAAAAGATCATCCGCCACCCTGTAGCTGGGATCTTCGATGTGGTTAATTTCAACCAAGCTGCCCGCTTTGGTTAAAAGGGCGAGGCAATCTTTTGATAGATGGCGTAGATGGAGCGTTTTCCCCGCTTTGTTATAACGCTCTGCAAGGGTTTCAATGGCTTCAATGGCCGAATGATCCGCGACGCGAGACTGCTTAAAATCAATGATAATGTCGGACGGATCTTTTTGGGCGTCAAAAAATTCAAGAAAATGGGCGACCGAGCCAAAGAACAAAGGGCCGTTCACTTCATACACTTTTGAGCCTTTTTCGTTTATAGAATCAAAAACAAAAATGTGTTTGGCGTGATCCCAGGCAAACATCAAGGCAGAGACAATGACGCCCACAATGACCGCAACGGCCAAATCAGAAATCACAGTGACGAAGGTGACCAGTAAAATAACAAAAAAATCTTTTTTAGGGGCGCGTCTTGCAAGCTTAAAGGTGGCCCATTCAAAGGTGCCAATCACGACCATAAACATTACCCCAACCAAAGCGGCAAGCGGGATCATTTCAATGAGCGCAGAAGTGAACAAGATAAAACACAATAAAGCCAAAGCGGCCACGACGCCCGACAAACGGCCACGCCCGCCCGAATTGACGTTGATCATCGATTGCCCAATCATGGCGCAACCGCCCATGGCCCCAAAGACAGAGCAGGTCATGTTTGCCACGCCTTGGCCAATACATTCTTTGTTGCCTCGTCCCCGCGTTCCGGTCATTTCGTCGATCACGGTCAAGGTAAGAAGAGACTCAATCAAGCCCACAGCGGCAAGGATGAGGGCATAAGGAAAGACAATATGAAGGGTTTCAAAGGTGAAAGGGACACTGGGAAAAGAAAAAGAAGGCAAGCTTCCGGCCAGAGTTGCATTGTCATTTCCACTCATAGAACGTAAAAAATCGACAACGGTGCGAGTTTCTAAATCAAGGAAGAACACAAGGGCCGTCACAAAGACAATGGCGACCAAAGAAGAAGGGACCGCGGTGGTTATTTTGGGTAAAAAATAAATAATGGCCATGGTTAAGGCCACCAAACCCAGCATGAGGAACATGGCGTCTCCTTGAAGCCAAGCTAAATGACCTGCAGCGTCTGGCATTTTGAAAAGGGCCAATTGGGCCATAAAGATGACGACGGCTAAACCATTTACAAATCCTATCATTACAGGGTGGGGAACGATGCGGATGAATTTTCCGAGCTTAAAAAGCCCTGCACAAACTTGAAGGACGCCTGCCAGCAACACCGCCGCAAACAGGTATTGCACCCCGTGAAGGGCCACCAAAGAGACCATCACTACCGCCATGGCGCCAGTCGCCCCTGAAATCATTCCTGGTCGGCCTCCAAATAAGGCGGTGAGCAAGCCCATAATAAAGGCGGCATACAGGCCCACCATTGGGTCAACCCCCGCCACAAAAGCAAAAGCCACGGCTTCGGGGACCAAGGCCAAAGCCACAGTGAAGCCGGATAAAACGTCGTTTTTTACGGAGTGCGCAGAAAATTTTGGAAATTCAAACATAATATGGGGTTACTTGTCATTGAAAAAAGGAGCACCAAAAGGTGATATGTTAAACATCCAGATAGACCCGTCGTTTTTTAAGGTGCAGGATTGTTGGCGGCGCCCTCAAAACCCAATCACAGAGTTTATTTATGTTCAGGGGCTTTTCGTTCTTGCTGCCGACTTGCAACTTTAAATATCTCGGGTATAAAAGAGCGGATATTTTAATTCGGTATTCATAAAGAAGGATCTTACCGAAGGTCATCCACTTGTTCAATGCATCGCCTCTTTTTGTGTGTTGACCCACGCAGCTTCAAAGGCGACGGGTATACAGAAAACGCTGTTAGGGAGAAGGACAATACCCAAATTATGTCTTAAGTATAATTTTTCAATACGTTAAGTATGATGCAGAGGGGTCTTTTGATGAAGGTGCTGCTCAATACGTCAGCTTAAGATATTATTAAACTTCACTTGATCATTCTTAAAACGAGAGAGATAGTTCTTTATTTGACGTTTGAATCCAACGTTCTTTTTATTCAGTCATTTTCGGAGTCCCATTACATGAAACAAACCATTATCGGAGTGGTCGTATTTGTTCTTGGTTTTTTATTGTTAACTTTTGCAACTGTTTTTAGTTTGTTTTTTGCTGTCACCATGTTAATTGCCGGACCATTTCTCAAGAAAATGCTGCAAAAAAGGAGAGATAAAAAAGCACAAAGTGAAGAAAAAGAAATACATTCATTTCACCAAACGAATTCAATTCATGCTGAAAAAACACAGACAGGTACGATCATTGATGGTGATTTTAAAGAGATCACAAAAAAATCTTCAGAATGAAGGGGGTCATCCTGTTTTTCGCATCATTTTACTCAAAGCGTCAGGTGAAATTGGAGCAGCCTCACTGTTCAGCAAGGATGCGATTGAACGTAAAATAATTTACTTTTGATTAGAGTGTGTTTTTTAGGCACGTTTGATTTTTAAGTGGGTAAGGTGATTTTATTCATACGGTAAAATCCGGCTGACCGCTCAATAAAGATATCCGTCGCTTTTGACGCTGCGTGGGTGTTGGCGACGCTCATTCAGCTTATTCAACCCATCACCTCCTCCATCTATGCTAAGGGGCTTCACTCGCTTGGCGTCTACACGCATCTTCAAGTGTTTTGCGTATAAGAGAATGGAATAAAAAACAATATCAAAACTCTTTCCCGCATTTTTAACGTCTAAAGTGCTTTTTAAAAACAACGGGCTCTTTTGTATTCTGTCGCTGATGAAAATTAAGATCATGAAAGAATACATTCAATGAAAAGTTAATAAGGTGATTGTTTTTTGTAACTTGCAAATAAAAATAACGCCTAATGTGAAATTTAAAAAGCATGATTCATAGTTTGAGCTTTATATCTTCTTTGATTTACGCAATAAAGCATTTTATTCTTTGATGGCTTTTCAGGCTAAATAATACATTTTTTGATGTGTGCTTAAAAAAATATGGGGAGCGATTAAGCGACTCCTGTCGCCGTTGAACCTGCGTGTGTCTTGGCTACGCTTATTCAACCTAATCACACCGTCCATGATGCTCAAGGGCTTCACTCACTCTGCGTAGGCAGGCAACTTCAAGTGTCTTGGATATAATAAAACCAGACTTCCGTGATGCTCGACATTTCTCACATGAAAAAATGGTATTGATGTATGGGCACTTTGATTTAAATTTATCCAAAAATCTATATCTTCGCGTAACACGAGGTGAAAAAGTTGTCGCTGAATTTCGATTTCAACGTTAGATTTTAAAAAATCAAGGAGAGGTTCAGAATGACGGATATAAACGTTTAAATGATAAATAAGGAAGTTGCGAAAAAAGGCAAAGCATAAAAAAGAGACTTTATTTTGATTCTGTCTTTTCGTTATTTTCTAGATAAAACACAATTTTTCACTTAATTATTTATTTTTAAATGTTAATTTAGACGTTGAATTCAAGTGTGGAATCCAGCTCTCGGACAGGAAATAATATTATTTTTTTGTCTAATTTTAAAAAAATGGGCATGGTTCCATGCATGCAGTTGACACTTTCCCCGTCGCTTTTGAAGCTTCCTGCTTTTTGGCGACGCCCGCTGCCCCCAATCACATCGTCCATCTATGCTCAGGGGCTTTCCGTTACTTGCCAAAGGCGCGTAACTTCAAGTGTCTTGGGTATAAAAAGAACAGGATCTTAAATGATAAATTTTAATCCAAATCCAGCAGTGAGTACCGCCGGCCTAGGCGGAATAGAAGCCGCTCCCCCTAACGCTCCAAGATTATCAGTCAATGCCGTTCAGAATACAGATGAGACTCCATTTGATCAAAATAATGCGAGAGAAACAACATCAGCAAAGCGTTCGTTTATGTCGCGTTTAAGGCACTTTTTGGGAATAACTAAAAAAAGCAAAAAAAAAGAAGGCGCTTGCGAGAAAAGGCCTTCCTGCGGACTTCCTCAACAAAGGGATCCGGTGAATGCCGATGCCGGGGGCGCAAGAGGGGGTGGTGAAACGGCAATAATCAGAAAAGCATCAGCGAGAGCGCCCAGTACCAGACCATCAAAAGAGGTGAAAGATAAAATCGATGATCTTAAAGCTGCTATCGCGAATTGCAATACAACGTTGGCTGACCACCACTCTTTAGAGAATCATCAACAGACATCCATAGAGTGTTTAATCGATGATACAAGGGAACAGGCGGATTTTAAAAATAAACATTTGAATGATAGTAGATTTTCAAAAGATAATTTTGTAAAGGTGCTTGAGTTAGGTGATACTTCAAACTTATTTGGAGCAGAATTTATGGATGAGACACTGTATTTTTCAAATAGATCCGCCACAAATAAAGAGTTAAGGGGGGATAATATGAAAGGATTATTACAGAATGGAAACTATTCCTCATTGCAGGATCTCATTGATCAACAATATTTTACTCATTATGATCCCTTTTATGTTTGTGCTCTCGTTCCAATTCGACTAGGAATGCTTTCAGTCTCAGATGGTACAGAAGACACAACGGACGAAGAATTAAGCTGCATTTTTCATGCGATAAAAAATGAGAAAATCATACTGAAGGAGAAGGGAGAAAAAACAGTATTTGATCTCTTCCCTGAATTTTATACACATCAAGCTCCTGAAGGGGACAAAGCTCCTGAAGCCCCCCAAGCCGCTGAAGGTCCCCAAGCTGCTGAAGGTCCCCAAGCTGCTGAAGGTCCCCAAGTTCCCCAAGCTCCTGAAGGTCCCCAAGCTGCTGAAGGTCCCCAAACTCATGAATCCCCCCAACCTTCAAAGCATCGTGAACGTTGGAAGTTATCTTTCGCTCGTTTGGGGGGGGACCAATCAAAGTAAAAGCAGCGAGGGTAACATATCGACTTGATTTCAATGCTCTTGAATATCCTTAATTCATTTTTAAATTCAATAATTTACCTATTTGCGTGGGGAGGCAAAAAATTTGATTAATTGTTACCCCTGTTTGATAGGTTCCTTTGGGGGATACGTAAGCCATTTCAGTTGATTTTTTATTGACGGATATGGACAAGAGACTTGACCTTGCGCCTCTGCGGCAAGTGCGTGAATTCCCTGAGCATATTTGAGCTTTGTGATAGGCCTGAATGCGCCTTGGAAACTCCCACGCAGGTTCAAAGGCGAGGGGCATACCCGTCTTTTTAAATCTCTTGAGTCATCAAGGAACAATCAAAAAACCGACGTAGACGTCGGTTTTTTTGTGGTCATTTTTTAGTGATTAACCGCAGACTTTGGTCCAGCTGGTGTCACTTCCAGGAATGGATGTACTGTACCAGTTGGCTTGATAGATACGGCCTTCGTGTACCATCTTGTCCCCGGTGTTGGCATGGCTTGGTTTGCCTTCCCAGTCGGTTTGTGGCCAGTTTGGGTACACATGGAGGCCGTCTGTTTCGCAGTTTTCAGGCTCTGTGGGTGTGGACAAATCAGCCAAAGGCAAATCTGCATATTCAAAGGCAAACGCATACTCTCGGTTGTTGATTTTTACTGTGTAGTTGGCTGGGCCTGAAATGGGGAGATAATACACCATGTCCAAGTCGTAGCTTTCGCCGTTTTTCAGTGTTTGCCAGCTGGGCAAAGAAAATCCAGCGCGGTGCATTGCGCCTTCTAATCCACCGATGTTATTGGGTTTGCTATGGCCTGATGCGATAACACTTAAACCGCCACCCGACTGATCTTTCGCGTTATCTGGCGCAGAGGTTGGGATATCAAATTGAAAGGCGGTGCCCCCTGGTAAATCGATGCCCGTGTGATTGGTAAAGGTGACTTTGGGGTTCATCGGGTAGTTCTGATCTCCGACTTTAAAGCCCCCGACCTTGACCGTGATCTTGACGGCTTCTGTTGGCATGGCATTTTCAGATAAGGTATGACCATAAGGTGAGGCGGACATGAATTTTTCATAGACCTTTTGGGTCATGCTGTTACCCATGTGGAATTCGCCGTTTCCTGTGGTACAGGCTTTTTCTGTTTTGTCGACCGTTTGTGTGCGTTTTCCTTCTGAATCAAAAAGATAACAGCTGTAATCTCCCGCAAGCTCCCAAATCATGAGGCCGCCGATTTCATTGTCAATCACGTAATCTGATTTCACTGAAATGGAGGCGACATCTTCTGTTGATAAGAAAACTTTTTTCTCCGCATTCCACAGCCAAGGAGCGACCGCGACGCTGTCATAATGACGCGTATAGGTCCCTTTTAAGGCGTGAGCGGGGTTGCTTGGGTCAAGCTGATAGGCTGACGCGTAAGAGCCGAAAATGCCGTTTTCTAGGTTTTTTGCATGCCACATGGGGTTAGAGCCTGCGCCCATTTCACGGCCTTGCTTGTCTTTGTCATGCCACATGTTGTCGATGCCAAGGGCGCCGTTACCGCATTTGTTTTTGTCGCTGTTTCCTGTGCCTGCTTGGCATTGGGTTTGGTCAGGCAGGGCCGCTCTTCCCCAAAGGCCATTTTCACCGCCGCTAACACCTTGCCAGCCTCGGCTGTAATAGGGAACCCCGATATTGATACGCCCTGCAGGCATGGAGCCTCTGAAATAGTGGTAAGCCCAGTCGGTGTTGAGGTAACCAATGCCGCCGTATTCCGCTGTGCTGTATACATCCCAGGCTGCAAGTTCTGAATCTTTTCCTGTGTCATACAAAGAGGCATTGTGTCCGACATGATCATTCCAAGCGCCGTGAAGGTCATAACTCATGATGTTCACGTAATCGAGGTATTTTGTGACATCGAATGTTTCCATGCCGCGCAAAAGATACCCTGAAGACGGTGAGGCAATGGTGAGCATGTAATGGTGGGTGTCTTGGGCTGACGCCAAGTCAATTTTTTCACGCAGTACGCGCATAAGCTCTTGATAAGAAGCCCATAAATAGGGGCGACGTGGCTCCATGATGCTCGCATCATCCGGGTTGCCCGCGCCGGCCATGGAGGTCGGGTATTCATAGTCAATGTCGATGCCATCAAATTGGTATTTGCGCATCATTTCGACGGCAGACTCTGCAAATTTTGCAATGGCTGCGTGATTGATGGAGCCGTCTGCGTTCGTGGTCATGGTATAAAAACCACCGTCTGCAACGCGGTTGCCTTCGGTGTCGAAATGCCCACCGGTTTCAGCCCATCCACCGATAGAAAAGAGGGTTTTTACGCCGTGTTTTTTCTTGTATGTGGCTAAAGCGCCAAAGTGGCCTTTAAAGCCTAAAGCAGGGTCAAGCTCCACGCCGGGCCATTCTTTATTCACGGCCTGGTTTTCGGGGTCTTTAAGATCCCCTATATTGACCTTGCCATCAGCGCCGATGCTCACAAAGGCATAGTTTATGTGGGTGATTTGTTCCCATGGAATGTCTTTAACAAGATAAGAAGACTGCGGATCATCCCCTGTGCGCCAGCTTGTAAAATACCCGATGATACGGCGGGGATGATCGGCTCCCATGTTTTCACGTCCTTTTGCATCGTAAACAGTGCAATAAGGCACATTGACGCCGGGGGTTTGGTATAAACCTTCAGGGCGGCAATTGGAGACGGTCGGGCTTGCTGTTACCTTGATGGAAAGCACGGCGCTGTCGCTTGATGCCCCTTTGTCGTCAAAGGCTTTTGCATAGACTTGCACGCTGCCTGCTTTGTCTGCAAGCCAATCGAATGTGAAAGGTGCATTTTCTACACTGCCTTTCTTTTGTCCTGCAACATAAAAATCAACACGGGTGATTTTTCCATCGGTGTCAGACGCTTCGCTGCTTAAGGTAACTTTTGCGCCTTGATTGACACTCAAAGCAGAGGCGGAAAGGGTCACTGTAGGGGCATTGTTTTCAGGCTCAAGCGTTTTGGCTTTCACCGTGATTTGAAGCGGCGCGGTTTCCGTGACGGCCTGTTTGTCATCCATGGCTTTGACGACAACCGTGTGCGTGCCTTCTACTGCAGTCCAATAGAAAGAATAAGGTGCGCTTGTGTCTGATCCGAGAAGTTCTCCGTCAACAAAAAAAGACACCGAGGCTATCTGGCCGTCTTCGTCTGCGGCTGTTGCTTGGATTGTAATTTGATCACCCTCGGTGAGGGTGTCTGAGGCGCTTGGGCTGTCAAGTTGCACTGTGGGGGCTTGATTGCTTGGCGGGGTGATTTCACCGTCGCCACACTGATCTGTCTGTGTCCATTCTTGGTAATCGTTCGAAAAAGAAAGAGGCTCTTTACCTTGGCTCCACCAGTTGGCGACAAATACCTGTTGATTTTGTTTGGCTTTATCTCCGGTTGCGTACGCTTTGTCGCGGCTCCATTCTTCTATATTTCCACAGTCAGTTGCAGCTTGTGCATGAAAAGAAAAAAGGCAAGCTAAAGCCACGGCGGAAAGAGGGAATAGTGGGTTTTTGCGTTTTATATCCATAAAAACACTCCGTAAATTTTTGAACGATTGACTCGCAAGATGGGGTATTTGATCTTTTGATGGACCCTAAAGTAGAGGACTTAAGGGCAATAAACACCCACAGGAAGAGCGGAATTTGATGTTCCTCTCGGGGTTGATAAAAAAACGCGTTATTTTCTGGGAGAAGCGCACAAAAGAGGATGTGCAACTGTGTGCCTTGTAAGTCAAAATTGCGAGTCGTTAGCGGTTAATACGCAAAAGAATGCCCCCTTTGGCGCTTGTATTTGAAGCGCTCGGATTTGATGCACCCAGCTGCTTTTTCTCGTTTTTTGGGTAAGGGCTCTTTTGAAATACAAAAAATCCCACGAAAGGATTTCCCCCTCGAAGCGAAAAGTTTGATACTCTCGAAAGCGCGATTAAACACGCGAATTTCATTTATCCACATCCATATATCCAATGGAATTGAAGATGCGTGTAGACGCTAAGCGAGTGAAGCCCCTAAGCGACTGAAGCCGTTGGGCATAGAGCATCGATGGACTCTGTGATGGGGTTGAGCGAGCGTAGCCTGCAAGCACGCAACGTCAAAGGCGACGGGTATAAAAAGAGGAAAAACGCCATGATGGGCTCCAATCCGTCTTTACTCGATTTAGGCTGGTGCGCTTATTTTGAAGAACAATTACAAAAAACAGAGTCGGTGTCTTTTTCTGTTGGGCGCATCATAGAGCAGCATCGCAGTCATTTGCTGGTGGCCTCAGAAAAAGGCACAGTCAAGGTTTCACCTTCTTCGCTGATGGACTCTGTTTGTGTGGGGGACTGGGTTTTGTTTGATGACGGACATCAATTACGGCGTCTGCTAACACGCCAGTCTTTATTTTCTCGTAAAGCGCCCGGCTCAAAAGTGGGGATGCAATTGATTGCGGCCAACATTGATACCCTCTTGATAGTCTCTTCTTTAAATGATGATTTTAATTTAAACCGCATTGAACGGTTTCTTTCTCTTGCCAAAGAAGCCAAAGTGGAGCCGGTTGTTATTTTGACAAAAGCCGATTTATGCCTTGATGAAGCGAAGAAACGGAAAGAGGTTCAATCCTTAGACCCTTTTTTGAGCGTGCATTCTATCAATGCGTTAGACAAAGCGCATTTGAGTGAATTGTCTTCCTATTGCCAAACAGGGAAAACAGTGGCTTTTATGGGATCGTCTGGGGTAGGAAAATCCACGTTAATGAACGGCTTGTTGGGGGCGGAGATCATGCAGACCGCTGGGATCCGTGAAGACGACAGCAAAGGCCGCCACACCACCACATTCCGTACCATGAAATGGTTGGAGAAAGGGGGACTTCTAATGGACACCCCCGGAATGCGTGAGCTTCAATTGAGTGATTGCGAACAGGGGATCAGCGAAACCTTCAGTGAAATCGCCGCCCTTGCAGAACAATGTCGTTTCAGTGATTGTCAGCATGCACAAGAGCCGGATTGTGCCATTCAAAAGGCCATTCAAAACGAAAGTCTTTCTTTGCGTCGTTTCGAAAATTATCAAAAACTTATGCGAGAGCAAGCATTTAACGGTGCAACCCTTGCTCAAAAAAGAGAAAAAGACAAAGCATTTGGAAAAATGATAAGCCGTGTTCAAACCCAATCGCGCATCTTTAAAAAAGGAGAGTAGGGGGCGCTCTCCTTTA
>CAMRDW010000134.1 GCA_947041315.1 uncultured Enterovibrio sp.
TATCACTTAAAGCGCGGTACTTGTTGTTCTAATGGATGTCGTCATTGCCCTTATAAAAAGACTTGAAGCGGCGTATCACGCCGTTGTTCTGAAAGCGTTGTTCTGAAACCTTTCTTCTGAAACCTTTGTTGTGAAACGCTTGCAGCTAAACCCTTGTTACTAAACGACCTCAACACCGGCGCTGTCCTTTATTCCTTTCCAATGTCCTCTTTCTTGTCGGCATTCTTTTATGCCTCCATTGTGGATTGAATTAACGCTCGCTCATCGTACCGATACCTTCCAATTTCTTCGGTAAGTGTCGTTTTGATAAAAAAACGTCGATAAGCTTCAAATCCAACAGAGCACTCTTTTTATCTTCAGCCTCTATACCCGTCGCCTTTGAAACTGCGTGGGTGTTGGCTACGCTCCTTCAGCCCAATCACATCGTCACTCTATGCTCAAGGGCTTCACTCGCTTGCCGCCTACACGCATCTTCAATTCCTTTGGGTATATCGCACATAATGACAGTGATCATACCCAAAACATTACCCATAACGAAAACCTGTTTTGACGTTCAAACTCCCCGAATATCACGGCACTTCAAATGACGCTTGGGCTTGTAGGAATCTTGATATCTCGCTCAGGCCAGCTTTAAAGACAATAAAAGTGACGCCGTCACAAAGTGGAGCCTGTTACATTGGGCAGTTTAAAGCCCGAAAAGCACATAAGAAGTTTGACCTCGCAGGCAAAATCGGAACCTCCCAAAGTCTCCTCAGCGTAATTTTTGAAGGAGGTTATAAAAAAAGTGGAATATCGCCATTTTGATGTGAATGCTTAAGCGTGGGAGACATTGGGAGGCGGGTGGATTTTTTGTTTGTTTTGGGTGATTTAGATTTGAGGATCTTCTGGTTGCTTGGGTTTTCAAGGTAAAGTAATGTGTATCTTAATGGATTATTTTTTTATCATGGACCCGTCGCCTTTGAAGATGCCTGTTTTTGTTGCGATTTTAAAGCCGAATCGCATCGATGCTCAGGGCTTTTTCGTTCTAGCCGCTGCCCTGTAACGTCACATTTCTTGGGTTAAAGCGCTCGGTTTCAAAATTAGGGAAGTTAAGATGCTGCCTCTGCTCAACCAGGATCATCACCAGGAACGCACTGACGCGCCTCAGGTTATTTCTTATTTAGATCAATTAAAAAAGACCGATTTTTCAGGAGACATTGAGCGAAGTTATGCCAGTCGGCTTATCGTCGCGACCGACAATTCTGTTTATCAATGTGTGCCAGAAGCGGTGCTCTTTCCTCGAACGACGCACGATTTGGTGTTACTTTGCCAGCTTTCAAATGAGAGTGAATATAAGGATATTCGATTTTCACCCCGAGGAGGTGGGACGGGGACCAACGGTCAATCCCTTTCAAAACACCTGATCATCGATTTGTCACGCTACATGACCCAGATCATTGAAATCAACATTGAAGAAGCCTGGGTCCGCGTGCAAGCAGGGGTTGTAAAAGATGCATTGAATGATGCATTGCGACCGCATGGCTTCTTTTTTTCGCCGGATCTTTCGACCAGTAACCGCGCGACGATAGGGGGCATGATCAATACCGATGCATCCGGTCAGGGCTCATTAAAATACGGGAAAACCTCGGATCATGTTTTGTCGGTTACTGCGATTTTAGCCGACGGCTCTGTGCTCAACACCCAAGCGATGACCAAACAAGAAATAGATGCCCTGACGGCTAAAAACAATGCAACGGACGCCTTAAAACGGGTGGCCGAAATTTGTTGTCATCAACGCAAAGAAATCGAAGCTGTTTTTCCTCCCTTAAACCGTTTTCTCACTGGGTATGATTTAAAAAATGCTTATCAACCCGACAATGAACGCATTGATATTGGCAGGATCATTTGCGGCTCTGAAGGCTCATTGGCCTTCGTCAGTGAAGCGAAACTCAATATCACCGCCATCCCAACAAAACGCCTGCTGATCAATGTAAAATACGACACCTTTGACTCTGCACTGAAAAATGCCCCTCTCTTGGTGGAAGCGCACGCCTTGTCTGTTGAAACCATGGACTCGCGGGTGCTGAATTTAGCGAAAAAAGACATTGTTTGGTTGGGCGTGAAAGATTATTTCAGCGAGGTGCCAAATAAAAACATGCAAGGGGTGAATTTGGTTGAGTTTGCAGGCGCTGATGAAACCGAAACGAAAGAGGGCGCACATGCATTGTGCGAGCGCCTGGACGCTTTGATGCTTGAAGAAGGTGCGGGGATCATCGGGTATCAAGTTTGTGAGGATGTGCCTTCCATTGAACGAATTTATGGTATGCGAAAAAAAGCAGTGGGTTTATTGGGTGCGACAAAAGGCCATGCCAAACCCGTGGCTTTTGTGGAAGACACCTGCGTGCCACCAGAGAAATTGGCCGATTTTATAATCGAATTCAGAGCGTTACTGGACAGTCATGGACTTGATTATGGGATGTTTGGACATGTGGATGCGGGGGTGCTACATGTGCGTCCGGCGCTTGATCTTTGCTGTCCTGAGCAAGCGCGTTTAATCAAACCCCTTTCAGACAAAGTGGTCACGTTAGTGGCGAAATACGGTGGCTTGATGTGGGGGGAGCACGGAAAAGGATTCCGCTCTGAATACACCCCTGCTTTTTTTGGTGAAACCTTGTACCAGTCGCTTCGAGAAATAAAAGGAGCGTTTGATCCCCAAAATAAAATGAACCCTGGAAAAATTTGCACTCCCATAGGGTCGAATGAAGACTTGGCCTGCGTTTCAAGCGCGACACGCGGTGAATTTGACCGCCAAATTCCAGTGAAGACACGAAATGATTTTCATCGCGCGATGGATTGCAATGGAAATGGCCTGTGTTTCAATTATGACGTGCATTCTCCCATGTGCCCTTCAATGAAAGTCTCCTCTGACAGGATCCAATCCCCCAAAGGCAGAGCGGGCATGATGCGTGAATGGCTGAGATTGCTCGCCGTGGTTGGGGTGAGTCCTCTTTCTTTGGAAAAAAGCCTCATGGAGAAAAATCTGACCTTTAAACAATGCATCCAACGCCTTCAAAACCACTGGGATGAGCAAAACAAAACGGATTTTTCACATGAAGTGATGGAGGCCATGAAGGGGTGTTTGGCCTGTAAAGCCTGTGCGACGCAGTGTCCAATAAATGTAGATGTTCCACAATTTCGTGCGCGCTTTATGAATCTGTATTACAGCCGTTACCCACGGCCTTTGAAGGATTATTTGGTTGCAAACATCGAAACGCTGCTTCCTGTGATGGTGAAATGGCCTCGCGTTGCCAATGCTTTTATTGCCCCTGTATGGGCGCAATACCTCACGGAGAAAATCCTGGGTTATGTCAATGCCCCTGTTTTGTCCGTACCGCCTTTGCAAACGTGTTTAAAGGATCACGGTGCAACACGCTTTGACTTTTTACAACTTCAGACATTGACGCAAGAAGAGCGGAAACAACATGTTCTGATAGTGCAAGACCCTTTCACTTCATTTTATGAAGCAGATCTGCTTGTTGATTTGGTTCATCTAGTTGAAAATTTGGGTAAAAAGCCGATTTTATTGCCCTTTAAACCCAATGGGAAAGCCCAACATGTAAAAGGTTTTCTTCGCCAATTTTCAAAAACAGCGGACAACACCGCGCAATGTCTCAGTCAATTGGCAGCGCTTGGTATTCCGATGATGGGGATAGATCCGGCGATGGTGCTCTGTTATCGAGATGAATATGCGGAGATCTTGGGGGCCTCGCGTGGTGATTTTCATGTGCAGCTTGTTCATGAATGGTTACTCAATGAAATCAAAAATAAACCTGATAGGGTCTCTTTTGATCCCACGCCTTGGTATTTATTGGCGCATTGTACCGAAAAAACAAAATTACCCAATGTACAAAATGAGTGGAAACAGATTTTTAATCGCTTTGGCTTGCTCCTTGATGCGGTGCCTGTTGGGTGTTGTGGCATGGCAGGGACCTATGGACATGAAACAGAACATCTTAAAAATTCAAAAGGCATTTATGCACTCAGTTGGAAATCCAGATTAGAAACGTTGCCAATGTCACGCTGCATGGCGACGGGCTATTCATGCCGAAGCCAGGTGAAGCGATTTGAAAAAACACGCCTCTTGCATCCTGTTCAAGTCTTATTACGCTATATACAAAATAATGGAAGATGCACGCCTGCGTCAGGCGAGTGAAGCCAGTTATCATTCACGATGTGTATAATTTGCCTGGGCGAGGCTCGCCAATATCCACGCAGATTTAAAGGCGACGGGTATTCAAGACACTTGAAGTTGCGTGTAGGCGGCAAACGCGTGAAGGCCAAGAGCATAGATTGACTTTGTGATTGGCCTGAGCGAGAGAGGCCAACACACTGGCAGATTTAAAAGCGACGGGTAGAGACCCTGTTCACGCGGTTTTAATCCTGATAGGTCGGTGTGAATAAATAAAATTGCTTTTTTGTTAAATGTAAACAGGCATTCTTAAGATGAGGTTTTTTCCATTAAAGCTGAGGCTTATTTTTTATATCAATAAATACACCCCTTAAGGTGCGGCGCAAAAAAACAACGCCTTGAGAATAATCTAAAAAAGAATATATATTCAAGCTCTTGTAAATTAAAAATGAGAGCGGGGTTATTTTTTGTCATTCTTCAGCTGGATTTTTTTCGGTTAAAAAACATTCGGGACATGGGGCGTTTTGGGTAACTCACTAATTATATTTACTTTGATTTTATACAATTGCTCCTCTTTTTAAACTCCATTTTTGTACGGTAAACGCTCAATGCTTGTGTTTTTTTGTCCTGCGAAATGCGGACTCTTTTTTAATCAAAATGTGTTCAGGTTCAATCACGCCTTGCGTCTTCAATGAGCAACTCGGACTCACTTTTGTCTGTTTTATTCTGCATCATCATCCGGCGTCAACGTGCTCTGACTCTAACTTCATCATTGATTTGATTGTTTTTTCACGATTAAACAGAGTGCATTCTATCTTGCGCTTCGAGACATACACAGAGGAATGAAGGAGGATGTTTAATACAGTCTGATTATTCATTTCTTGCTTATCATTTCTATATTTTATTTAGTCGGTTTCCCTTAATGCAATGTTTAATACTGTGTTGATACATATAAATTATGTATGTGTATGGTTTCAAAAAAGAACGAAATGCATTTACTTTGTGATGCCACTAATTATATTATTATGCTTCGTGTTATTCTGAAATTTCAGAATGACGCCTTTTATAAAAGGAAAGTGAATGGCTTTCTTTTATCTGGATAATAGTGCGCATAGGATGAATACAATTAAAAGATCACCCATCGTTCATGTCATTTTCTCTTTAATATTGACAGCCTGCTCGCTTCCTGGTAGTCATATTTCTGGACAGGATGGAAAAACAAATGATGGATTAGATGTTATTATTTACCCATTAAGCGTTTCAAATATTTCTGAATTCAAAACGATAAAAAACAAAGCAACAGAAAACCCCATTCTGGATGAATTAATCCGTCAATATGAATACCGCATTGGGCCGGGTGACATCCTTAATGTCATCGTCTGGGGGCATCCTGAATTGACCTATCCCAGTGGTTTTTATACTGCGGCGGCAGATTCTGGAAGTTGGGTACAAAAAGACGGTACGATCTATTTTCCCTATGTTGGCTCCATCAAAGTGGCGGGCTATAGCATAAATCAAGTGCGAAATCTGATGGCTGCATCCTTGTCCAAATACATAGAAAAACCGCAATTGGATGTCAACGTGTCCTCTTTTCGTTCACAAAATGCCTACATAACGGGAGAGGTCAATAAACCCGGTAAGCAGCCCATAACAAATATCCCTTTGACCTTATTGGACGCCATCAATCAAGCGGGCGGTTTAGCCGAAAATGCAGATTGGAATAACGTGGTGATGACACGAGATGGCATTGAACAAAAGGTCTCTTTGCTGGCCTTAATGCAATACGGGGACTTGGAACAAAATCACTTGCTTTCAGCCGGGGACATCATACACATTCCTCGAAATGATTCACAAAAAGTCTTTGTGATGGGAGAGGTGTCTAAACCCCAGCTTCTAAAGATGGACCGAATCGGAATGAGTCTCACTGAAGCCTTGAGTGCGGTCGGGGGAATTAATCAATTAGAAGCCGATGCTACGGGGATCTTTATCATACGAAATGGCCATGAAGAGTCAGATAGCACACAAAAGACAGCAAAAATATTTCAACTTGATATAAAAGATGCCTCAGCCCTTCTTTTGGGTACCGAATTTGAGTTAGAGCCGAAAGACATTATTTATGTGACGGCCGCACCGATAGCACGATGGAATCGCGTTATCCGTCAATTACTGCCATCGATCACTGGATTAAATGAGATTACAGAAGCGTCATTAAGGATTGTCAATTGGTCTAAATAACTGAAAAGACGTCTCTTCTCTTTTTTCTGCTATCAATGCATTCATTCTTATTCTATTTAAGGTGTTCTCATGGCCTGTATTTCATTGGAATGGATCATGTGTTTTAGCCAGAAGACGCCTTGACTTAAAGAAAAAACGGTTTTGATGATACAACTCCCTGAATTAAATGAAGAGCAACATTCTTAATACTTTCTTGTTGAACACTGGCTCTGGATTAAAGCAGGCTTTAAAAATGAAGCTTGTCTTTTATCAAAATAAATAAAAACGAAACTCTTCGTTATACCCAAGACATTTGAAGTTGCGTGTAAGCGACAAGCGAGTGACGGCCTTGACATCGATGCGCGTCTGACGGGGTTGACTCACGCAGCGGCAAAGCGACGAGGATATATGTTTACGTGAGAGTGTATCTTTATTTTTACTGTGAATAGATAAAGTTATGACTGAAATAATTATGAAAAAAAATACAGACACAGAAAGTGAGATTGATCTTTTAGAGGTTTTCTCCGTTCTTTTTGATTCCCGCTGGCTTATTATTGGGGTTTCAGCATTGTTTACAATGATAGGTTTTTTCATTGCTTACTCTTCTGAACCTATCTATAAAGCAGATGCTTTGATACAAGTGGAAAAAAAAGAAAGTGCTGCAATGATGTTAGGTATGAAAGGAGATTCTTCTTTGCTGCCTCTTGCCTCTGAGGCTGAAATTGAAATATTTAAATCAAGAATGATTCTTGGGAAAACAGTCGATAAATTTGATTTAATGACCGAGGTTCAACCTGATTATTCTTCTTTTTTTGGAAAACGATTAGCAAGAATATTTAAAAATGAGATTTCTGCTTCTGTTCGTTATTTCAATGTTCCTTCTAATGTCGAATCAGCATTTCATACTTTATTGATATCTAAAGTTAAAAACACAGATTACCGTTTACAAAACAGTGAAGGAAAAACACTTCTCGAGGGCCGCTTTGGTGAGCCTGTTGAAATGAATGGATATCAAATTTTCGTCGAAAACGTCAATGCAACGAAAGGAGACAGCTTCACGTTAAAAAGCAGAACCTACTTAGATGCGATTGCGTGGTTGCTTTCAAAAATCCACTTTAATGAAAAAGGCAATAACAGCGGTATATTTCAAATTTCCTTTGAAGGTCCGATACCGAGTGAAAATAAAGAAATTTTAGATGATATTATTCAAAATTATTTAATACAAAACATCGAGCGAAATTCTGCTGAAGCGGCAAAAAGCCTTGTCTTTTTAAATAAAGCCATTCCTGAGGTTAAAAAGAACCTGACCGTGGCGGAAGATACATTGAATCAATATAGACAGACAAATTCTTCGGTGAATTTAAATTTCGAAGCAAAATCAATTCTTGATGTCATGGTCAAAATTGAAGAAGAGCTGAAAAGTTTGGAGCTTAAAGAAAATGAAATGACGGTGCGATACACCTCGGAACATCCCGTCTATAAAACCTTGCTAGAAAATAGGAATGCATTAATAAAAGAGAAAGATCGTTTAGGCTCTTTAGGGCATAAACTGCCTAAAACACAAAGAGAAATATTGCGTTTAACGCGAGATGTGGATGTGAATCAGAATATTTATATTCTGCTTTTAAATAAGATAGAAGAATTGCGCATCGTTAAAGCCAGTACAATAGGCAATGTGAGGATATTGGATAAGGCGGAATCTCATTCTGCTCCGATAAAACCCAATAAAACCATCATTGTTTTTATTTCGATGTTGCTTGGTGGCATGCTCTCAGTGATCTATGTCATATTCATTAAATATTTAAGGCAAGGAATTGAAAATCAAAAAGATCTGGAAGATCTCGGGGTTCCTGTTTATGCCTCTGTTCCTTTTTCAAAATTTCAATTAAATCTTGAAAATAATATGAAAAAGAACAAGAGAATGGCGATTAAAGACACTTTATTGGTTGAAGCCTCTCCACATGATGTATCGATTGAAGCCTTAAGATCCTTAAGAACCAATGTACAATTTTTAATGATGAAATCAAAAAATAATATCTTAATGATTTCAGGTTCAACATCCGGTCTTGGAAAATCATTTACCGCGGCCAATATTTCCGCTGTGATAGCTGACGCGGGGATCAATGTTTTATTGATTGATGCAGACATGCGAAAAGGGACAATCGCGAAATTTTTTGCGTTAAAAAATGAATCTGGCCTTTCTGATATTTTGGCTGGGAAATGTCCTTTTGAAGAAAAGATAAAAGCAACTCACACAAGCTATTTAAATGTGGTCACTCGAGGGACGGTACCTATTAATCCTTCAGAATTGCTGATCCACCCTCGTTTTGGTGAATTTCTTCAATGGGCTTCGACGAATTATGATCTTGTGGTGATTGATACGCCGCCTATTTTAGCCGTGACGGATGCATCCATTGTTGGTAAATATGCAGGGATCACTCTTTTATTGGCTCGATTTTCAAAGACAAAGATAAAAGATCTTGAGTTTTCCTGTCGGCGTTTTGCTAACGCGGGTATTCATGTAGATGGTTTTATTTTAAATGGGATTCAAACGAGGATGAATAACGACTACAAGGAATATTATTCTTATAAATGAATCATGTTGGCTTCTTTTATGGCAAAAATGAACGAATTCATGTTTGCCATAAAACGCCAGAAGGGCCACTCAACTTATACCCAAAATTTTTAAGGTTGCGCGACTGCGACAAGCGCGTGAAGGCGCTGAGTATAGATTTATGTGATTGGACGCGAACACCGATGCCGCTTCAAAAAGGACGGGAATAAACTGAATCAAGAGCGGGCATTCAAAATGACGCGGCTTCTGCGTATACTGCGCCTAACCTGAATGAATGAGCATGAGTTCAATGATAAATAATGCAATGATTAAAATAGGGCAATTTAACACACTTAAAATAGTCAAAGAGGTCGAGTTCGGTCTTTTTCTGGACGGAGGAGAGGCATATGGGAATATTTTATTGCCAAAACGTTATGTCCCTAAAACGGCTCAACTTGGAGACGAGATTGAAGTCTTTATCTATTTTGATTCAGAAGATGTCATTATTGCCACCACTGAAAAACCTTTCGCACAGGTGGGGGAGTTTGCAAAACTAAAATGCATCAATACAAATTCGGTGGGTGCATTTTTGGATTGGGGCTTATCAAAAGATCTCTTGGTTCCTTTCAGTGAGCAACGCGTAAGGATGCAAGAAGAACAATCCTATTTAGTTTATCTTCATACAGACAAGGCCTCTGGGCGTATCGTGGGCTCAACCAAATTTAATAAATATCTCGATAAATCCGCCCCACCTTATAAAAAAGCAGAACGCGTTGATGTGATCCTTCTTGAAGAAACCGATTTGGGCTATAAGTGCGCAATCAATCATCTTTATTTGGGGCTTTTGTTTAAATCGGAGCTTTTTGGTAAAGTCTTTTTAGGGAAAAAGATGACCGCTTATATCAAACAAATTCGAGAGGATGGACGCATCGATTTGTCATTGCAAAAATTAGGAAGAGATAAAATTGAAGCTTTGTCCGAGAAGATACTTCAAACCTTAGAACGAAAAGGCGGATTTTTAGCGGTAACGGATAAAAGCACACCAGAAGAAATATTCGAATTGTTCAGGACCAGTAAAGGGACCTTTAAAAAAACATTGGGCGCCCTTTACAAAAGGCGGCAAATTAAGATGGAAAACGCAGGTATTTCTCTTATCAAATAATGGGATTTTATTTTTTCATACTGTGAAATCTGAAATCTGAAATCTGAAATCTGAATTTTACTTTTTTGATTTTTAGATAAAAAAATGCCCGA
>CAMRDW010000135.1 GCA_947041315.1 uncultured Enterovibrio sp.
AATGAGATCCAATGATTTTTGGAGTTTTAGTTTGAGATGTGACTAAGAGACAGCAATTAATCGACCAAATTCACATGAGAAAATTAACCATTTTTTACTTGGAATATTCAGGATGTGTACTTATTTCAATCACAGTTAATGAATTATCAAAAAGGGTGTTGAGCAAGGAATTTTCGCGTGAAAAATAAGAGGCGAAATTGGCGGATGCATTTGCCATAGCGATGGATTTTTTCCCTTGGCTGTCACCTGAAAACTTGAATAGTTTTTTATAAAGCGTTGGTTGACCGAGCTCTACTTGCATGCTGATGTGTACCCTGCGTTTCTTTTTCACTTGCTCACTTTGGCTTGAAGAATAAAAGGTGAGGGGCAAGCAATCGAAGTTATTTTTGACGGGTAATCCGCTTTGCGCGAGGGTTTGTTCTAGTGAAGATTGTAATATTTTTTTTTCATAATCTGAGGTTGATTTTGCGATGATCTTGATGCATATCGTTTGTTTGAAGGCGTTTTTCATTTTAAGTAAGGCATGAATATCTTCAATTGTACCTTTAGAATTCGGAGAAAAGGTCAAGATAGATAATGCTTGACGAGAAAGCAGACTGAGTTTATCGCTTAATCCTTCAAGGTAAAAATAATCCTCCAAGCTCAAACTTGATTTATTGAGCAAATGTTTGAGTGGGGCAAGAGTCAATTCAATGTGATTTTCGATGAGCATGACGTATTGCGAAATAAATATGGATGCTTGCACGTAATAAATACCCTCATCGAGTTCCATTTTGTCCCAATTTATTCTTGGCAGCATCACGATGTCGCTGATAATTTGGCTGTCTGCATTACTTTTTTGAAGCGTTTCTCCGCTTTGCGTTGTAATTGAATGAGTCAGGCTTGAAGATATGCTTGAGCTCATTGTATTTGAAAGGTTTACTAAGGCATCTCTTTTGGCTTCATTAAGCGTGTCTCCAAGTCCAATCGATGAAAATGCATCCCTTTTGAACTCTGGTTTTTCAACCCAGCTTGGCGCAGAACAACACAGGGATGGGAGGATAGAAAGGAAGAGTAATTGCTTTTTCATCATATGCTGTCTGATTGGAGATAAGAGGTGTAGAAAGATGTTTTTTCATTCACTTTTTGAATGTAGTTTCGAGTTTCTTTATAAGGAAAGTCATTGGCTAAAGATTTATAAACATCTTCAGGAGAAAGTGTATTTACGACCTTTGCCAAGCTCGATAGTGAAGGCTCACCAGAAAAGTGTTTGGCGACAGCACCAATGCCTCCGTTATAAGCCGAAATTGACAAATAAATACGGGTTTTGGGGTGATTTACATTCTTTAAATATTGGGTATCGAGTATGTTCAAATACGCAGTACCAATATCAATGTTCATGCTGGAGTTGAACAAAATGTCGGGGGTTAAAACTTTGGCTTCGCCCAAATAACGCTTAGTGACGTCTTTTCCCGCAGAGCTTGGCACTATCTGCATCAGTCCATAAGCGGGGATATGGGATTGCGCTACGGGGTTGAAATGACTTTCAGTGTGAATAATGGCCATGACTAACGCGGGTGAAATATTCCATTTTTGAGATGCTCCTAAAACATCAGGAAGGTAGCTTTTAGCTCGCTGATTGATTAGGTTTTGGGGGAGTTTCATTGATATTTTTGATGTCTGCGCGCCGTTTTTTTGAACATATTGAGTTTTGTTTGAGTTTTCCAACATTTCCTTTGTTATCAATCCACTAAAAATCGGAAGATCGCCATTAGGTGATCGCGAAATGCCAGTAAGCATTCTGTCATTTGCGATGGCATCGTTCATTGTTTGCTTTTCGAGTTGACGTATTTGCTTCGTAAGCTGTGTATTTATTTCATTTTCATCCATGTTATTGTTAATGATTTCGACGGTTACCTCATTTGATTGAAAATCGACGATTCGCCTTATTTTGTCGTTTTGGCTGTATTGTACCCACTGGGTTTTATTGGTTAGTTTCGGATTATCCCATGTTTTTGCTAACTCAGATTTCACCTGATTGAATCGTGTTAAATAATCCTGCTTTGCGTGGTCAAATGTTGTGATTTTATCTTTTTTATTTAGATCAAAAGATTGTGAAATAGCCGATTTTCTTTGCTCGAATTCTGCGTTAATTGTGCCGTTGGCATGTGATGGGGCGCTTATTAGCATCCCCAATACAATCACAGCATAAGTCTGTGTATACATGCTGATATTTATACCCCACTTAAGGCTTTTGCTATTTCATCTGCGAGCTTTTGATTTTCAAGCAGCGTACTTTTTGGATTTGTTTTTGAAGCGGGAGAGGCTGTTTGCACTTTTTCGACAAGATTTTCGATGTTTTGCTGGAGCACTTTTCGAGGCAGGCCTACGTGCACATAAAAATAACCATCTGCACCACGAATTGATCGCAGTATTTCGACGCCCGTAAGTTCAACATTTGAAATGGACTGCATTTCTGCCGATGTTGCAGCGCTTGCGCCCGACATACCCTCAACCCCTAATGTACCTGTTTTACTTTTCACTGAGGTGATAATTTCACTTTTCACTTGGTCAGCGAGCTCTTTTTTTGCTTGCAAGACCGCAAGATTTTTTTGATGAGCAAGCCCCCCTGCTGTATTGCCACTAAAGCCGACAGCAGCGCGAATATATTCATCATGGTTTGCTTTCGCGCTGCAAATCCAACTTGGTGCCGTAACATCAGGTTTACCGAAATAGGTACACTCAAGAGGTGGTGCTACAGCGAGAGGTGGCGTTATTGTTTGAGTCGATTCGCAGCCCATCAAGGTGGCTGAAAAGACGGTTAAAATCAGTCGTTTTTTCATTAATCGATATCCCTATCATCATCCTAAATATAAAAGCAGGCTCTTTAAAAGAGAGCTTGCTTGTCGTTGGTTTTATCAAAAATCGTCTTCGTCAAAGCTGGGTGCATTGAGCAATGTTTGGTTTGTATTTTTAGATGATGCTGTTTTTGGGACTTTTTTTATGTCAACGTCAAAGCTCGGCTCATTTTGATTTATTGATGCTGCGACGACAGGTGCTAATTTGGCGGCTTCAAGCTTTCTGTCTAATGCTTGTTTGTTTGCGCCGTTTACCTTATTCGTCGTTATCGCTTTAGTCGCGGCATTAATGGAAGATACCTCCATTTTTAGTGCATCAGCTGCGCTGCTTGAAGAAAGGCCATAAGCGACTACATAGATTTTTTGCTTTGAAATGGGGTGAGTGATAGTTTTTGAGAGTAGCTTAGAGAGGCCCTTTACATTACGATTTTCAATGGATTGGCGCGTAGTTTCAGCAACGCTTGTGGCGATTTTTGTTTGGTCTTTTCCGTTTAGATCTCCAGAATGGGTTTGCATCGCGATGCTGGCTTGTTTGTGGGTTTCAATGTCTGCATACAAGGCCATAGACGTTTCTTTTTTAGCCATCATTTCGGCAATAGACTTGTTTTTTTTGATCATTGAAGATGAACCTTCAACTGGCATTGCATATGTGCCGATAAACCAACGAGAGCCATTTTTGTCAATATACTGGCGAGGACCAATCAATGTTGCGGCTTCTTGTGATTGAAGCCAACCTTGAACGCTCATGCCGTTTTTGGGTTTAAGGGTGAATGCTTCACCTGTAATGATGGCTTTGGCTGCGCGCTCAAGTTTAGGGCTCCACACCATTAAGGTTGCAACTTCATATCGTTTATCCTCAGCGTTCCAAGACTCAGATTGCAACAAAACAGAAGCACCGAGGATGGGCGCTTTGGCCAAGGTTTCAACCGCGCTGAATGATTCCAGTTTGATCTCGTCTTTAATGGCTTGTGCTTGCTCTTGAATTTGAAGAAGTTGCGCGTTAGCTTCCTCGTATCCTTTTTTGGCCTTTGCAAATTTTGCAATTTTCTTTTCATCTATATTCGAGACGCTATAAGACGCATCGATTTTTTTGATGAGTGCATTCATATAGGCGTAACTGCGATCATTCCAGGTTACGCCTTTTAATTTATCAGCTTCTGCTGCGTTCACTTCAATCAGCATTTTTTCCAGTGCTTTTTGCTGTGCTTCAATCTTTCTCTCCAGTTTGGTGTATTGCTCGTTTAATTCGGCGTGTACATCGGTTCCTGGGGCACTTATTTGATCGAGCGCGCTCATTTGTGTGTGCATAAATTCAACCATTTTTGCTTTTGCAGACAAGGTCGCGAGCATGGCGAATTGAGAGCGTTTGGTGATAAAATTGTCGTCGTAGTTTGGATCTTCTGAGTCGAACATTTCTGACTGAACAACAAACAAACGTTTATTCTTCTCATCCCATCCTTCAATCCAACCTTTGCGCGCTAATTCTGCGTAAATTTGATCTTCGGCAGAGACATAGTTTTCTTCAACGATCTCCTGTTGAACGAAGGGGCGTTCAACCAGCTCGCTCATGGTTTCCAAGCCACTTGTTTCTTGAGGTACAAAGTCTTCGGCAAAAATTACGGGTGAAATAAGAAGGTGAATAGATAAAGCTAATGAAGTGATTTTGTTCATGACTCAACCTTTAATTGTTTTGTTGCCCAAGGCGAAAACTTGAAATTTGATTCTAGAGAGCGAAGGAGTGCGCTTAAACGCTGGCTTTCATCGAGATCGACAAATTCAAGCGTTTTGTAAATATACAGCCAGCTTTCAATGTCGTTTGGTTGTTGCAAAACATATTGATGCGCTGCACTGAGGGCTTCACTTGGCTTATCTATCGCCCGAAAAATGTTGGATAACATTTTCCAGGCTGCAGGTTTTGAAGGGTTAAGATTCAAGCTCAATGTGAGATCTTCGATGATCTTTTCGGCGTTTTGTCCCTGACTAAAGTTTTTTTGAGCCTCAGTAAAATAATCTTCCGCGAGGGCTTTAGATGGGTTCATATTGGTGATTTTAGCGAGGCCTTTTTGATGCAAAACATGCCCAATCACACCGTGGATATCTGAGTCAGAAAAGGGGCGTGCAGTTTGCGAGCAATAGCTTGCATCGTTACATTTTGGAAAGGTGTTTTCTGAAATATCTTTAAGGTTAAGATTGATAGGCAAGATGTCTTTATTTGATAACTCGCGGTAAATAATACTGAGATGAGGAAGGTGAATTGCTTGAAAATAAGAAGAAAGTAATTTGTAATCTTTACGCTTAACCGCATTGATTATGAGGGCCGCTGTCGCTTGTTTGACCGCGAAAGCGGGGATCGCAACCTTCGCTGAAAATTGAGCTAGCTTCGCGACCTGAACATATTCTCGAATGCAGCTTTGTGCTTCGCTGTTTCTATCAATGAGAAGCTGATGATTAATCGAAGAAAGAGGCGAAAATTCTTTTGCAATATAAGTGATGATATCTGATTTCAAAGGTTCTTGAAACAAAATGTCAGCGTGATTTAAAGAGACGTTTCGCAGTGTTACTTCGTTTGCTAAAAACGCATAAAATGAACCTTCAGCCGCTTTTGATTCTGCTGTTCCCGCAAATTGCTTGCTCGTTAGGCAGGGTTGCTTGATGACAAAAAACAACCAAGGTGCTTGTTCGTATACACCGCTTGGCTTCTCTGTCAAAGAGGTTTGATATATCGATTTGGGGGATTGCGCCATGCCCATAAGGGGCATAAAAAATACAATAAAAAAGAGGCACTGTTTTATGTGCATTTTCATCCCAAAATATCAAAATTGGCAGCGTGACTTCCGACTTGTATCATGTGCGGTCGACGCCCTTTACCTGTCTTTTTGAAGCTGGAGTAAAGTTCATTGAGGCTTTGGTCCATCGCTTCGCTTAAAGGACCTGAAAACCTGAAATGGAGGGTCATTGTTTTACTCGTTTTATCCCAACTCCAGTTTTCAACGTTGCCGGAAGAGCCGTTGTTTAGAACATGCTTGAAGATTTCTACGTCATTGCGTTTGGCATTTTTGAGCACAATTTGGTACACCGTTCCGCGCTCTGCATTCTTTGCCAGTGCTTGAATGAGCTCAATGCGCATTGTTTTGTTCATTTGTTTATAAGCGATATGCTCAGAGACCTGCTTTGCGCGAGAGCTTGGTTGAACGAAAATGCGTGTTTTTTGAGGTGAGTTATTGATGGTGAATAAAACATCACCCGTGATCTTGTCCCGTAATTTAAGAGATAATGCCGTTTCAGCGCCTTTCGATCCTTTGTGATCTTCAACAAGGCGATTGGTTTGAGAGAGGTGAAAGGTGTGGGAAGGTTTTGTTGTTCCGTTATTAATTCTAAAGCCAAGTTGTTCTAATTCGTCCATTAGCCAGTCTGATTTTTCAGCGTTGTTTGAATCGATGCTAAATACCGGTTGCCCAAAAATTTGAGTGTAAAAATTGACATCATTGAGCAATTTTCCTGCATTAACTGTGGCATCGATGATCATATAATATTGACCTCGTTCGATGTCTTCATCGAGAATCTCAAAGTGACTTACATAACCCTGGGTTTTAGTCGAGATAGCCAGTGAAATAGCCTCGTTATATTTCCCTGATTTTCCTTGCAACATGACCCCTTGCGTTTGTTGAATCGCATTTCTAAACGCATCAACCATTGCGAGTTCACGTGCTTTTGCTTCGCCATGTTTCATGGAAGCAAGCCCTTTTGCTTCAACGATCCTTTCTTTGATTTCAAAGCTTGCTACAGATTTTTTCTGCTCGCCGTTTACAATATTAAGGGCACTGTTTGCAGCTGAGGGAGTTTTGAGCCGTGATGTGTTTTGGATGTCTGATTGGGTAATGACGATGGCAACGAAGTGCTTGCCTTTGTGTTGTCCTGATTTTAATACCTTGGCAGCAGACAAATGACCCGTAAAGCTCGTTTTTACGGTTTCAATAAAAGATTCGCTCGAAAATTCACTGTTTTCATCGTTTCCTGAAACAGAAACGTCCTTCATTGATGCCACTGTGCTCCCGCTTATTTTCACGCCATTGATTATTTCTGTAAGTGATCTAAGCGCATTCATGCGTGCTTCTTCGTGCGCTTTATTTAAATTTGACCTATCGGAAAATCCCATAGAGACGATGTAATAACCATCTGCAATGTTAGATCCTGAAAGTGTGCCACCGTTATTTTTAAGCAGTGAAAATACATCATCCATTGGAGCGTCTGCAATTGCCGGTGTTCCAAAAATGCAGCTCATACTCAACAGTAATGTGGGCAGTGTTTTTTTTAAAAATACCGTCATGTTCACAGCTTCCAATCTTCGGGTGTACCGACAGAAACGGCGTAAATTTTGTTTCGTTTTAAATATTCTTTGCCCATGGTTTTAAGCTGCTCTTTCACGTATTTCGCATCTGGATCGCTTTCTTTCCACTTGAGCATGACCCCAGAGCCTGCGTCTGATTTTGGTGTGACTTCAGCTGAGGCAATCGGGATATCTAGCCCTTCATCACTGAGGAATAAAATGACAGGCTGTTTTGTTGCGAAGCCTTGATTAATGCCGGCATTTATTGCAAATCTTTCATTGCGAAAATTGGTCAGACGTCCTCCCACTGGGTAATAGTCCATGGTGCGATTAACCAGTACTTGAATGCCTTTTTGTGCGGCTTCTTTATAGGCTTCTTGAAGTTCATTTTGATCATTAACGTCAAAACCGCCCAACAATTGACCTTCCATCATAAAGAAGCGTTTTGCTGGCATATTGTGGCGAATTGGCTCGAAAGAGTGGATGATCTCACCCGTCGTTGGGTTCACGACCTTGGTTGTTATCAAGCTACGAAAGATGATTTCATGTGCGCTGTCTTTCTTTTTTATCACGGTGCCAAGTGCCACGGATGTTTCAAAAATGTAGTTTGGATTCATTTTTTCACCGACGGCAATGGAGCCTTCTGATACTGTATTTTCAGCCTGAAAAGCGACTTCATAATCACAGGCATCACAGTTACGAGTGAGTACTTCATAACGCTTAGTTCGGGCGAGTTCGTTTTCCAGAAGTTTGCCGATAATGCCGTTATCTATTTTCGTCGCGCGAGCGTCTTTTTCAAAGCTTACGCTATCAACATATGCTGCAATGCGCATGCGATTAAATGCGCGAACGTCGTAGTTCGAGGGAAGTTCGATATTCTTGCTGTCATATAAGGCTTCTTTGTTGACGCGTTCAATTTGAGAATTCGCGCTCACATCCGCTTCGGAATTGATTTTAAGAGAGGTTGCTTGACAAGCAGAAAGAAGAAGAAGAGAAAATAGAAAAAGTGGGGGAGATTTTTTCATAACATGCCGCCATGTAAATAAAAAACCAGTATAAACATACTGGCTTTTTAAAGGATAAGAGAGCGTTATTTCGCAGCTGAAAAAGCAGAGATAATTTGGTAGTTTTGGTAAGCAGACACAACGGTGCTGTTTAGATAAGTAACTTGCTCAGTTGTGAGTGCAAGCTTGTCTTTTTCTGCCATCAGATCAGAAAAATCAACTGATGCCAGAATCTGACTTGAGTCAAGCGCCAAGAATGTGCCGAGGCTTTTCAGTGCAGGGCCGGCAGCCTCTTTTAGGCCGCCCATGACTTCATTAAAAACAGAAGATTGCACGAATTTATCGACAATGATTTTGTTTTCAGGTGTCAGTCCATCGTAAATCGCTCTTTTGTCTTCTTCTGACTCCATCGCTTCTACGGCGGCAAAATAGTTACCGAGAGCCGGTGTTGCTTGCAATTCTTCTGTGTAGCGCTCATATGCAGGTTTTGCTGCAAAAAAAGCGGTGTTCACTGCAATGCGTGCGATTTCAGCTTCTTTAATAACGGATGGTTTGTAATTAATTGTATTTGAGCGTTCAGCAAGATTAATACCTTGAGTTTGAAGCTCTTTGTAAGAAACTGTATCGGAACCCCCAAGCATTGAACAACCAGATGCCATAGAAATGGCAAGAATAGAGGCTACATATATTTTTTTCATATTTTGACCTTAAAAAGGAGAGGTGATAAGGGAGCATTAGATTTAAAGTTAGCTATTTATATTTAGATAATCAGATGATTTATTAGAAGTTTTTAGAAAGTGCGAGTGACTTTGAAATTGTTAATATGAATATTGAATCGAATTGCAGCTCAAACTCTGGGGCTATGAAAATGCCTTAATATGACGATGATGTGCGCGTAACTAATTGTAATTACTTATGCTGTTCAGCTCACTTTTTGGTTGAATTAAGAAATGAAAAAAATAATTTTGATTTATACATTGATTGTTTTCTGAGCACGTTTGGTTCCACTACAGCAACTGGGCTTTCGGCCATGCTCAATGTCGAAATTAGCCATGAGAAAATTACGCGATTTCTCTCTGGTCAAAATTACAGGAACTCATCAACCGGAGGTAAGAATTAATCAAATTTTTTGCCGACCTATAGAGATTGCTAAATTATTGAATTTAATGCTAAGTAAATTATTTTAAAGAGCTTTGGTATCAAGTCTATATGTTACCCTCGCTGCTTGTAATTTGATTGGCTACAGATTACACATCCAAAGTTTATGGTTCATCAGGAAATGAGATCCTTCTATTTTTAATGTGCAATTTTATCTTCCTTCATTAGAGGGGATATGACAATCTTGCTGCATCTAATGTTTGAGCTCATTTACTATGTCTACTTCATTGCTTTATCATGCTTTTGGAATAACCGAGGGTTATAAATATCAAGTAACGTACTATGAAAAAGGAACGGTAGTATTTAAAATCATTCCAACTAAGCCTTATCGCTGCCCTTGCAGCAATAGCCGTGCGGTCATTAAACGAGGCACTCGACTGCGTCGTTTAATGACTGTTCCTATTGGGAATAAAACCTGCTTCATCGAATTAAAGGTCCAACGCTTGGCTTACCAAGCCTGTGAAAAATTACGCTTCATTTCCCCTTGTTTTGCTCCTCGTCATTGCAGCTATACTCACGAATTCAAACGCCTTGTGCTTTCTCTTAGCTCTTCGATGACAATCAAAGCTCTTGCTGGACACCTAAACACGGGTTTGGATTTAGTCAAAGACATTCAAAAAAACACCTCAAAAAGCGATATTGTTTACTCTCTCTAAAAACAGTAAAACGTATCGCTATCGACGAACTATATCAATGAAAAAAGCTTGGTTATCAGATGGTTGTAATTGATCTCGCGAAAGGGTCGGTTATTTTTACTGCGCCTGGAAAAAAGGGATCCAGTCTTGATGCCTTTTGGA
>CAMRDW010000136.1 GCA_947041315.1 uncultured Enterovibrio sp.
ATTACAGGGATGATGCACTTGAAAGAAGGGCTTCGGACATTGTAAGAGCAAGGGATGGAAGGATTTTATCGCTGGATTAATCATAGGTTCACGTGTTAAAAGAGAAGACAAACATGGGGTATACCTCTGTATGACGAAATCGGATGATGGATTTTTATGGCGCAAAAAATGACCATGGCTGAAATTTCAAAACAGCTTGGGATCTCAAAAATGACAGTCTCTCGTTATTTTAATGGGGGATATGTATCGGAAGAGAATCGAAATAAAATTGATGTCATCGTCAAAGAAAATCATTATATCCCCAATAAATTTGCCCGCTCTATTCGTAGCCAGTCCAATATCATCGGTTTTATTGCGCCTCGCATTGAGTCCAATACAACCCGTCTTGTGATCAAAGGGGCATTGGCTGCGGCCCATAAATACCAAGCGCGCGTTTTGTTTCATGCAACCGGATTTAATCTTGAATCTGAGCGCGAAGCCGTCAGTGAGTTTTATGGGTTAAATGCCTTGGGGACTCTTTTGATTGCTTCTAAACATTGTGTGGATGAACCATTTTATAAGACTTTAGACAATCTTATTTTTATCGGAAAAGACATCCCTTCTCGTTGTTGCTTATTTTATCCTGAATCCAATGCGATTAACGCTTTGGTTTTTCACACCATTAAACAACTGAAAGAGCAAAAAGCCCCTCTTTGTGCGGTTCAATATATTTATGATAATCGGATGCTCTCTGGACGCACTCAATTGATGCAATCAAGCATCAATCAATGCGCCCCTCTGCTTGATTTTTCATTGCACAGCCTCAGTGATTCAGAGCAAAAAGAACCCTATCAAGAGATTGAATTAAAACCCTCTCATTTGTATTTTTGTGCCACAGACAATATTGCTGTCCGCTTGTATAGAAGAGCAAAAGAACTGCAATTAAAAATTGGTCATGATCTTTGGATTGTGGGCGTGGGGGATTATGAATACAGCGATTTATTGGTTCCGAGCTTAACCAGCATTTCATTTAATTATTATGAAATGGGTTATCAGGCTGTAAAAAAATTGATTAAACGGGATTTTACTTCTTTAGAAGGGGAATATGAACTCAAGATAAGAGAGAGCACACAGTTTATATAAATAAATTTTACAATCAGTGGTCATTGATTTTATCCTTTGTGTTATCGGTAACACTCGCTTTTGAATCTTGTATTCAATGAGGAAAAATCAATGAAATATCCGCACCATAATCCGTTAAAATCCCTTCATTGGTGGAAAAAAGCCACTGCTTATCAAATTTATCCTCGAAGTTTTTATGATACAAATCAGGACGGTATTGGCGATATTCCCGGGATCATAGAAAAACTCGATTACCTTCGTGATTTGGGCATTGATTTATTGTGGATTTGTCCTTTTTATCAATCTCCTAATGATGATAACGGATATGATATTTCGGATTATCAAGCGATTCATCCTGATTTTGGCACCCTTAGCGATGTGGATAATCTTATTTCAGCCGCTCATCAGCGCGGAATACGCATTATTTTGGATTTGGTCATCAATCACACAAGCGATGAACATCCTTGGTTTATTGAATCGCGTAAAGGCAAAGAAAGCCCTAAGCGTGATTGGTATATTTGGCGTGATGCGGCTCCTGCAACCCCTCAAAAAATAACCGATGAACCCAACAATTGGGAAAGTATTTTTCATGGCAGCGCGTGGGAATATGACGCGCATTCTGAGCAGTATTATCTTCATCTTTTTTCTAAAAAGCAGCCCGACTTAAATTGGGAAAACCCAGAAGTAAAACAAGCCCTGTATGGAATGATCCATTGGTGGCTAGAGCGTGGCATTGATGGTTTTCGTGTGGATGCCATCAGTCATATACAGAAAAAACACGGTTTGCCTTCATTGCCCAACCCAAATAAGCAAAAGCATGTCTCTTCATTTGAGTATCACATGAATGTGGAAGGCATTGAAAAACACCTTTTTGACCTAAAAGAAAATGCGTTTTCCTCTTTTGATATTGTCACTGTGGGAGAAGCCAATGGTGTGAGTGCAGAAGACGCATTGCCTTGGGTGGGAGAAGAAGATGAAAAGGGGAAAAGCGGCGTTTTTAATATGGTCTTTCAATTTGAGCATATGGCATTATGGGCTGAAGAGGAAAACCGTGACTCTTTTAATCTTATTGAATTTAAAACGATCTTAACGAGATGGCAAAACGCGTTAGAAGGAAAGGGTTGGAATGCGCTTTACCTTGAAAACCACGATCAAGCGCGAAGTATCAATACCTTTGCAGACAAGACACAGGCTTATGAAAGCGCGACAGCCTTGGCCGCTTGTTATTTTTTAATGAAAGGCACGCCCTTTATTTATCAGGGCCAAGAAATTGGGATGACGAATCATCAATTTACCTCCCTAAATGATTTTAATGATGTTTCTGCGAATAATTTAATTAAAAAACTAAAAGAAAAAGGCAAGACTGACGCGCAAATACTTCATTTACTCAATCAAGTTTCCCGTGATCATAGCCGTCTTCCTATGCATTGGAATGATCAGGCATTTGCTGGTTTTTCTACTGTGTCGCCTTGGATCAGGCTCAACCCCAATTATCTTGAAATCAATGTGGCGCAGCAGCAAAAAGATCCAAATTCTATTTTAAATTTTTATAAAAAATTAATAAAACTAAGAAAATCAAACCTCAGCTTAATTGAGGGGCGATATCAATTAATGTTAGATGAGGACCCACAAATTTATGCATACCAGCGTATTTCTTCCGATATGACATGGACCATTATTACGAATTTGAGTGGGCGTGAATCGAGAGTTGATTTAGATCTTTGTTCGTTAGGGGAATGTGTTTTAAATAACCAAACGGCGAACAATAAAAAGAAACAGGTTGATTTTTTAACCTCGAAAATAGCCCCTGCCTATTGCGCATATGTTTTTGTTAAAAAGAGTTAATCCGTTTTTTTATATACCCAAAGGAATTGAAGATGCGCGCCTGCGGCAAGTGAGTGAACCCCCTGAGCATAGATGGACTCTATGATTGGGTTGAGCGCGCGAAGCCAACACCCACGCACCTTCAAAGGCGACGGGTATACATTTTAAAAGTAAAACGAAAGTGGACATTTAATAAAGGAAAGAGCCATGAATAAATTACTGTCATTTGATTTTTGGCAACGATTTGGAAAGTCTCTCATTGTTGTTATTGCGGTGATGCCTGCTGCTGGGATCATGATTTCGTTGGGTAAAGTTTTAGCGATGTATGCGGGAGGCGTCGGGGTCATTGAAACGCTTGCCAGTATTATGGAAAATATTGGTTGGGGGATCATTGTTAATCTTCATTTACTCTTTGCGATTGCCATTGGTGGCTCTTGGGCAAAAGAACGGGCTGGAGGGGCTTTTTCGGCCATCATTGCGTTTATTCTGATAAACCGCATTACGGGTGTTATTTTTGGTGTGAATAACGGCATGCTCGTAGATCCTAATAAAACGGTTTTGAATTTATTTGGAAATGAATTACCCGTTTCTCAATTTTTCACCTCTGTTTTAGGCGCTCCTGCTTTGAATATGGGGGTTTTTATCGGGATTATTTCTGGGTATTTAGGGGCTAATTTATATAATCGATATTACAATTTTTCTCGTTTGCCGGAGGCTTTGGCTTTTTTTAACGGGAAACGCTTTGTTCCTTTTGTGGTTATTTTTTATTCCGTTATTGTGGCGCTAGGGCTTTCGATTGTATGGCCTTTTGTTCAAGACTTATTGAATGGATTTGGTCGATGGATAGCGGCATCAAAAGACACAAGCCCCATTGTTGCCCCGTTTATTTATGGCACATTAGAGCGTTTATTATTGCCTTTCGGATTGCATCATACCTTAACTATCCCTATGAATTACACCGAATTAGGGGGCGTCTATCATCTCTTAAGTGGCGCGGGCTCCGGCTCCAGTGTTTATGGTCAAGACCCTCTTTGGCTTGCTTGGGTGAGTGATTTAAACAACCTTAAATTAACCGAGCCTGCAACCTATCAACATTTATTAGAAACCGTTCATCCCGCCCGCTTTAAAGTGGGGCAAGTGATCATTGGAGCCTCTTCTTTGATAGGCATTGGTTTGGCAATGTATCAAAGTGTGGATAAGGAAAAACAAAAGCAATATAAACCCATGTTTTTATCTGCTTGTCTTGCCGTTTTGCTGACCGGGGTGACGGAGCCGATTGAATTTATGTTTATGTTTGTGGCCCCTCTTTTGTACCTTGCACACGCTTTGTTAACGGGTTTTGCCTTTGCTTTGGCTGATCTGTTTGATTTACGTGTTCATGCATTTGGTTTAATTGAATTGCTCACCCGTATTCCCATGATGATATCGGCGGGGATCGGAGGCGATCTTGTGAACTTTTTCTTGGTGTGTATTGTGTTTTTCGGGATAAATTACGGGCTATTTCGTTTTTTGATCATTCAGTTTAATTTGCCAACGCCTGGGCGCGCGGGGAATTACATTGATGAAAAAGGTGAAGAGATCACTCAAGGCGAGAAAATCGACATCATCATTAAAAACCTTGGAGGTCACAGTAACATCACTGAAATAGACGCATGTATGACCCGTTTACGTATCACGGTCAAAGATCCAAGCTTGGTGGCGCAATACAGCGAATGGAAATTAACAGGGGCGCTGGGTCTGCTGGTGAAAGAGCAAGGCATACAAGCCATATACGGCCCCGGCGTGGACAATATAAAGTCTGGCTTAATTGATAAACATGCTTTGGTTTACAGCCAACAGACCTGAAGAGCCAGCAAAAAAGAAAGCCCTTGCGCAGATGGAGATTCTTATTCGGCTTTGAGGGCGCGCAGCTTCAAAGGCAGCGGCTAAAGTAAGGTTTTTTTGTAAGAGAAATGCCTTGCTTAATAAAGAGGGAAAACGCCGTCTTGGTGCTGCGCTTTTTTGTCTCACGAAATAATTTAAAACGATTTTAAAATGAAAATATTGACGTTAAATACGCACAGTTGGCAAGAAGATGCTCAATTAGAAAAAATAAACATGGCAGCTCAAGCAATCATTGAACAAGGGTTTGATGTTATTGCACTTCAAGAGGTGAATCAGCATCAAGATGCACCAAAGATACATTTAAACACAATGCACAATGGGGAAAGAGGACAGAACCATTTACGAGAGAATAACTACGGGTATTTATTACAGCAAAGGTTAAGTGTGCTTGGCGCTGAATATCAATTAACTTGGGATTTTGTTCATCAAAGCTATGAGGTGTATGAGGAAGGCTTGGCATTTTTGAGTCGCCATCCGGTTTTAGAGCATGAGGTCATCGATTTAAATGAAAACTACGACATTCGCTTTTGGAAGCATCGGCGCGCGGTGCGCATAAAAGTGAAGATCAAAGGGCATGAACTTGATTTTTTTAATTGTCATTGTGGTTGGTGGAATGACATTGAAAGTCCTTTTCAAGAGCATATTGATAAAATAATGGAGAAGGTGACTTCGAGGCCCACGTTATTATTGGGAGATTTTAATAATCCAGCTCATATATCGGGTCAAGGGTATCATTATTTATTGCAAAAAGGGTTAATTGATTGCTATTTCCTTGCCAAAGAAAAAGATGAAGGAACAAGCGTCATTAAAAAAATTGATGGCTGGAAACAGAACACAAATAAATTAAGAATTGATTTTATTTTGTCGAATCACTCGTTTTTAGTAAAAACACACAAGACGATTTTTAATGATCATTTTTATCCTTTGGTTTCAGATCATTTTGGGGTGTGTGCACAAATAAAATTGGATGCACTTTAAAACGCCTCATTGATCTTATATACCCCTCGCCTTTGAAGCTGCGTGGGGGTTTGCCTGCTCTCGCTTAAGATCAATCACACAGTCAATCTACGCTCAGGGGCTTCACTCGTTTGCCGCAGGCGCGCATCTTCAAGTATCTTGGGTATACCCCTCGTCTTTGAAGCTGCGTGGGGCTTTGCCTGCTCTCGCTTAAGATCAATCACACAGTCAATCTATGCTCAGGGCCTTCACTCGTTTGCCGCAGGCGCGTATTAAAGAGACGGGATTTGCATCTTGTCGAGGATCCCTCGTTGGACCAAGGTATCTTGCGCCGCCTGAGGATAAAAATCACAAGGGGCTGATAAATGCATGGGAGTGTTGGTTCTTGGGTGCAATATACACAGCTCGCCTGCGTGAAGTTGAAGCCTTGGTGAATAATTTCGCGCTTGCGTGTGGGCGTAAAAATCATCGCCGACGATGGGATGATCTAACGAAAGTAAATGCACGCGAAGTTGATGTGAGCGCCCTGTTATGGGCAACAAGCGCACCAAGGTGGTTTTTTTCTCTCTTTTGATGACTTCGTAATCGGTGACTGAGGGTTTGCCGTGTTCAAAGCAGACTTTTTGTTTTGGACGATGAGGCCAATCACAAATTAATGGCAAATCAATGCGGCCGATATCGAGTTCAACCTGTCCCCACACCCTTGCATAATACAGTTTGTGTGTGACGCGTTCACGAAACTGCGCTTTTAAATGGCATTCCGCCGCCTTGTGTTTTCCAAAGACGATCAAACCAGAAGTGGACATATCTAAGCGATGCACAAGCTCTGCGTCTTTATGTAAGGCTTTAATGCGAGACCAGGTGCTGTCGTGATGGGCGGGATCGCGTCCTGGATTGGTCAACAGTCCACTGGGTTTGTTGACGGCAATGATGTCTTCGTCTTGATAAACAATATCGAGCCAAGGCTCTGTTGGGGGATTGTAAATAAAATCAGTCATGATAAGGCTCAATAGGTGAATGCGGGCAGTACAGAGCGCGTGTAAATTAAAAGAGGGCGTAAGCTGAAAATAAAGAAGGCGAAGCCGAAGCTTCGCCATTTTTTATTATTGGTGGCTTACGACAATAAGCCGAAGTGCATCAAGTCGAATTTTGGTTTGATTGATGTAACCTTCCAATTCTTTGATTTGTGAGGCCAAGGTTTCTATCTCGTCATCACGGATGTTGGCATTAACCGCTTTAAGGGCTTGTAAACGCTCAAGCTCTGCATTCAAGGTGGTGTGCATGTCCGTTTTTGCGTTCTCTTTTACTTGGTTTAAAGCAAGAGCGGCAAGTGGCTCTCCTGTTTCAACCAAAGCATGCACTTGCGGTTGTACGGAAGAAACGAGTTTGCTTGCAAGGTGACGATTGATGGGGCTGAGTTGACGGTTGAAATTTTCAAATTCAACTTGAGCGTTGAGATCATTTCCTTTTGCATCCAACAAAATACGTATTGGCGTTGCAGGAAGGAATTGATGTATCCCCGATTTTTTGGGCGCTTGAACATCGGCTACATAAATCAGTTCTAAAAACAAGGTGCCAACGGGAAGGGCTTTATTTTTTAATAAAGACACCGCCGTGATCCCCACGTTTTCAGCGAGGATCACATCGATGCCACCTTGGATCATGGGGTGTTCCCAGCTGATAAAATGCATGTCTTCATGGGAGAGCGCGATGTCTCTGTCAAAGGTGATGGTGCAGCCTTCGTGAGGTAAGCCTGGAAAATGTGAAATGAGCATGTGCTCTGTTGGCGTGATCACAATGGCATTCTCACCCTTGTCATCTTGATTGAGTCCGATGGTATCGAAAAGCCCCAAGGTGAAGGTGATAAGGTTCGTGTCACCGTCTAATTCATGGATGTCTTGTGCGAGTTTTTTCGCTTTTTCTCCGCCGTTTGAATGCATTTCAAGGAGGCGGTCTCGGCCATTTTCTAAATCTAATTTGAGTTTATTGTGGAGCGTGACGCTGCTTTCAATGAGAAGATCCAAAGAAGGGCAAAGTTGGCCTTTGGAAAGCAAGGTCAAAAGATCATTTTGAACCGCTTCGAACACGGCGCGCCCCGTGGGGCAGGTTTCTTCAAAGGCATTGAGACCTTCATGATACCAACGCGCCAATAAGGCTTGCGAGGTGCCTTCCATGACCGGGACATGAATTTCGATGTCGCGTTTTTGCCCTATACGATCCAAGCGCCCAATGCGTTGCTCAAGTAAATCAGGGTTCATGGGCAAGTCGAACATAACCAGTTGATTTGTGAACTGGAAATTACGACCTTCTGAGCCGATTTCAGAGCAAAATAAGACCTGTGCTCCCGCGTCTTCTTCTGCAAAATATGCCGCGGCTTTGTCCCGCTCTATGATGCTCATGCCTTCATGAAAGACCGTACCACGTATTCCTTCTCGTTCACGCAAGGCTTGTTCTAAAGACAAAGCCGTTTGAGCGCGAGAGCAAATCACGAGCACTTTTTCTTGTCGGTTGGATTTAAGCAAATTGAGCAACCAATCAATGCGCGGATCAAAGCCCCACCAGGTTGCGCTTTCTCCTTCAAATTGTTGGTAAATATCTTCAGGATAAAGCCATTGAATTGCTTTTTGTTCCAAACTTTGATTGGCAGAACCCATCATGCCTGCAACCCGCATTGCGGTTTGATATTGGTTGGGCAGGGGGAGAGTGTATAGATTCAAGTGCCGCTGAGGAAAGCCGCGAATGGCCGAGCGTGTATTACGAAATAATACGCGTCCAGTCCCGTGTCGGTCCATCAGATTTTCTGTCAGTTTTGTCCTTGTTTTTTGACGTTCTTGTGCGTCAATTTGGGTATTTTCAATTTCTTCTAATTGAGCGGGGACCTTGCTGTCGGTCAAAAGGGCGCAAATGCTTTTTTTAGCTTCAGGGCTTAAGGGGATGTCGCTCATTAATTGGGTGACGGCATCCGCGATAGGAGCGTATTGCTGCTCTTCTTTTGCAAAGGTTTCATAATCATAAAAGCGGTCAGGATCGAGAAGACGTAAACGCGCAAAATGACTTTGGTGTCCGAGCTGCTCGGGCGTTGCGGTCAGCAACAAAAGCGCGGGTGTGTTTTCTGCAATATTCTCAATAACCTGGTATTCACGGCTGGACTTTTCAGGACGCCATTCAAGGTGATGGGCTTCATCGACCACCAAAAGATCCCATTCGCCTTCTGCGGCTTGTTCTGAACGTTTGCGGCTTTTTCGTAAGAATTCGAGAGAGCAAAGGATAAGCTGCGCGGTGTCAAAAGGATTGGCCGCATCGGCAATGGCCTCAATGCAGCGCTCCTCATCAAAGACGGAAAAATGCAAATTAAAGCGACGTAACATTTCAACAAGCCATTGATGCTGCAAGCTTTCAGGTACAACCAATAAGATTCGAGAAGCGCGACCCGACAAGACTTGCTGGTGGATAATCATTCCCGCTTCAATGGTTTTTCCTAAACCGACTTCGTCCGCCAGTAATACCCGAGGGGCGTGACGACGCCCCACTTCTTGGGCAATATAAAGCTGATGAGGAATAAGCCCCGCGCGCATACCACAAAGCCCGCGCAGGGGATTTTTGTGTTGTGCATATTGGTTTTGAAGGGCGCGATAACGAAAAGCAAAACGGTCCATTCGGTCGATTTGACCTGCGAACAATTTATCTTGGGGCTTATTAAAATTGGTTTGATGGCTTAACAGGATTTCACGCAATTGAACGTCTTTTTCTCCCGTGTCATTTCTAAAGCCGACGTAGGTCAGTACATGGGTGTTTTCGAGGATGACATCTTCAACAGTGAGAGACCAACCTTCATGGCTTTCGATGGTATCACCGACATTAAATATCACCCGCGTGATGGGGGCATCACTTCGGGCATAAAGGCGATTTTCTTCACAGGCTGGGAACATTAGGGTGACGGTGCGGGTCTCGAGAGCGATAACCGTACCTAAACCCAGTTCGCTTTCAGTGTCGCTGATCCAACGTTGTCCGAGGGCATATGGCATGGGGGGAGAAACCTCTGATTAAAGCAAATGTTGATAAAAAGCAAAGCCAAAAGGCTCACAAAGCGTAACGTGAAAGCATGCATTTCCATTAAGAAAATGGAGTGAAATGATACTTGAACTTGTGATAAGGGTCACTGTAAATGTGGGATATTTGGCACTTTAAAGAAACCGATTTGGATGATTGAAAGGCTCATTTTCGAAAGAAAGCGATTATTTTAAATTTTGATCGTGGATACTGCGATACCTCAGATAATTAGAGTTGCAGATTGGCGCCAAGAACGAAACCCCCAGAGCAT
>CAMRDW010000137.1 GCA_947041315.1 uncultured Enterovibrio sp.
CCTTCATTGTATGTTTTTGCCCGAGAATATCGGATGACTTCCTCAACATTGCATTTAATGTCAAAACGGAAATCTGGGTATTTTATGTCATTTTCTAATTGATAAATAATTAAATGATATCCGTATAAGTTCAAAGCAAAGACATCGTCTGTTTGTGTTTCTCTTTTCGCAATTTTTCGAAGCTCTCGAATAAGGTCCGTTGAAAAACGACGCCATTCGATGTTTCTGGCGATCTTTTGATTTAAGTCGCTCAGGGTAAGGGAGTCTTCTAAACGGCGCGACATGCGGCTTCTGAAGAGGCTATAGAGCTGAAAAACAAGAGTATGTTGGCGAAGGATCTCTGGCGGGAATAAAAAAAAGTAATCTCGGGTCATTAATTCTTCAAAAAAGGACGGTTCCCAAACCAAAATGTAAAGATTGGGTTTAATACGGATTTCACCGTCTTCTCCTTCGCGAGGGGCTTCTTCTGAGGCTGTGATTGTTCTTGCGATAAAACGAAATCGATCACTTTTAAAACCTTCCGGCATATTTTCACTTAACCAACGCCCCGTTAATTCGTGAAGTTGAAAATCAGTAAATTCAATGCGATCAATACTTTCTCGAATTGCATCGCGAGCAGGTCCACTGTCTTTTTTTCCACGAAGTGACAAAATATCGGTGATGTATGCCGGTGTTTTATTGCCGATTTTTTGGGTTTGTAATTCATAACTTGGGAAGTGATGATCGTGGTATTGCACGGTCAAAGTGAAAAGGGCAAACAAGGTCATAAGATCATCAACGGTCATAATGGATTTTGATGATCTTGTTTCAATGATGGCTTTGCTTCCACTTATCATCACCATTGATTTTTGATAACTTTTTTTTGTTCTTGGGGGGGCTAATGCTTGATCTATGATTCCAGCCCAACTTGTTGGTGAGATCAATATTTGATCTTTTTCTTCTGGCATGCAAGGAGGAATTCCCAAGCCATGTTCAGTTAATAATTGTTTATTAATAAAATTTTGTGCTAAAGCCCGAGTACGTTTTTGTTTATCGACTGTTTTATTTTTTTCGGTTTGTAATCCAGCAGAACCTAGAACGGACACTAATTGATTTGGATTAACAAATCGATGAAGCATTGTTTTTCCAGCAAGACCTTCAGTGAATTTAACACCTTGTTGTGTAAATAGTCCTATTTTAACCGCGGCACGCAAACGTTGCTGAATGGCTGCTCGTGTCAATTGACCTTCCGTTGCTTTGATCAATTCTGTCGTTGAAACCAAGCCATCTTTTGATGTAAATCCACGCAAAGAAATTAAATTAATCAATTCTAAAATGCTTTTGGTTACACCTTTAAAATATTCATATTGTTCAGACCAATCAACAAGTTGAGAATGAACTTCAAACAAATGGCCGTCTTTATGAGTACGGGGTTCTTTGATTAATATTTTATCAATACTATGAGAGGCCACGATAAGACAGCTCCTTGTTATCTTTTTTTTCAAAACCATTTGGCCGTAAGTCTGCCACATTTTCGAAAGAATAATCTAAAAAAATCAAGAAATAAAGATCTTTTTTAATTTCTCTTTTTAACTGATCTTATTTGATTAAACCTGATCTAATTGATTATATGATCATTGATCTGGCTTTTTTTTTGAATGTAAGTTGTTGTTTTTAATATTTAATTTTCATGTCCCTTCCGGAACGATGATCAAGGTAGAGCGGGAAGCATGATCAAGGTAAGCCCGAAAGCATGATCACCATATTCTCGGAAGCATGATCATGGGAGCCCCAAAACGATGATCAAAGGAAGTCCGGAAGCATGATCAAGGTGGACTCACAGGTTATCCACAGGGTTATATTCAGAAATGGATTTATTTTTTTTAAAATAGTTTAGGTTCAGAAATTTTGTACTTCGGAAAGATGATCAAGGAAATGTGTTTTCAATTTCATTTTTAAACTGAATTGATGTGATTTTGTTAATTGTTTTTATGTATATAATGTTTGATGCTCTTTTGAAATGACCTGATACGTATTTTAGGCGCATAAGAATATGTTTCCGTATTCCGAAACGATGATCAAGCAATTGTAAATGCATCTCACTTTATGCATTCATTTCTTCTTGTTAGCACATTTATAAAGACTTTATGTCCAAAATGGACGATAAACCCGCGCTAGAAAAGGCTTGAACCGTATTTTAGCTTCTTTTTTCATTGTTCCGTGAACATCATTGTTTTGATATTTTTCACGTTTCTCCCTTGATCATTCTTTCGGGGTTTACTGTTTCATTTACTCATATGCCACATTTTACAGGCCGTTCTTGTCCCTTGATCATACTTCCGGCATTCTGTTTTGGGCTATCGAAGAAAATGAAAGGAAAATGGATAATAAAGTGCTGTTTCATTCAGGTTAAATTTCAATGAAGGTGTTTGTAAAAAGGAAGAATAGGCTGTTTTTACGGAACGATGATCAAGGTAGACATCATCGCATCGCAGTATATTTATTGAAAACGGCTCGAAATTTGTTCAATTTATCGCTTTTTTCCTCTTGTCTATATTTCCACATATTCACCTATCGAATTTGTTGAATTTTAAGTCCTTTATCATTTGGTTTTCATTGTGTTCTTTCTATAATCGTACGAATTTTGTATCATTTTATGGGTTTTATGACGCGTTATTGAATTTGTAGAGAAGGATTTTACCTCGACCGTAATTTGTGTTGTGAATTTCAACGTTCCGAGTTTTCTCTTAGTAGCATTTTTCTTTTTAAAAGCAAATAAATAAAAGGATTGACTCTGTCAAGGAGGTCTATTTACAGTGTAAATGCGTGACAACGTAACACGCGTAAAAACATTCATTTCTTTTGGTTAAACCCATTAAACATGAAGGATTGAAATGTATTTTCATGATTTTAGGGTTTTCAAATATTTTCTGATTGATCACATTTTAAGTCGTTCAACTTTTTGTTGTTTGATCTCCTTAACATGCTGAGTCTCTTTTATTTGTATTTCAGTATAAAAGCTGTACAGTTTGCTTAATTGATATTATTTGGCGAAAAGAATATGGGACGGGAAAAAACGATTCAAAACTTGGAGCGCATTGCAGAGCAAACCAAGCAAGTACAAGCTGATCGTATTGAGATTGTTATGGAAGAGCGTCGTGATCAGCTTTTTCCTCCAATGTCTAAAGCCATGATGGAAACGCGTTCAGGTTTAACACGACGTAAATTGGACGAAGCTATCAGCCGAATGGAAGAAGCGGGACATCAATTTAAAAAAAACAATGCAAACCATTATTCGATCTCTCTTGAAGAAGCACATCGAATTATGGAAGCGGCAAATATTCCGGCATTTTTTGAAGGAAAAGGGGCCTCGTATAAGCCTTGGGTGATTAATGTCCAAAATCAAAAAGGCGGTACAGGAAAATCAATGAGCGCGGTTCATTTGGCTGCGTGTATGGCGCTCAACTTAGAAAAGCGTTACCGAATTTGTTTAATAGACCTTGATCCGCAAGGCTCTTTGCGCCTCTTTTTGAACCCACAAATCAGTGGGTCTGAGCAAAAAGGAATTTATTCTGCAGTGGATGTGATCCTTGAAAACACACCCGAAGATGCAGATAAAGAATTTTTAATGAAGCATGTTTTACTTTCAACGCAATACCCTAATTTAAAAACCATCGCTGCTTTTCCAGAAGATGCCATGTTTAACGCGGAGTCATGGCAAAATTTAGCAACCAATGGGTCGCTTGACATTGTTAAGTTATTAAAAGACAAAGTGATTGATCTTATTTCTGATGAATTTGACATTATCATGATTGATACGGGTCCGCACATTGACCCTTTAGTTTGGAATGCCATGTATGCGTCCAATGCGCTTCTTATTCCCTGCGCGGCCAAGCGATTAGATTGGGCTTCGACGGTTAATTTCTTTCAACATTTACCCACCGTTTACGGTATGTTTCCTGAAGATTGGGCCGGGTTAGATTTCGTACGTATTGTTCCTACCATGTTTGAAGACGATAACAAAAAACAAGTCTCGGTTCTTACTGAGATGAATTATTTGTTAAGCGATCAAGTCATGATGGCCACCATTCCACGCAGTCGGGCTTTTGAAACCTGTGCAGATACATACAGTACGGTGTTTGATTTAACAGCACAAGATTTTGAAGGCGGTAAAAAAACATTGTCCAGTGCACAAGAAGCGGTTCATCGTGCAGGTCTTGAGTTAGAACGTGTGCTTCACAGCTATTGGTTAAAACGGAATCAGGATTAATACATGGCCATTAAAACATCAGAATTGAACGCGCGCTTATTCAGTAAAGTTGACAAACGCCGAGCCACAAGCAGCCAAGAAGCTCAAAAAGCGGTAGCTGAAAAAGTACCCGTGATCGAACTTTCTGTCGCGGGTGAAGCTTCGGTTGAATTTCAACTCTTACGTATTCGGGCTTCTGATATTGAGTCTCAAACATATATTTTTCCTGAAAATGCCCGTGAACAGTCTTTTCTAAATGAGCTGGCTCTTTCTGATATTTTGATCACCTTGAAAGAACGAGGTCAACAATATCCAGCGGTTGGACGCTGGGTGGAAAATGATAAAATTGAAGTTCTTGATGGAAGCCGTCGCCGAATGTCTTGTATATTGGCGGGCCAAGATTTTTTAATTTATGTGGCACACGGCATCAATAGCAAGCATGCCAAATTTTTGTCTGATGTAGCAAATGCGCATAAGCCCTTGTCTCTTTATGAACGAGGAAAAGAAATGCAAGCCATGCTCGACAGGGGTGACGTGCTTGATCAAAAAGAACTGGCTAAAGTATGTCACTGCAGCGAAGCCTTGGTCAGTGGTGCTTTAAAAGCGGCGGCCCTTCCATTGCCTCTTTTGCAGGCTTACCCCAGTGTTGGAGAACTTGGCAGACCCACCATTGTAAAATTGCACCGTTTGTTTTTTTCTTTACCTATGGGTAAGCAAGGTGTTTTGTTAGAAAAGCTTGAGGAGCTGCCTTTGTGGAAATCCGTTGACGCTTCGGGGGTGAGCCGTATCACCCGTGAAGTCTCGCTTATTTTAGATAATTTGTGTGAAAAATTAGAACCTCAAATGCCCGCTCTTGATGTTCCACACATTGATTTGATAAAAGGCGTTGCCACATACCGTCGAAAAGGAGATGTTCTCTCCATCAGTCTTAAAAAAATCAACGAAACAGATTTCGATGCGATTTTAAATTTTATTAAAAATAGGCTATCTTAAATTTTTTTGATGTTAAAGCGTGCCTTTTGGCACGTTTTTTTTTGCTTCATCGTTTGATTGGGTATCATAAGGAAATGATAAACGAACGGTCTTGATATTTTGAATCCTCTTATTCCATCTGCTCTTTCTTCTCTTCGCTCTTTGGCACAATCGAGTTATGTACGATATCCCGTTATTGTTTCTGGTGATGACGCTTTTTTAGTGTCTGTCATCAATACATTACCAGGTATTACCTTGATAAGTGACACCCTTATTTTTGAGTCTCAAATGCCCTGGAAAAAAAGCAAATCCTTGTTAGGACAAGAGGTCGGCTCTTTGGCACTGGATATTCGAAGTGATTTTGATCTTGAACATTTTTGTCTTATTTCTGGATGTATAAAAGGTGGTGAACTTCTTTTATTGTTGATTTCAGATGAGAAACAGAAAGAGGAGACTCGTTTTAGGTCGCGTTTAAGATGCTTTTTTAATGACTCAAATGCCTCATTTATTTGCCAATCGGGTTCCATTCATATTTCATCCCAAAGATTGCCCTCGAGTCCCCCTTTTTTTACTCAGGATTCAGCTTTTAATACACCGGATCAAAATGTCGCAATCCAGGCGATAAAGCGTGTATTAACGGGTCACCGTCGACGTCCTGTTTTGCTTGTTTCAGACCGAGGGCGTGGAAAGTCATGCGCGTTAGGTCAGGCTGCGGGTGAACTTTTGTCGTCGTCTTCTAAACGTATTTTGGTCACGTCACCCGTTTTTGCGTTTGTAGAGATTTTATTTAAGCATGCTTTAGAGAGTGCAAAACTGAAACGAATCAGTAAATATGAATTTCATGCCAGTAATGGAAGTGAAATAAAATTTATTGCACCCGATGCATTACTGACTGAAACACCTGTGTGTGATTTATTGTTGGTTGATGAAGCGGCTTCGATTCCTTTGCCCATGTTGGAAAGGATCCTTGCTCAATACAGTCGGCTTGTTTTTTCATCGACAGAGCATGGATATGAAGGTTCTGGCCGCGCTTTTAGTGTGCGTTTTCGCGCCCTTTTAGAGAAAAATGCACCGGGTTGGAAAGAGGTTAAACTTGAAACCCCTGTGCGTTGGGCAAAAAATGATCCTCTTGAACGTTGGTTGTTTGATGTCTTTTTATTTGATGCGAAACCGATAGAGAGAAATCCTCCTTTTTCTGTGTGTTTTCACACTTTGAATAAAGATCAATTTCTTTCAAATGAAGTTTTACTTCGAGATGTTTTTTCATTGCTGGTGACAGCCCACTATCAAACCTCACCCAATGATTTAAAAATGTTACTCGATGCTCCTTCTCAAGTTTTAATTGGGGCTTTTAATGGCGAGACACTGTGCGGGATCCTTATCGCGCAAAAAGAAGGCGGTTTTGATTTAGAAACGGCAAGCAGTGTCATGGAAGGGAAAAAACGGGTACAGGGGCATTTATTGCCTCAAAGTCTTGCCTCTCATACTGGGGTTATCGATGCTTTAACCTCCACTCTTTTTCGTGTCGTTCGCATTGCGGTGCTGCCTGAATATCGACATCGAGGCATTGGACGTTCTTTAGTGCATGAAATAGAAAAACATGCGCGCAACAATGAGATTGCGTTTATTGGCTGCAGTTTTGGTGTGACTCAAAAATTATGGACATTTTGGTTTGGATTGGGTTATGACCCCGTTCGACTGGGTGTGAAAAAAGATGCCGCCAGCGGGGCGTTTTCTTTGCAGCTCATAAAGGAGTTAAATAAAAAGGCGGAATGGGTCGATGAGCTGCGTTCTTTGTTTCGTCTTAATTTAAGCTATCAATTGTCCGAATTATTTCAAGAGATGGATGTTTTTTTGGCGGCTTCTCTTTTTACGCAGACAAAAAAAATCTCTCCTCCCAATGACATTGCGATGCGACAAGTCAGGCTCTTTGCAGAAGGTGCATTAGGGTATGATTTTGTTTTAGGGAGTTTATATTCTTGGTTTATTTATTGGCTTTCAACAACGAAAGAGAAGGAAGATAAAAAAAGATGTAATTTGCTTTTTGCGCGTCTTTTACAAAAAAGAGCGTGGAATGTCTTAGCCAAAGAATTTCATTTTCAAGGAAGAAAAGACACAGAAAATGCGATTCGGGCTTGTGTGCTTTTTGCGCTGAAAAAAAGTCAATTTTAACGAAAAGGTTTCCTTTTTTGAGGCTTCTCTTCATCACCTGGGTTGAAGATGGGCCTTCTTGAAAAGGGATGATGTTATAAATCATGAGCTGGCTCCAATTCAATTTTTCAAATTTACACTGTAAAACAGGAATAATGAAGTGGAATTTGAAGCTTAAGAAGGAAAGGGGGTGTTTTGTTTTGAGGGGAGATACCCGTTGCCTGTGACGGTGCGTGGGTGTTGGCTAGGCTCGTTCAGCCAAATCACAGAGTCCTTCGATGCTCTGGGGCTTTCGTTGCTTGCCGCCTACAGGCTTCTTCAATTACTTTGGGCATATTTGTTCATTTAGCTTGAATCATTTCTCTTTATTCGAACATTTTTGAGATCTGATCCGTACTTGAGTTTCGATAATTTAGAAAGACAAGTGCTGCAATGTAGAATAGATATTGGAATATTAAATTTTTCGTCAATACACGTTTATCGATAATGTATCTTTTTATTTTATTTCTCATTTTATATTTCAATGTGTGAATGGTGCAACTAAAACAAGTCCTTTTCCATTCACGGTTATAATATAATTATTAATGAGAATTTTATCTGTGTTTTGAAGAGAAAGCTTTCGCATTTATGTTAAAGGAATAGCATGCTACAAGAAATTTTGCGATTATCAAATGATGGTCGCAGGGTCTACATGAGCGTTATGCCACTGGCTAACAAAAGTGCATCTCCCATTGAAAAGGTGCAAATTAATCAATGGATCATCAATGCAGGTGTTGGCGATTTTTTTCGTTTTGAAGACATGATTGATGATGTATTGCTAAGAATAAATGAAGCTTCTGATCAGGATAATGCGGTCATCGACGATGTCATTATTGCTGAATTACGCGACGCTAGAATTGGTGCAACTGTTGACACTGATAAAATGACGGCTTTTTTACGCATTGATGCGGCTTGTGGTGGTTTGCCTATTAAAGGCAATGATTTATTGGATACCTTAAAAACGTCTCAGATTATTCGTGGTGTAAAAAAACAAACACTTCAAAAACTCTATACCGCTTCTGCAAGATTAAAACCCGGTGAATTTCTCGAAGTTCCGATAGCAAATGGAAAATTACCAGTCCCTGGTGATGATTCAAAACTTCTTTATTATGTTCAAGACAGCAAATCACGCGTCTTAAGGCCAAGAGAACGCAGCGATGGCACGGTTGATATGCGAGATCTCGGCATGATAAGTACCGTCTATGAAGGTCAGCCTTTGGCAAAATTGGTCCCTCCCACTGCGGGGATTGATGGATTTAACGTTGCAGGTGACGTCCTGCCGACGAGCCCCGGCAAATATATGACAATTCGTATATTTGATGGGAGTAAATACAGTGAAGATGATCCTAATATTCTTGTTGCTGCCATATCAGGCATGCCTATTTTGCATCCTGATGGCGTGGAAGTGGATAACGCCTTATGTATGAAATCGGTGACCGTTGCAACGGGGCATGTTAATTTTCAAGGCAGTGTGGTTATTAATGGCGATGTTCAGTCTGGAATGAAAGTACAAGCTACAGGCTCAATTACCGTCGGAGGTGTTGTAGAGTCTGGAACTTTGGAGGCTGGAGGGGACATCGTTATTTATAACGGAATACTCGGTCGTCAAGAACAATCCCTCTCAGAAATTTCAGCTTCAATTACAGCAAAAGGTTCTGTTGTTGCTAAATTTGCCCAATATGCAAGAATCATCGCGGATGGCGACATCACAATTACTCAGCATGCAATGCATTGTCAAACTAACACAAAGAGCAATCTTATTATTTATGATAAAGCGAAACGCAATGGGACCTTGAGCGGTGGAGAGCATGTAGCAGCTGGAGGGATCCGGGTACTGACCTTGGGCTCGCCTTCTGGTATTTTAACCAGTGTGTCCGCATTCACTGAGCTGAATGATGTGGTGTCTGAAGGGCTGCAACTGCAAAAAGAGTTGGGCATTGAGCAAGACAAATTAAGTAAATTAAAAGACGCCGAATTGAAGCTTTTGCAGCAACCAGAAAGTAAACGTTCAGAGGAACTGATAGAGCGTTTGGCCTGGACTAAAACACATCATTTTGAGCGTATCGCTGAAATAAAATTTCAAATTGAAGCCCGTTTTTCACAGATGAATACGCTTTACCGTAAACATTCTATACACGTTTACAAAAGCTGTTATGCCGGTGTATTTTGCCAAATAGGTGAACAAAGTTTGAAAGTAAAAAATGAACATGGCCCTTGCAATTTTATTACGAATGGAAAAATGATTAATTTAGAGCCGCTTTGAAATGTCTGATTAAGAGCTTCGGCTCTTTTGAAGTTTACAGTGTAAATTCATTATCAATTTCCTTTTCGAACGTCTCTACCCCTCTGTCTTTCTGTCGTTTTTTTCCTTCTTTGAACGGTACTGGTTCATATATGTGATTTGCATTTTTTACTGTATCTTGCCGATCTGACAATGTATCAAAAAATGCATTACCCAGAATGCGGCAATACCGAGATCTTAAAAGCGGGTTTTACAGCCGAGCAAGTTTTTACCGGAGAGTTTGAAAGCATAGGAAAAATCAAGCAACAAACGT
>CAMRDW010000138.1 GCA_947041315.1 uncultured Enterovibrio sp.
TCGAGTGACAACAAAGGGCGTATGTCGAGGGGGGACTAGAGGCTGGAGGGAGGGGGCCGTCCTGGCTATGTGGCCGATTATCGGTTGCCATTTGTTTGGATTGAACATGATTTTTCCTTAAATATCATTTTGTTGTATTTAAGGGATTCTATAATCAATCCACTCTCGCGAATGAGTGAAAAAAGATAAAAAAAGAAGAATGGCAAGAGCGGAGGGGCTTTTCAATTTTTTAGATTCAGCTTTTTTTCTTCATTAAAAGCGACAGAGAGAGGGTTGATTTTGTTGAACGCGGAACGCTTAACCTCGGCGTGCGTTTTTATTGCGGTACATCCCTTTATCGGCCCTTTCAAATAAAGTTTGAGGCGTTTCCCCTTGGCGATAAAAAGCGCATCCTGCTGAACTTGTTATTTTATTGGAATGCAATAAGGGGTCGTTTAATATCAATTGCTTTAACCGTTGATTGAGGCATTGAGCGGATCTTTGAGAGGCGAGACTTAAAATCACAGCAAATTCATCTCCCCCTAAGCGATAGCATCGGTCGGATGTTCGAATGGCCTCGTTGAGTAAAGTTGAAAATTGGCATAAAACCTGATCTCCATGGAGGTGCCCAAAGCGGTCATTGATTGCTTTAAAGTGATCGATGTCAAAAATCATTAATATTAATCCATTGTTTTTTCTTTCGTTAATGGAAATCGCATGCTGTAAATCTTGCTCGAAACGGCTTCTGTTATTTAATTTTGTTAACCCATCTAAAAAAGATAAATCTTTCACGCGTCTGTATTCAATGGCATTGAATAAAGGGCCCGCGAGTAATTGGTGATAAGAATGAATGAGATTTATTTCTTCAACGTCCAATTGATAGGGCGTGGTGTATTGAAGGGTTCCAAGAGAGGCGTTTGTGTACGTAAGGTGAAAAGTTTGGCGGTATATGGAGGCATCACCGCGTTTTACTATGTGGGAAATGTCTTTGTCTTCCCAAATCAAACGGGTAATGTCGATTTGTTTTTCAAGTTCTTGTGTAAACATTTTAAATAAAGAGTCCAGCTCTAAATGAGCATGCAGTTTTTGTAAGGTAATAAGGCGCAATTTTGCAGATAAAGCACGAGGGCAAGTGCTGAGTGGCTCTGTTTGAGGATTTTGTTGAGTTCTCATTTTGTTTGCCTTTTTATTTTTCGGATTTGACCGAATACCGGTGTTGAAGATGTCCGCATGCTTCATTTTTGCAATAAAAAACCTGCAAGATACGTTCCTTTTTCTCTCGTTGTTGAAAACCAAGCCGCTTCTTTGCATCTTCAGATAGTTTGAATCTTTGTTTTTTTGTGCAAAAAGAACGGATTAAAAGGCATCTAAAAAGAGGGTCAATGGCGTTTTATTGTCTTGTGCATCTTGGTAGCCTGTTTTGATTAACATATTGATATAGTCAGGTTCAAAAAGAAGATAACTGGTGATCACCGCATCTTCTAAAGGGCTTATTCCAATAAGCTTCATGAAAGAGCGAACGGCAATGGGCATACTTGAATAATATTTTTCAACCAAAGGCTCAAAGGAGAGAGAAGGAGAAAGATGAAATGCATTGACTTTTCGAAGCGACAAGCGTGTTGCTTCGTTTTCTTTCATGGAAGAAATCAATGTGTTCATACGGTCAAGGTGTTCTAAATCAGCTGACAAGGTATCGGCAAAAATGGCGTCCATTAAATGACCGCCGATGGTGGCCAATCCAGGGGCGCAAGCAAGCCCCGGATTGGGTGGCTTTTCATGTGGCGCGGCGTCGATGATGAAAATTTTTTCAGCGCCCAGCTTCAAGGCGGGACGCAAAGGCGCAATTTGGTGAACTGAGCCGTCACCGTAAAAGCTGTGTCCAATTTGTGATGCGGGAAAAACAAGTGGTATCGCGCAAGAGGCCAGTAAATGCTCTGTGGTAATTTGACTATGAACACCGATAGCGCGGGAGCGTGTCCAGGGTTCAATGCTGGGATGGCCTTGAAAAAAACTGACAGATTGACTGGTTTGGTAGTTTGAAGCCGTGATGGCCAATCCGTGTAAATACCCGTTAAATATTTGACGTTCAATTTTTTGGTAGTTAAGGACCTTGTTAAGCAACTGACGGAGGGGGCGCGTGTTGAGTAATCCAAAAGGGGGGGCGGGATGATACTGCGCCTGCATTCTGGCAAAGGCTTGAATGGCAAAATAGTGAAACATGCTTTTGAATGAACTTTGAAAAATGTTATTGGTGTGCAGATGGGACCAAAGGACAGAGAGTTTTTTGACGCCAAGATGAAAGCAAGACGCATGGCTTGCAAGGGCGGTTGCGTTTAATGCCCCGGCAGAGGTGCCACAGTATATGTTGAAGGGGCTTTTTTGATGGCGTGGATACCAGCTTGATATGGCTTTTAATACCCCCACTTGATAAGCCGCACGCGCCCCTCCGCCACTCAAATGCAGAGCTGTTTTTTGCTGATACTGGGATTGAGGATGTGCGTTTTTCTGATGAGGCTCCATGATATTTTTTATGTTTTCCTGTCTTTTTAAATAGACCCGTCGCCTTTGACGCGGCGTGGGTGTTGGCTAGGCTCTTTTTGCCCAATTACAGAGTCCATTCATGCTCAGAGGGTTCATTCGCTTGTCGCAGGCGCGCATCTTCAATGACCTTGGGCATAAGATCTAAATAAGAAAAAGTGCGTACACCTGCATTGAGTATGACAAATTTGACTCAGCCACTGCTTGAAAACGCTTTTTCCTTTTCACCTTCATGTTTGATGTCTAAAGAATAATTCAAATGAAATATGGAAGAGACGAGAAGAGCCCTGTTTGACTCAAGGCTTTGCATTAAAGAGGATGAGTCGGGCTAGAAATAAAAACGCCCCCTAAAAAAGGAGGCGAGAGGGAGCAAAAAAGAAAGGTTTATTTTTGTTGAGATTTTATAAATTCAACCACCTTGTCGATTTCAATCGAGACTTTTTCACCTTCGCGGCGGTTTTTATATTCAACAATGCCGTCGTCCATGCCGCGCTCACCCACCACGATCATGTGCGGAATACCGATCAATTCCATGTCGAAGAACATCACGCCCGGGCGCTCTTTTCTGTCATCAAAGAGGACTTCAATGCCTGCATCTGTGAGGTCTGCGTAGAGTTTTTCACAGGCCTTTAAAACGCGATCTGATTTGTGCATGTTCATCGGGATGAGGGTGACAGCAAAAGGGGCAATGCTGTCCGGCCAAATAATGCCGCTTTCGTCATGGTTTTGTTCAATGGCGGCGGCCACAAGGCGCGTGACCCCAATACCATAACAACCCATTTCTAAAATAACATTTTTCCCGTTGGCGCCGAGCACGCCACAATTCATGGCTTCTGAATAGTTTGTGCCAAGTTGGAAAATGTGCCCTACTTCAATCCCACGTTTGAGCTGAAGGGTACCTTGTCCACAAGGGCTTGGATCCCCTTCGACCACCACACGCAAATCGGCCACGTCACAAAGAGGAAGATCACGCTCCCAGTTGATGCCGATATAATGCTTGTCGTCGATGTTCGCGCCTGCTGCGAAATCGCTCATGTGGGCCACGCTTCTGTCTGCGATACAGGCAGAAGGTAAATTTAAAGGACCGAGTGAACCAGGACCGGCTCCCACAAGGGCGCGGATTTCTTCTTCTGTAGCAAATTGAAGCGGGCTTGCCACTTTAGGGTGTTTTTCTGCTTTTATTTCATTTAATTCGTGATCACCACGTACCAAAAGTGCCACAAGGCTTCCCGCTTCGGCGCCGTGAACAAAAAGAGTTTTCACTGTTTTTTCAATAGGCAGAGAAAATTGATCAACCAATTGGGCGATGGTTTTCGCTTTGGGCGTGTCAATTTGCGTCATCTCTTGTGTTGGCGCAGGGCGTGGACCTGCTGGGGCCAACGCTTCTGCCATTTCAGTGTTGGCGGTGTAGTCTGAGTCGGTTGAAAAGGCGATGACGTCTTCACCGCTGTTTGCAAGAACGTGAAATTCGTGGGAAGCCGATCCGCCAATCGCGCCAGTATCGGCTAAAACGGGGCGATAATTGAGGCCCATTCTGTCAAATGCGGCGCAATAGGCGGCGTGCATTTTATCGTATGATTTTTGCAAGCCTTCTTTGTCAATGTCGAAGCTGTAAGCATCCATCATTGAAAATTCACGAGAGCGCATGATCCCAAAGCGTGGGCGGACTTCATCTCTAAATTTGGTCTGAATTTGATAGAGGTTAAGAGGAAGCTGTTTGTAAGAATTGACTTCATTTTTGACAAGGCTTGTGATCACTTCTTCGGCGGTCGGGCTCAATACAAAAGAGCGCGAATGGCGGTCTGTAAATCGAAGCAATTCAAGCCCCATTTTCTCTGCGCGCCCAGTTTCTTCCCAAAGCTCAATGGGTTGTACCACGGGCATCAAGGTTTCAATCGCGCCTGCGCGATTGATTTCTTGGCGAACGATGTTTTCGATTTTTTGAAGCACGCGTAAACCCGTTGGCAGCCAAGTGTAAAGACCGGATGCAAGTTTACGGATCATGCCCGCACGCAACATCAGCTGGTGGCTGATAACGTCTGCATCGTTGGGGTTTTCTTTTAATGTCGAAAGAAGGTATTTGCTAGTACGCATAGATAAGGTATCCGTTGATCGAATGGCACGATTTTAACATGATCGTAATGTATGTAATATACCCGTTGCCTTTGACGCAGCCTGAGTGTTGCCTACGTTTGTTCAGCCCTATGACAGAGTCCATCTCTGTTCAGGGGCTTCACTCGCTTGGCGCAGGCGCGCATTTTCAATGGCTTTGGGTGTATCGAGTGAGGTCATATTACCAGCGAGAATACGCATCGCCAATAGCTTCTCTTAAGGGTGTTTACCTTGTTAGATTTTAAGCGCTCTTTATGCTTTCATTCTTGAAATGGCAGCCTTCTTAAAACCCCATTACGCCGTAGCGCTTTACTTTCGAGGGCGTCCTCTTTGGCGCTTTTTTCCTATTCATGTTTTTTGGGTGTAATCCCTGTCTTTATCGCTGGCCGTTTCTATTGCCGTTACGGTGATGAGATCCGCTTTGACGGTGAATTTAACATTCATGTCAAAAAGATGAACAGCGTAGGTTTTGTGGTCTGGTTTCTCTTTTTTGTAGGCTGGACGCGGATCTTGTGCCAGGACTTCTTTTATCACTTGCATTTTATGGGCGCTGTTTTCTCGTTTAGAAATGGCACGGCTTGCCGCGTCAGTGAAAGTGACATTGAGCGTTTTTGGGGGATGTGAGGCATAACCTGCGCGAGCGTGAGGGAGGGCGTCTGAATAGGGGATGTAAGGTTTGATATCAATGATGGGGGTGCCATCGATGAGATCGCAACTGCCAATGTCTATCACAACATGGCCTTTTTCGACTCTGACCGCGTTTAAAGAAACAACCGACATGCCGACCCCGTTTGGCCGAAAAGTCGCCCGGCTTGCAAAAACCCCCATCCGGGTATTTCCACCAAGACGAGGCGGGCGCACGGTCGGGGTCCAGCCTTTTTCTTGGTTCTCGCTGAACAAAAAAAGCACCCAAATGTGGGAGAATTGCTCCAATCCTCGAACACTGTCTTCGTGATTTGCTTTACCACAGAGTGAAATAGAGGCTATCGCACTTGGAGCAAGGCCCGGTTGGCGAGGGACTGCGAATTTTTCTTTAAAAGGAGACTGGATATATCCGATGGGTGTTAGGGCGTTATTCATGGCATTTCGCGTTTAAATGAACCTGTTGTCATTTTACCATACAGAGCCGAACGGTGACATTCTTCTGGTTTGCATTTTTGTTTATTCCGCTGACCCGCCACGTCACATCTTTTGGGTGTATCCCCAAAAGCCAAGTCCCTTTAAAGGCGAACGCTTTAAGGCGCGTGTGGAACACAAAGTAGAAAACTTATTTCATATCAGTTTGTTTTAATTGATTTTTTTATTTATAACATGGTTTTTATTGTTTCCTCAAGTTGATAATACGTTTCTTTTGTTTCGCTTCACTTGCTTGTGTTTTTGTTTGAGCTGTCTTTTGTTTTTTTGATGTTGATCAATGTAAATTCAAGGGGTTGAATTATGTTTCTGGCGAAAATTGTTCAATGGAAACATCCAAAATGATGCGATATAAAAAACGATTAATGGCCTTCATTGCTGCTGTAAGCCTGGGCATTGGGTGGTTAACTTTGGGTGGCACGGCCGCCATAATGCATTACACATCCAGCACAGAATTTTGCCTTTCTTGTCATTCCATGGAAATCCCTTATCAAGAATATTTGGGATCGGTTCATTTTAGTAACGCAAAAGGGCATCGCGTGGAGTGCGCGCAATGCCATATTCCTTCAGATCCAATCGGTTATCTCAAAACCAAAATCGTGGCGAGCAAAGATATCTTTCACGAATTTGTGACGGGCAAAATCGACTCTCCAGAAAAATATGAAGCCCATCGTGAAGAAATGGCTGAAACCGTCTGGGCTCAGTTTCGTGAAAACGATTCAGCGACCTGTCGCTCGTGCCATGAATTTGATGCCATGGAGCAGAATGAACAATCTGCTGAAGCCGTTAAAATGCATGAATACGCCAAAATAAACGATCAAACCTGCATTGATTGCCATAAAGGCGTTGCTCATTTCACACCAGAAATGCAACTTGACACGAAATCATTTGATGCACTCCTTTCCTTTACCGCCCACACAGCGCCGGATGCGTCCGTTGTTTATCCTGTGAATCCGATTCCGATGGGGGAGATGGGCACCTTGAGTCCAACCACAAAATTGAACGTGATAAGTGCGAAGGGCAATGAGCGGGTTGTGAGGCTGGATGCTTATCAAATGAAAGGATTAGAAAACGTTCTTTATATGGGAGAAGGTTTGAGATCCATCGTTGCCACCTTGACTGAAAAAGGGCAAGCGGCATTAAAAACAGGGGAATTTAAAGCGGATGTTTACGGGAATGAATGGCGTTCAGTCAGCATCGAAGCTCCAATCAGCCACCCGGTTGTGGATACCCTTGAGCCTGTTTGGGCTTATGCAAAAGAATTAGACAATGTGTACTGTGCAACCTGCCATGCCAAAATACCATCCAGTCATTTTACCGTGAATGCATGGGGACCTGTGGCAAAAGGGATGGGGGATAGAACCGATATCTCGGTTGAAAATCTGGAGATCCTCACGAAGTTTTTCCAACACCACGCAAAAGATGTGGTTGGTCATTAAACATGAAAATAAAAAGGAACACACTATGACTAAAATGACTCGCCGCAGATTTTTAAAAAGCACAGCAGGCGCAGCAGGAACGGTTGCCTTTACAACCTTTTCTCCTCTCAGTGTTGCGAGCAACACGCAACGAGGCAATGGCGTCTTAACTGCAGGTCGTATGGGGCCTCTTATTTGTGAGGTAAAAGACGGGAAATTGATTTCATCGCGCGGTGCCTTAGCCCAAACCATGCCGAACAGCTTGCAATTGACCGGGCCTGATCAAGTGCATACACGTGCCCGGGTAAAATACCCGATGGCAAGAAAAGGGTTTTTGCAAAGCCCAAGTGCGCCGAAAGGTGAACGAGGAAATGATGAATTTGTCCGAATTTCCTGGGATAAAGCCTATGAATTGATCCATGAACAACACATGCGTATCCGTAAAAAATACGGCCCGGCATCTGTCTTTGCAGGATCTTATGGCTGGCGCTCCAGCGGTGTCCTTCACAAAGCGCAAACACTCCTGCAGCGCTACATGAGCATGGCGGGCGGCTATTCCGGTCAAATAGGTGATTATTCATCGGGTGCCGCTCAAGTTATCATGCCGCATGTTGTGGGTTCGGTGAATGTTTATGAGCAGCAAACGACCTATCCTGTGATCCTTGAAAGCAGTGATCTTGTGGTGCTTTGGGGCTTAAATCCTATTAACACATTGAAAACGGCCTGGACGGCCAGTGACGGGGCGGGGCTTGAATTTTTTCATCAATTGAAAAAATCAGGAAAAAAAATCATTGCTATCGATCCTATTCGCTCAGAAACCATTGATTTTTTTGGTGAAAATGCACAATGGATAGCGCCATTGCCCATGACCGATGTGGCCATGATGATGGGGATTGCGCATACATTGGTGGTAACAAAGAAACATGATCCTGGTTTTTTATCTCAATACACAACAGGGTATGCCAGCTTCGAACAGTATTTGATGGGCAAAGACGACGGCATCGTCAAAGATGCCGAATGGGCATCGAATATTTGCGGTGTTCCGGCCAAACAAATCACGCTTTTAGCTGAAATCTTCAGTCGCAATCGGACCATGCTCATGGCCGGTTGGGGTATGCAGCGACAACAATATGGTGAGCAACGGCATTGGATGTTAGTGACTTTGGCGTCCATGTTGGGGCAGATTGGTTTGCCTGGCGGAGGGTTTGGTTTTTCTTATCATTATTCTAATGGTGGAAATCCGGCGCGGGATGCTGGGATATTAACCGCGATTTCAGCCTCTGTCGGAGGTGACTCGTCTGCTGGAAACGATTGGGCTGAATCTGGGGCGATGCAAAGTTTCCCGGTTGCAAGAATTGGCGAAGCGTTAGAAAATCCAAACAAAACATTTCAGCATAACGGCCATGAACTGACCTTTCCTGATATCAAAATGATTTGGTGGGCGGGTGGCGCGGTTTTTACGCATCATCAAGATACAAACCGATTAATCAAAGCGTGGCAAAAGCCTGAGTTTATTGTTATTTCTGAGCCTTACTGGACCGGGGCGGCAAAACATGCCGACATTGTGTTGCCCATTACGACCACGTTTGAGCGAAACGATCTGACCATGACGGGAGATTACAGTAACCAGCATTTGGTGCCGATGAAAAAAGTCGTTGAACCTCAAGGTGAAGCGCGCAATGATTTTGATGTCTTTTCCGACATGTCAGAACGTTTGATGCCGGGTGGGCGCGCTATTTATACAGAAAACAAAAGTGAGATGGAGTGGTTATACGGCTTTTATAAATCAGCTCAAAAAGGGGGAAGGGCCGCACGAGTTGCCATGCCGAATTTCAGTCGATTTTGGCGTGACAATCAGCTCATTGAGATGAAATTTAACGAGAAAAATGCACATTTTGTGTGTTTTGAGGATTTTCGTGAAGATCCTGTAAAAAATGCATTGGGCACGCCGAGCGGAAAGATTGAAATTTTTTCGAAGACCATCGAAGGGTTCGGACTCAAAGATTGTCCTCCTCATCCAACCTGGATGGCGCCGGATGAATATTCGGGGAACGCGAAAAAAGGAGAGCTCCAATTGATGACTGCACATGCGGCCGATCGGTTTCACAGTCAATTTAATTATGCCAAGCTGCGCGATGCTTATGCCGTTTCAAATCGAGAACCTATTTTGATAAACCCCATTGATGCTCAAAAATACGGCATTAAAAGTGGCGATTTGGTTCGCGCTTTCAATGCGCGTGGGCAGGTTTTGGTGGGTGCCAAAGTGACGAACGGTATTCGGGAAGGGTGCGTGTGTATATGTGAAGGGGCCTGGCTTGATCTCGACAGAAAAACAGGGATATGCAAAAGCGGAAATTGCAATGTTTTGACTCCTGATATTCCGAGCTCTCGATTAGCCAATGGGTGCGCGGCCAATTCTTCTTTGGTTCGAATTGAAAAATACACCGGGCCGCAATTGCCTTTTACTGCATTTGAACCCCCTAAAAATGCTTAGTTGAAAATGGGATTTGCGTGTTTTCCTTTGTGATAGGTCTCTTCGATTTTAACCTGACACCCAGGGT
>CAMRDW010000139.1 GCA_947041315.1 uncultured Enterovibrio sp.
ACCTCCCTGCGTTCAACCATGCCTATCTCTCCAGAATTTAGGGTCCGTATTTCCATATACGGGGGTCGAAGTGATCATATTCACGATATTACAAATAGGCAAATTCCCCCATTGAATTTTAAATTATCTGAAACTCAATTTTATATAAAAAATTCAATAAGTTAAAAGAAAAAACATAAAACCTGTTAATTTCAAGTGTTAAATATTCGGTATATTTTAGAGCTGATTCCTATGAAGTGGAAAATCAATTTTGAATTTTTTTAACTGTTTGAATTCGGCACCTGAATTCCCCCGTCTGTCTAGAAAACAGGCGCAGGTTTTTTTATATGGAAATTAGCTTTTAAATTCCTATATCAATATTTGCAATAGGAATTCAACACTCTAGCCCTTGATTATTCTCACTTAAGGTATTGGCTTTTAAATCAACCTTTTAAAGAAAACAATGCGTTTTTCTTTTAAAATGGCATCAAAAAAAAACTAATTTTTTTTTGATGATTCCTATGAAGTGGAAAATCAATTTTGAATTTTTTCATTGTTTGAATTCGGCACCTGAATTCCCCCGTCTGTCTAGAAAACAGGCGCAGGTTTTTTTATGTGGAAATCAGCTTTTAAATTCCTATATCAATATTTGCAAGAGGAATTCAACACTCTAGCCATAGTTTACATTTAAACTATGTCTAAAAAACAAAAAATATATTTTTAGTAAAATTAAAAAACTTTTTTACACTCGACATTTCCTGAATTTTCTTGATACCTTTTAAGCATTCTTTATTTTCTTTTACTTTTTGATCTCTAGCCTCTAAGGTGTCGCGCTTAAGGTTTTTATTTGTAATTTTCTGTATCTTTACTGTGTTTTTGCATGCTGGGCAATCGGTGCGTGTTACTTGATTTACAAAATCGAAATATTCAGTATCACAATCTGAGTAGTAAGAAATAAAGGCTTTGTTGTCTCTAAAAAATCTGGGCTAAATAATATGCATCATTTACGGTGAAGTTATGGATATTTTTTTGTTCTTTGTTTACGTGTTTTATTTATTATCTGGTTACTGTTCGCTAAAGAGAAAGAAAAGAACACACAGATTTGCGTATTACGTTTTTAGTCATTTTTTATAGGTTTCGACGTAAAAACGCGCTCAAATGAACACCAAAAGATCAGTGCTCAAAAAAGCATCAAACCATCACAAATAAGTAACACGAAAAATGAAGTATTTCATTCTTTCTTTTTGTTACTTTTGACCTTTTCATTTAGAGATTCTTCCGAAGAACCTGAAAGTGTCCCTTAAATTCAATATTTAACATAATGGTGATTTGACGCACCATTTTTTCCCCTGTTTTATTTTAATGTTGTTTGTTTGCGTTTTTCTTGATTTGAAATCTGTAACATACATCAAATTTCTGATGTTATTAAAACGCCATAGCGCTAAAAGAACCTTTAAGGCGTGAAAAAAAGAGGTTGTAATCATGGCTAATTTTGCTTACCTGCGCGTCTCCACAGACGAGCAAGATGTGAACAATCAGAAACACGGATTGCTTGAATATTGCAATCAAAAAGGGCTTTCAAATATCGAATTTATTATTGATTCGGTAAGCGGAAAAGCGCCTTGGCGTGAGCGAAAACTCGGCGCGCTTATTTCGAAAATGCAGGCAGGGGATAATCTGGTTTTTGCTGAAGTGTCGAGAATGGCGCGTTCAACCCTTCAAGTTCTTGAGATTTTAAGCGCTTGCGCTGAGAAAGAAGTGAATGTGTATGTGGCCAAACAACAGATGATCCTTGATGGCTCCATGCAAGCGAAAATCACGGCCACCGTTCTTGGTTTGGCCGCAGAGATTGAGCGCGAGTTCATTAGCCAGCGAACCAAAGGCCTTGGCGGCCAGAAAGGCAAAAGGTTTGCCGCTGGGGCGGCCTGATGGCGCTTTGAATAAAAGTTATGCCTTGGATAAGCACAAAGCAGACATCAAGAAATATCTGGGGATGGGGTTGTCTTTGAGTGCGATTGCGAAGTTGGTTGAAGCGCCGAGATCCACGGTGAATGATTATATAAAGCGGTGTGGGTTGAGGTAGGTCATTGTTTGTTGTTCTATCTCAAACAATTCAGATGTAATTTTTAGTTGTGAATAATATCGCGTTGCAAAAGACACTCTTTGAGTGTACCCTCCCGGATTGGTTAACGTAAGAGATGAGTGATGAATTCAGTCGAATTAGTTAAGGCCAGGAAGCATCTTTCATTAACACAGAAAAATGCAGCCTCTCTTATAAATGTTAGCCAGCGTACTTGGCAACAATGGGAATTAGGGCAAAGGAATATGCGATCTGCATTTTGGGAATTATTCTTAATAAAGACAGGTTACATCCCAGAGAATCAGGTGATAAAAGTGATTTTTAATGATTACAATCAAAAAGATATTAAGTTAAGGCATAATGAATTAGCACTTATAACGCATCAAGAAGAGAGAAATAAAAACAAAAATAAATCTATTAAATTTATTGATTTATTTGCAGGTATTGGGGGAATAAGATCTGCCTTTGAATCTCTTGGTGCCGGTTGTGTATTTTCATCAGAAATTGATCTGCATGCTCAGTATACATATTACTCTAATTATGGTGTTGTTCCATATGGTGATATTTGTAAAATAGAAACAGATATTATTCCGTCACATGATATTTTGTGTGGTGGTTTTCCATGTCAACCTTTTAGTCATATAGGAAAAAGAGAAGGATTTAATCATCCGACTCAAGGTACAATGTTTCACGAAATACTGCGGATTGTAGATGCTAAAAAGCCTAATGTTATATTTTTAGAAAATGTACCGGGTATATTGAATCATGATAAAGGACGGACACTTGAGCTTATTATTGAAGAATTAACAAAGAGAAACTATAAATGTCATCATACAGTTATCAATTCAAGTGATTTTGGTATTCCACAAAATAGAAAACGATTTTATTTGGTTTGCTTTTTAGAAGATGTAAATTTTTCATTTCCATTGCCTCCAATGAAGTATGTGGATATTGGTGATTATCTTGAAAAAAACATAAGTGGATATTCAATATCAAAGCATTTGCAGAACTCATATTTATTTAAAAAAGATGATGGGAAACCATGTGTAATTAATGAAAATAGCAAAGGTTCAATTAAAACATTAGTGTCAACATACCATAAGATACAAAGGTTAACAGGCACCTTTGTCAAAGATGGCGATACAGGTTTGCGTTTGCTTTCTGAAAATGAGTGCAAAGCTGTAATGGGATTTCCAAAAGAGTTTATTATTCCTGTATCAAGAACCCAAATGTATCGGCAAATGGGAAACTCTGTTGTGATAACTGTCATTAAAGCTATTGCTAATCAAATAATATTAGCCTTAGAAGAAAAGAAAGAAATAGCGGCGTAACAAGAATGGTTGTATTTTTCCACTATTGCTGTGATTGAATAATGATAGGCATTTTTAGCTGGATCCTTTTTCCTCTTTGTTTTGATGGATATGTCCAGCTAAATGGTAAGCCATATAAATGGTTTGTTGAGGATATAATTTCTATATATGATAAGTAATCAATGAATATTATTCCTTCAGGTTTATTGATTAAGATATATTTCGAAATCTGTTGTTCAGGCGCTATTAAATTTTCTTCATCATGCTTCCCCATTAAAGCCCACTCTATTAAGAGTGTTTTATAATTGGTCAATAAAGATTCAAACTCACTCAAGGAATCCCCTGGTAACATATGATCTAAAAAGTGCTTATTAGAACCTTGCGCTTGATATAAATCGAAATATTCTGCTAACTTGGTTCCTTCAATTCCTAGAACTCTTATGAAATCAATGCTTTTATAATCATGACAGCTGACCCAGCTTTTTGTCGTATTTTTAACGGAGATCGTTTCAATTATTTCTTTATCAAGCGTGGTTATTTTTATAATTATGTCTGTTTTAGCATTTCCACCACTTCTAAGTTTTAATACAGTATTTGTGGCTAAAATTTTGGTAATTTCACTATGTTGAATTTCATTGCTCGTGCATAATTTATTCATTATAACGAAATAGAAAGGTGATTCAAAATCAATCCCTCCTCTGAATTTTTTTAACTTTTCGGTGTTATTTAATTCAATCACTATTTCTTTTTCTAATTCATTTCCTCGTATAGCATAGTAACGACCATCTTTTGTTTTTTCATCTTGAGATGTTTTTTTGTTTAAAACTGAATTGGTATGGTTTTCAATAAAAGTAATTAACTCGTTAAGAACGAGTATATGAGATGCAGGGCTAAATGCTTTTTTATTATTTACGTTATCTCTGAACTTAATTAGTGATTCGTTCTCTAGCTCGGAGTCGGGATAAAGAAGTATAGAAGCAATGATCTTATCTGAAATTTCGGCATTGTTTTTAATGCCATCTAAATCATAAGCTTGATTTTTCATTCTATCGTGACGAAATGAATTGCTGCTATTAATAACTATGAATTTATTATCGTTTGTTTCTATGATGAAATTAGCTAAGTATTGTTTTTTATAGGGGAAGTTTTTATGATTGAAGTTTTTGTTTGATTCAACTTTTTTAATTATCTCATTTTCAACCAATAATTTAAATTTACTAATTAAAAAATTCTGTAGTTCTTTACCCGCTAAACTTTTTAAACGGTTAGATTCTGAGTTTATGTTCTTCATTGAAAAATGTCTTATAAGATAGAAAACCCTGAATTTATATCATTTTTAATTAGAATTAACAATGATTTACCCATCATCTCGTAGTCGAGAAAACAATGTTTATTTCAACGTTATATCTTAAAAAGTCGAGGTTAGGTACGAAATGAGGTATTTAATTTAAATAAGTAGGTTTTTCTACGTTAAGTTTTACTCTTTATGTTGCCCGTGATCTTGTGCTTCCTATCATTTTTAACTTAAAACATGTGGATAAATCAAACCCTATTTGTAAAATGCTCAAACCAGCGGAGCTTATTAAGATTATCGTTAACGAACAGCTATACCGCCCACTTTGGCTCTTTCGTGCGCTTTTCGTCTTGCATCGTCCGAAATCGCGGGTCTAACCATCCTTTAAGCCATCACTTTTTTTATATTTCCTGCTTCCTCGATCGCTGCTTGTTTGTGCTGTAAAATGATTGTGTTAATTATTAACACAGCTTTAAAGGGGCAGATAATGAAGCGAACAACAAGCATAACGATTGGTGAACCATTAGATAGTTTTATTGACCGTATGCTAAAAACTGGCCGTTATGGGTCTACAAGTGAGCTGGTTCGTAGTGCTATTCGGCTACTTGAACAACAAGAAAATCAACAAGAGTTATTACGAAAAGCACTTGCTGAAGGTGAATCAAGCGGCGAGTGTGCCTTGTCTCTCAAAGAGATTGCGGCGCAAAGAAAGGCAAAACTTAATGTTTAAGCTGTCGAAAAAAGCGGCGGATGATTTTGGCAATATTTACGAATATACATATTTAAATTTTGGTGAAGTGCAGGCGGATCGTTATACCGATGAAATGGAATCTTGTTTGCTTAATTTATCCGAAGCTCCAATGATGGGGCGTGATTGTTCTGAATTAAGCGCCGGTATTCGTCGCCATGATTTTCAAAAACATGCCATCTTCTATCGAGTTCGTGACGCTGATATTTTTGTTATTCGCATTCTTCATCAACAAATGAATGCCATGCTGCATCTTTAATATTTCCCCTGGCGCTATTCGCCAAGGGCAAAATCCCGTGCCAGGGCGCGCATGGAAATGCGCCAGGGAAAAAGCGAGAGTAAAGCTAAGATCCCCGCCCACTTAATGCTGTTTTTCAGCGCATGAGAATGCGCGAGAAATGAAAACCGTTTCGCCCACCCACTTTTAGGTAGTGGCACTTTTTAAACCTTAATGCATTTGCCGTTTTTAGCGCTTCGCGCAAACGAGCAAACAAGTGCGCCACCGCATCCCCCACCCGTCATGCTGCGCCCAAAGGTTTTTTGAAGCCATATCGCTTGTGGTTGGTTCGGTGGTTTTGCTTGTGGTTCTTTGGCGCTGGTTTTGGTGGGCGCAGCGCGGTTGTGTTGCGGTGGTTTAGGGGCGAGCGATATTTTTATGTTGTTGATGAACATAATGACAGTGTTAAAGTATCAGGTGATTATTTTTATTTTTTCGTGCCTTTATACTGAGTTCATCACCAACTCGAGTGCGCATTACTTTGTTGTTTTTTTCAGATATTGTGGAAGGCTTGAAATCTGGGACGTTTTCAAGTTAAGTGGGTTTCTGGGTAGAGTTTTATAAGGAAAGTGATATATTGCGCTTTCTGTGTGAAATCAGAAACAAAAGAGTCTTGTGATGGCTCACAGGACTCTTATTTAAAAACCAATAATAGGAGTTTAGTTTGGTAGATTTATTTTCGGTTCGCTTGATTGCCCTCGGCTATTTTCTGTGCAATCTAGAGCCGATTTTGAGCTTAGTTTTATTTTTGTTCACAGCTTAAGTTATCGTCAAATAATTTAAGTTTTCAAGCCCTTTAAAGCGTCAACTTTAGAGGGCTTTTTTGTTGCTATAAAGCTCATGAGCTTTTTAGCAATCCCACCGCATTATACCTTTTTGGTACAACAAAAATACTTGTTTTTATGTTAGTGCTCGTTTTAGTTTTAGCTTCGAGATTTCTTTTTGCTCTCTCTTAAATTGTACTCTCTTTTAATAGTTTAAAAGCGATTTCAAGGACTTGTTTTTGGCTCATGTCATGGTTGGCCGCATAGATCTTAAAGTCTCTTTTAAACTCAGGTTCAACTTTAAAATTCAAATCAACAACTTTTCCTTTTTCCGCTTTTATTGTGTTCTGTGTTTGTTTTATGGTTTCGGTTTTCTCTTTATTTTTAGGCTTTCCGATAGATAACGTTTTCATGCACCCACCTGCTTTACAATGCTGTTTATGAGTTTTTCTGCTTGTTCGTTTAGATTTTTATATTTTGTTTCTGTGGCACAAAACCCTAAATCAAAGGCGGTGATGTAGCCTGTTTTCATATAAATAGCACCGTCAAGTACAGCGAAACCATACCCTTTAATAGTTTCTCTACTTTCTCTTTCTTGTGCTGTGCTTGTTGTTTTGTATAGGGCAAAAACCATCTTTTCGCTATTTAGCGTTTTCGCTAATTCGTTAGCAAGTAAAATGCTTGGTTCTAAATCATCAAGGCTTGATCCTGTTGGAATAACAATAAGATCTGAATTTTCAGCCGCTTCTAGTGTTCCTCTTGTTGCGTGTGGTGCACCATCAATCACCATTAAGTCATAGCGCTTTGCTTCCGATAGTGCTTGATGTGTTGTTGTGAATATTTGGGTCTGTACTTTGGGTTTAATATTGGCAATTTCTCTTCTTTGCTCTGCCCATCGGTTCGATGTGATTTGGCTTGAATCGATATCGGCCAATAAGGTATTCCACCCCGCCCGAGTAAACTCAACCGCGACAGTGCGCGCAAGTGAAGATTTTCCTACTCCACCTTTTTGACTTAGAAAGCTGATGATCATGGTTTTGTCTCTTCAAAAAACACAGCTCAATTTTAGCTAAAACGCTAAATAGCACAATCGCTAATTAGCGTTTTAATGCAACGTGTTGGTGAGTTCAAAGGCATTGAAAGGAAGTTTTGGTTAACTTGAGCACACAGACATAGAGCAAAGATGGGATGATTTTTTCACCAAAGCGGATAAATGCTATGCAGGTTTGCTCACCAAAAACCCTCTTCATGCGCACTGGCAAAATACCATCTGGGCACAATACGAATATTCCTTAGATGAGTTAGAGCAATATCTCGACTTGCGCGGCCATCCAAAAAAAGGCCCAGAAATTTACGGCCTAGGGCGTAATTGTGAACTCTTTGATAACACGCGAAAGTAGGCTTACAGGGCCATTCGTGATTTTTGGCAACCGAATTACAAAACAAATTGGAATAACGCAATAAGCGCACACGTAGAAACGTTAAACGCTCAATTCATCACGCCTTTGCCTTTATCTGAGGTGAAAGCCATTGCTAAATCTATCGCGAATTGGACCTTTAAACATTTCACGCCATGCAAATTTAGAGAAAGCCAGGCGAAGAAAGGGGCAAAGGGCGGGAAAGCGGGATCTTTGGAAGACAAAGTTAAAGCTGGTTTAATTGGTGGCACAACTTCTAAAGGCGGTGGCCGTCCAGATAAGAAAGCCTTATTGCCACAGGTGTTGGAGATGAAAGCGAAAGGCTATACCCAATTATCCATTTCAAAAGAGTTAAGCGTTTCTATACGAACGATCCGTAATTGGCTTAACGAGATCGGCAAAAACAAGCAAGCCTTATCAGATAACAGCCCTTTCAAGGTCTTTTAAGAAGGAAGGGGTTTCTGAATGAGAAGACTATTGAGTAAAGGAACGGCAACGTGAACGAGAAGGTCATCAATCAAAGGAATGACTTCATGAACGAGAAGGTCATCGATCAAAGGAATGGCAATGTGAGCACGAACAAGAAACTCTACGAACGAGCAAGTTGACGAGCGATAGTTTGTATCAACGTGACAATTCAAAGAAAGATATTTGTATCAACGTGACAAATTTAAATTTTACCTTGTTTAAAATAATGTCATTACAAATGTTTAATTTAAGAAGCTACTTTTGTTTTTTGGCCCTGCGTTCAGAAATTTCCTCTAATGCGCTCTCGTGTATTTCTCGATCAGAAATTGACGAATATTCTGCAATACGCTCAAGATCTTTTATATCTAACTTTTCGAAAGCGTCATATTTTTTTAATTCATCTCTGTAGGACAACAAGAGAGATAGATTTTTACGCATCCACTCACCTTCTTCATGACTTCCTTTTAATACCTTTGGCCGTCGGTATAAACGTGGTCGAATAGGTTTAGCAAAAGTAGCGGCTTCCACAACATAAGAAAATTTAACAGCATGAACAGAGCGACCTTTTTTTACAGGAGTCCAGATAACAGAAATATCTGTTTTTGCATTTATTCGTTCAACCGCAGGCTTAACTACTTTATCTCGAAAAACGTCCCATCGCGCATAGTCGCCTATTAATCCAGCTTGAGACTTCATCCATCCAATTTCCAATAAAACGGTAATAGCATCACCTGCTTTTGCATTATTTAAATATTTAGCTTTATAAAGCCATTGGTATAAACGAAATGAAAATGGCGTATTTAATTTAGCGGCATATTCAAAATTAATTGAAGTAAAGCGTTCTTTTAATTCAAACAAATAAGGCTCTATATATTGACTAAAGGCAACAATTACATGACTTGAATCGTTGGGTTGTCGGTCATAAATCCCCATTCCGAGCCAAGGTAATACAATGTTACGTTTATCATCTAAAGGAATTGTGACTGATTTATTTGCCAATGATTTAACCGCATTTATCAAATTACGATGCACATTATGGCGGTCTAGTGCAAATGCTTTAGCAAAATCAGAAGGGAATACCTTTATTTCTCCAATTCGTTTTTGACGACTATCAATCCTTGATGCAACAAAACTGATCAGTCTCATTTCATCAATTGAGATATTGTAACTGGCTTCAATCAAATCATTTGCTTGAACAATTGTTAACTTATCCACAAACTAACACCTTTTTAATTATTGATGTTAGTTTCTCCTTTTTTTAAAAAGTTATCCACCTCTATTTTGGTGTTAGTTAGCCTCTATTTTGGTGTTAGTTAGCCTCTATTTTGGTGTTAGTTAGCCTCTATTTTG
>CAMRDW010000140.1 GCA_947041315.1 uncultured Enterovibrio sp.
TGAAATCTTCTTTATATTTGTTGAATCCAACGCCAAGCTTCACACATTTTTCGAAAAGTCGCGGCATCTCCTTCTGAACGATCTGGATGCCATTTTAAAGCCATTTTTCGCCATTGATGACGAATTTCGTGTTCTGAGGCGGTTTCTTTTAAACCTAAAACGGCCAAGGCTTTTTTTCTTTCCATTCTTTCTTCTGTTGTCGATCCTATTTCACTTTGATAACGTCGCCAAAAGGAATTCAGTAATTCACGTACATCTTCTCGTTTAGCATCATAATTTTTCCAATCCAAATAATATTCACGCAAAGGGTCTAAAACATCAATTTCTTGCTTCGAATAATTATCTTTTAATCTCGGCATTAAACGAATATCCATGGATTCAGTTTGTAACCACTGCTGAGGTAATAAGGTTTCTTGCAATTGATAAAGGGCATTCATGATAAGAAAGTTTCGTTTGAATAAATCTAATTGAGCGTCTTCATCCAGACTCACCATAAAAGAATCGTTTTCAAGTTCAACCAAGAAATGATGTACTTTCCAGCTTTTGTTCGATTTTTCTAACAAACTCAATATAGGTAAAATAAATGGATTATCTATTTCATCTTCAAAAGGCTTTACCTGCATACAAACTTTCTCCGTTATGAACATATACCCAAGACACTTGAAGATGCGCGCCTGCGGAATACGAGTGAAGGCTCTGTGCATCGTTCTACTTTGTGATTGGCCTGAGCGAGAGCTGCCTGCATCCACGCAGTTTCAAAGGCGACGGGTATAATTATTGTTCATATGACAATAATTCAAACTGATGAAGGCTGCGTAAAAACCACTCTGCTTATACGAAGAATCAGACCTTTTTACTCAAAAAGAATGTAAGTATTCAGCGATACCTTAGCCTTTGAAGGTGCGCGGGTGTTGGCTAGGCTCGCTGCGCCCAATCACATCGTCTCTCTATGCTCATGGGCTTCAGTTGCTTGGCGCAGGCGCGCATCTTCTATTATTTCGGGTCTATTGAGTCTTGCTTTAAAAAAAAGCAAGCACAGGAGAAATACAAAGTAAAATGCCGGTTGCAATGATGAGGTTGGTTGCCATTCCTTTGTATTTATGAAGATGTGGCATTTTATAAACCAAATAGGCGGGGATCAAACAACCGACTAAACCAAAGATAGGGCTACAAATAGAAGTGAAAGATAAAATAGGCGCATTAAGCGCAATTGCGCTCCAAGCAAGCAGAATGATAAAAACAATGACGCCTTTTTCAACCCATTCTTTATTGATTTCTTCTGCTTTGTATTTACGAAGTAAGAGGTTCATTGCTAAGCCTTTACAAGCTTCGCGAAAAGCCAAGAAAACCCCGAAAAATGATGTAACAATGGCAAAAATGTTAATCACAACCCCTGCAATTGTGGCCCAGCTTCCTGGGAAATAATGCGCAATGATGGCTAACGCCGAAACATTTTTATTCATGGCATCTGTGGCTTGCTCTTGGCTTATTGCAAAGGTGAAAGAAACGGCAAAGAAAAAAACAACCACAAAAAGAATACTAAAAGAAAGGCGCATTGCACGGTTTGCTTTATATCTTGCAACTTCAATGGATTTCTCTTTTGAACGGTAAGAAATAACCATTGGACTTAAAGATTGAATAAATAAAATCGAGGTTAAGGTAAAAGGAAGGGTAATAATCGCATTTTTTAACATGGGCAAGAGATGCCCCATTTTGGGGATGTTGTTCATATCCCATTGCCCAATCAGCAATAGGCCCATTAAGGCGACAAGAGAAAGTACCGTGACTGCCATAAAACCAGATAATTTAAAGAGGAGCTTCTCACCTTTACTGCCAATATAAGAAAGAATGCAAATTAAAAACAAACCATAAAATACATTTTCACTTAAAAGGTTTTGGGTTACACCAAAGGTTTTCAAATAAGACGCACTGTCATTTGTGACGGCCAATGAATACACCAAAACCCAAATAACTAACATTAAAAAATAAAGGATCCCTAATGCTGCACCCCAGTTTTTACCGAGATAACCAGATATAACGCCAGGGTAATCTGTGCATTCTTTTGATTCTGCGAGCGTATTAATAAATAGTTTTTGAAAAAGATACATGGCCGGATAACCAATAACAGAGGAAAGCAAAAAAACCCAAATCCCCATGATCCCAACTTGAACAGGTAAAAATACGATTCCCGCCCCAATGGCCATTCCGATGCTCATGACAATCCAACCCAGATCGACCTGATCGAATTGAGTGGCACGTTTCCACTGAACTTTTGTCATTCCTTCTTGTTCCCAAATGGGTTTTTTTATTATTTTGGAGCTCATGGTTTCAGCGTTTCCATTCATTTTTAGACCCCGATTAAGAACGATTAGTTTTTCAAAGATAGTTGAGAAAAAAGGGGCAATTCCTGCAGTGAATAGGAAATTTTTTGATTTGAGATATGGGTGTGTTTTTAGTGAAGATATTATTTATTTAATGTTTACTTAGGCGTGTTTTATTCATTTTTTAAATTTATTTTTCTTCTTATTAGATGATAAACCCATCTAAAAATACATTAAAAAAGAAATAATAATTGAGAGTTTCATCCATACCAAAATAGATTAAAAATGAAGGAAAGGTGCATTGCGGTAAGATGCAATGAACTCCCCTGATATTTGAAGTTACAGCTAGGCGAAAAGTGAATGAAGCCCCAGAGCTGATGGGCTATCTGATTGGGCGCGGCGAGAGCTGCCAACACCCACGCAGTTTTAAAGGCGACGGGTATAAGATTTGAATTTTTCTTTTACAGTCAAAAAGACGACAGAGGATGTTTCATTTTAAATTAACTCATGGATTTAAAGGTGCGAAGAGGGCGCTATGAATAAAGAATGGAAGCAATATATCAGCATTATTAAACAAGCTGTAAAACCCGCGCTTGGATGCACTGAGCCTATTTCAGCGGCTTTTGCATCGGCTGTTGCAAGAGAACATTTAGGAAAAATACCTGAATACCTTGAGGTCACTGTTTCAGATAATCTTTATAAAAATGCGATGGGTGTTTTTGTTCCTGGGACAGGAAAAAAGGGCTTACCGATTGCTGCCGCTGTTGGGGCTGTTGGCGGAAATCCAGAGGGGGGTTTAGAGGTTTTAGCCAAGATCACACAAGAGATGGTTGAAACGGCTCAACAGATGATTGATGCCGGGAACATTAAAATTAACCGCATAAAATCTGACGCCTTTATTTATTGCCGTGTCATTGCGAATGCAGGTCAAGATAAGGCGGTTGTGACGGTGTGTGGTGGGCATACAAACATTATTGAAATTACGCGCAATAAGGCTGTGATATATAAAGCCCCTAAAGAGAAGAATAAAGAAACGGCTTCAATTTTTGATGGTGTAAAGATCAACATTCAACGTATTTATGATTTTGCACTGAATGCAGATTTTGAAGATATTAAATTCATTCTTGAAGCGGCAACCCTTAACCATTCCTTGTCTAAAGAGGGGTTGAAACGGCCTTATGGATTAGAAATTGGGCGTATGTTCCAAGAAAATATCAAAATGAATCTTCTTTCTGATGATTTAATGAATCGCATTCAAATGCATACGAGTGCCGCCTCTGATGCCCGAATGGGCGGAGCGACATTGCCTGCAATGACAAATTATGGAAGTGGAAATCAAGGCATTGCCGCCACGGTTCCTCTTGTTGTTGCAGCGGAGCATTTTCATTGCACCGAAGAGACCTTTGCGCGCGCTTTAATCATGAGTCATTTAGGCGCGATTTATATCAAATCACATTACCCTCCTTTGTCTGCATTTTGTGGAAATACAGTCACGAGCGCCGCCACTTCAATGGCCCTTGTTTATCTTGCTGGGGGGACATTTGAGCAGTCGTGCCAAGCCATTCAAAATGTTATCAGTGACACCTCCGGCATGGTATGTGATGGTGCCAAAGCATCTTGTGCCATGAAGATATGTACTTCATCCAATGCTGCAGTACGAGGCTTTATGATGGCGCTTCGTAATCGCGTAGCGTCTGATCAAGGGATTGTTGCAAAAGATGTTGAACGAAGTATTCAAAACATTGGTGAAATGGTCACGAAAGGCATGGCGATAACGGATTCAATCATTATCAATATGATGTCTTCCTCATAAAGGAGGGAAGATTGAGTCTTAAAAAGGCACACAAAAAAGAGAATGATATTTTTTATTCGACAAAGAACGGGGGGGCAGGGATCGCAACAATGCACGAAGAGCACGCAGACCTTGTTCTCCATCGCTTTGAGCGAACGCCTCCTCAACATCAACATCAACATCAACATCAACATCAAAATTGAAAATGGGCGATTTCGGGACGGGAGCTTTTAGGCCCGATACCAAGCCTTAAGCGCTTGAAAATAAAAATCGAATCTTACAGACAGAAAAGGGGCGTTGGACGCCTTCAATCATCACGAGAAAAGGCTTTGTGAGCTAAAGTCCGTTTTGGTTTATGGGGGGGATTGCTGCAATTTAAGATACGGGGCGAACTTTTGCGGATGAAATAAATAAAACATCAGGTGCATATCGACAGCGGCGAAAAGAAATGAAGGTCCTACTTTTAGGGTGATCTCTCAAGGTTGGGTTCTTGAAGGTTCTTTTGATTGGTTAGAAAAATGTCGGAGATTATAAAACGGCACACGTAAATTAAATACGCGTCTTCAATTCGTTAATCTGGCTTTTTTGGTTCTTCTTTTGAGAAGAGGCTAAGCCTGTTATTAAAGAGATATACAAAAATTAAATAAATCCATTCTTATATATTTATTTTTTATCCAGTAACAGACTCTGAGAAGATCAAAATAAATAGAACATTTAAAGGGTAAGACTTACCCAGAAAATGATTCTTTGTTTATCCATTCATTTTTATTTTAAATAGGTTCTAAGTAAAATGACAGTGGCCGTATGAATTTATTTTTTCAGTCAGAAAATATCTGTATTTAGTGGTGATTTTTTCTATTTTTTATATGATTTTCAGTTGGTTCTGGTTCCCAACGTAAAACAGTGCTGGCATACTTATTGTTATCTAGAACTAACTACAATGAGATCAGTTTGGAAAACGACTCACAGAAAACGCCTCAAGCCTACTTACTTCAAGAGGTAGAGACCAGTATCCAAACCCTTAAAAATAAAGTAAACCGCCAAAAAAGGAATACGAAACTTATAAATGCACTTTCAATCTTTTTGGGCACTTTAATTACTGTGACGCTTGGCTTAACGCTCGAAGGATTTGAAGAGCTACAACGAAACATTGCATTAGGTATTGGCGCTTTATTAACAGTTGTAAATGGATGGGGGGCTCTTTTTGATTATAAAAAATTCTGGTTTAGGCAAAAATCAACTTTATTAGAACTCTATCAACTAAGAAATGAAATTAATTTTTACTTGTTGCTAAATCAAACTCCCGATGATAAATGGGAGGATTTGTTCGAACAATACAAAAGCATTTGGGAAGAAAACGGAAGCGAATGGCGAAATATCGTCCGGACTGTCAAAACGCCACATATCATACCGCCCATATTAAATAACGAGTCATAAAATATGCAACTAGTTCACCTTAACATTGAAAGAATTTGTATCCATCAAATATTCAAGCGCAAAGATGATGGCACGAAAAAGATGCCCGAAAAAAGCTCTGATTTCGTAAGGTTTGATGACAGTGCGATGGAAACATTTAAATTACGGGTTATTGATGCTTTAGGCTCTCATTCAAAAGCGGTCGATATGATGATTGTTAACCAATCTGATACTGATGCGCCATCGCTTTTTACCTCATTAAAAACAGCAGAAGATGCCGCTTTCATCGACATTTCATACAAACTAGCAGACAAACTTGCGGATGCTCAAAACCGAAGAAACTTACAAGGTGGTATCGTCGTCATCTTTGAAGGCACTTTTGGATCTGCGGATAAAACAAAGGCCAGAAGCCTTGTGGGTGTAATCAAAGCGGACATCCACAGTGCATACCAAAAAACAGTGAATCCAGAAACAAATGAAATATCCCTTAAATATGTCAAAGAAGCACTTCTCACGCCATCAAGTAAGTTATTTAAAGCCGCTATTTTTGCAGAAAAAATAAATCCTACAGTTAATGAAGACCTAAATGATAACTGGCAAGTATCAATTGCAGATCATCAAATAAGTCAATCGGATGGAAAGATCGCAGCACAATATTTTTACGAACAATTTTTAGGATGCGGTTATCCTGAGAGCAGTGCGAGAAACACAAAGAAATTCTATGACGAAACAAGCCTTTTTATCTCTAAATTAGAAATGCCTAATGAAGAAAAGCATGAACTTAATAACGCGTTAGTTTGCTATTTAAAGCTTGATAAATCGGCTGTTATTGACCCGAATCAGTTTGCTCAAACGTATTTTGAAGCTGACACATCAGATGAATACATGGAGTTTCTCGTTGAAAAAGAATTACCAACGACTTCTTTTGCTAAAGAGACTCAGCACATCAGCAGTAAGTTGAAATTTCAAAAAGTGTCCTTCGGCAATAGCATAAAGCTTACTGCTCCAGCTGAAGCGTTTCAAGATCTGGTCATTATCGAAGCGGTCAATAAAGATGAAAATGGAAATGAAGTTAATTGGACTAAGCTTCTGATCAAAAAGAAAATGAAAGCAGCATAGTGACGCATTCTGAATTCTTAGCTAAATGGCACGACGAAAAACACATCTATCAGATGTGGGGAGATTTTGTCGTGTCAAAAATAATCTCTCAATTAGCCAGTGCGGGTCAGGATGTCGATAGTTATTTTAAGCTACCTCCTAAGGCCAGAATAAAAGAGGATACGTCTCTTATAGATAAAGCCTTTTTTAGACCGAATAAAACGTATCAAAATCCTTATAAAGAAATAGAAGATAAGGTTGCTTGCCGTTTTGTTTTGCTTTTACTTGAGCATGTTGAAGAAGTCGCAACAAAAATAAGAGATGAACAGAGCTGGAATGCCCTCGAATGCAGGCATTTTATTGATGAAAGAAACAAAGATCCGCTCTTGTTTACTTATCAATCAGTGCATTTTGTCGTTCGAGCACGCGAATCGATTAAAATGGGTGATCTTGATATACCAAAAGATACACCCTGCGAGATTCAAATTCGAACTCTCCTTCAACATGCCTATGCCGAATTAACGCACGATTCGATTTACAAAACTAAAAAAATTGTAAAACCGGAAATTCATCGGACTATTGCGAAAAGCATGGCGCTCATCGAAACAACGGACGATTTCTTTTCAGAAGTACACCGAAAACTAATGGGTCCTCTTGAAAACTATAATGTCGTTAATGAACTTGATTTATTGTATAAATCTTTTATTCAAAAAGATCCCCTTCCAATGCAAAAATCCTCTTATTTAGTTTTAGATACCTTTGAAGATTTAATTAAAGACGATTTCTCAAGTAAAATGAATGAATGGTTAAATAAAGAATGCCACATCCCAAACATCATTAAAAATAAGCTGGAGAGTAATCCATTTTTTCAACAAAGTATTTCTATTTTTATTTGCTGGCTAATCATTGCAAAAAGAAACCGATTAAAGCGAGATTGGCCTCTTGACAGCGAGATTATTGAAAATTTTGCATCCGCATTGTCAGTTTCACTCGCTGATTATTAAAAAACACAAAAAATAGCAGCGTGACCTGAAATGAATCCCAAATGAATCCAGGTGTTTTGAATAATAATCGTTTTAATTAAACTCGTTGCGCTCTTTAATGTATACCCGTCGCCTTTGAAACTGCGTGGGTGTTGGCTGCTCTCGCTTAAGACCAATCACAGAGTCCATCTATGCTCAGAGGCTTTCACTTGTTTGCCGCTGGCGTGCATCTTCAAGTGTCTTGGGTATAAATATTGTGCGTTTAAAGTCAGTTACTTTATTTTTCTTATGCTTTCAAATTCTTCTGTAAAAATCCCCTTAGTTGTAAAACCCCTTAAGGCACTCTGTGATGATGTCTCTGTATCTTCAATGTCTCGAAATAGACAAGGATAACGGGGTTGGTATTTCATTTTTTTAAATTATCCCCCTTTATTGGCCGGGTGAGATACAGGCTTTATGTAGATATTTAATTGAATACGATGATCTTTTTCCCTTTGGATATGTGACATGTCACAGAGTCTTATCTTGTGTCAAGGTGTTTTTATTGAAGAGAGAGGAGGAGAAGCCCACAATAGATTTAATGCTTCCTAACACTTGGATATTCATGAAAAAAATGATTTCTATTGTGCTCACTCTTGCTCTTGTTGGTTGTGTCGGGCGGAGCAATTATACACAGCTATTAATCCAATCAACTCAAGATGGTGAACCTGAACCGCAAGCGCTTTTGGTGAAAAATCATATTCAAGAAATAACACCGGATTTATTGATTGAAGAAGAATTAAAAAATGAGCTCATGATGGATCAATCCAGAATGTCGTCCTCTTTGCCAATTAACGATTTTTCGAAACAAATAAAAGAGGTCTACACGATTCAAGTTTTGGCATTAAGCAATAATAAGGGTTTTTATAATTACATGAAAAAACTCCCTAAAAAAAGAGCAGCTTGGACAAACAAGAAAAAGGTCAATGGGGTTTCTTGGTACACCTTACTTTATGGAAAATTTGATTCACTCGATCATGCTGAATGTGTCTTGAATGCTTTACCTTATGAAATTAAAAAACAAGGTCCCTTTATTCAATCTTTTAATAAAATACAGTCTTCAATGTACCCTGAAGTTAAACGACTTAAACCCGTTCCATTAAGCAGTTAGTCAAATATTGCGCTGGAAAAATCGCGCAGAATAAGGCGTAAATCTCTACACCCGTGACCATTGAAGATGCGTGCTTTTTGGGGCTCGAAGATCATGCAAGGCGACATGAAAATACGCTTATCCGCAAAACGTAAAGAAGAACGCGAAAAATGGCATGATGAAACGCGTGACGCTCAAATTCGTGATCGTATTAAAGCGCTCCTTCTTGCCTTAAGAAGGATGGAGCGCAAAAATGATTGCAGAAGCTTTAAGGATCCAATGAAGCGACAGTGCATCGTCACCTCCATGATGTTTAAAAATCGGACAAGATCAACCCTGAAAAGGGGGGCTCAGAAAGTCATCTTTTAGTTGAGCAAACCGCAGCACTTATCAAGCATTTAGAAGACCAGACTTATACCCAAAGTAATTAAAGATGCATGTAGGCGGCAAACGAACGAAGACCCTGAGCATAGAGGTACTATGTGATTGGGCTGAGAGAGCGCAGCCAACAACCACGCAACTTCAAAGGCGACGGGTATAGCATCATACATATCAAATCCTTGCCTATGTTGAAACGCATTTTTGTGTGATATACAGCGTTTCAGGCATGAACAAGTAAGAAACGATGTTTATTTTAAAAATAAGCAGGCGTTCACTGCGGCAATAAAAATGTTTTTCTGCGAAAAAGTACCAGAAATGCCAGATACATTATCAAGCAGGCTCAAGGATAATTTCCAGCGACTAAAATACGCATCTTGAAGAGCGTTGGGTATACGCAGAGGCAGGCATCCGCATTTCTTCTTTTATTCAAGCAAGAAATGAACTTTTATAGGGATATTCACAGCATACGAAAAGCGGTATATCCATACCGCATTATTCAAATTCATC
>CAMRDW010000141.1 GCA_947041315.1 uncultured Enterovibrio sp.
AATCCCTTTAAAAAAAGCAAAGAATAAGCTCTGTTAAAAAACGGAATGATGAAGGTTTTGTGAAAATAAAGGTTTTTTGCTTAATCGAGATGTAAGATACCTTATTTTTCATTTTATCTTTACCCATCGCGTTCCTTTATTATCATTCGGTGATCATTGATTGATAAAAACTATATGAGAGATCTATCTTGTTGTTTTTAAGTGGGTGGCTAATTCAGTTTCGGTGAGTTTTGAGTCAAATAGTGTGGGTGTCTCAATTATTTCTTTTCTAAATGTCTGCTACACAAAATAAAATGGCCGAGAAGGTATTCTCAGCCATTTTTATCATTTATGCCAACATCGTCGATATACCCGTCGCATTTGAGGTTGCGTGATTGTTTGCTAGGCTCTTTTTACCTCAATCACCGCGTCCATCTATGCTCAGGGGCTTCACTTGCTTTTCACAGACGCACATCTCATTACTTTGGATATAAAAATACCATTTTTATGAATAGGCTGCTAATACGACACCGTGATAATCAACGAAGATGGGCTACTATTTTTAAGCTTCGGTTTTATTTTGTACCGAAATGAAGGTGTGCATCGCTGTCTGTGAAAGCAATTACGCTTGGGGTAACAGAAAGGCTAGGTTGATCAATAACAAATTTGCCGTCTAGCACCTTGGTAGAAAAGCTCAGTGCACCGCTTTCCATCGAGCCTTCTTTAACAAAAAACATCATCTTGATGTTATCTTCTTTAGATGAAAAACCTTCAGGGATTTCGGTTAACAATGTAACATCATTTCCGCCACACTCTTCACCCATCTTCACTTTTTGATTATCTTTGTTTGCATAATAAAAGGTGTAACAATGCGGTCCGAGCACCGTGACATCAAAGGATACTTCAGATGGAGCCGTTTCGGCTTTTGAAATGCTCAGTGAATTGATATTCGTTACTTGGTGGGTGCCTGAAGTAAAGAGAGTCATATCACCTGAAAAATCAGTATTTGTATATCCTTTTACCGTTAAGTTTTCAGGAATTGTCATTTCATCGAGTTGAACAAAATTAGCTTTTGCCCCTGTTTCTAATTGAATAACTTTTTGCCCATGATTAAAAATGCTGACATGGTTTACTTCAGAAACGGTTGCATATGCTGTAGCAGAAAGCGCCAATGTAAGAGAAGCGAGAAGTAATTTGTTCATAACAAAACCTTAAAAAAAGAAAACGGAAAGTGAGATAGATTTAATGGTCAACGATGAATATACAAAATACGTTTGAAAATAACGCCAAGCGCTCAACAAAGGAAATCGCTGAACAATGAAGTGATGAAGTGATGAAGTGATGAAGTTAATCCATCTCTATTTATTCAACTTCACAGCGGATAGGGTATATACCCATTGAATGTCTTTGTAAGATGTCTATTCTTTAAACCGAAGGCGAAGATACTATATAAAAAAAAGAAAGCTAACAGTATTCCAATCATTTCATTTTTTTTCATGTTTATGCCCATCACCTTTGAATTGCGTAGGTGTTAGCTGCTCTCCTTCAGGGCAATCACATTCTCTCTCTATGCTCAGGCTCTTCACTCGTTTGCCGCAGGCGCGCCTCTTCCTGTGTCTTGGGTATAGATTGAAATGAACATATAACATGTTATTTTTCGATGGTTTCTTTCTTAACGTTATTTCGTACAAATGTTTCTGAGCGTTTTTGGAAAAGATCAACCGCTTTAAAATTTGCTGAGGAGACGTTTTAGTAAGTTGGAATTATCCTTAAATGACTCATTTTATACCCGTTCCATTCCGTCGTTCGTTAGATATTGCGTCGGAAAATCCCAAAGAACAAGGCGTAAATTTTCTATAAACACTTATTTTAATTTAAGATATTTATAAAAAACGCTGATCTTTCTAACGCACTATAACTTTAAGTGTTGTGCGTTTATCGTACTCGCTAGAGTATAAAAAGAGGTGAAATTGAACATGATTGTCACCTTTAAAGCTGACGGGCAGTTTTTGCACAATCACACCGTCCATCCAGGCTCTGGGAGGGGATCTTCAATTATGTTGGGTGTATAGCTGTCGCCTTTGAAACTGCGTGGCTGCTCTCGTTCAGGCCAATTTCATTCTCTCTCTATGCTCAGGGCCTTCACTCGTTTGCCGCAGGTGCGCATTTAAGTGCCTTGGGTATAAACGAAAATAATCACCGCTGAATAGTGACGTTCAAAATAGCGTGACGTCTTTCGTTTAAACACTGCTTAGGTCATGGGCTAAAGCCTTCTTTTTTTTGTTGGTCGTGTTCATTTTTTCAAAACAAAAAAATCCAAATCCTATCGCACCAGAGAAAAAGCAGAGCATTTGTAATGTTGGCAAGCTTGGAAATTCATAGGGTGGGGCATTTCCTGTTAGGGGGGATTCGGTGACATTTTTGAGTGTTGAAATGGCCAAAGAAGACAGTGTTGCGCCAGAAACGGAGCAGGCAATGGAGGAGAGCGTTGTTAATGTAAATAAAACAGGCTTTAACATCGATTCAAGACCTTGTATAAACATGTTAAATGAGAAGAAAGTCCCCAACAACAAGGTTGACGGGGAGGATGCATTTTTAAGAGTGGAAAAACGTTTGTTTTATCAGACAGTGCTTAACCGCACTTTGAATCACCGCAATTTAAACAGGTTTGGCATGCATCTTTGATAACGACCGCTTTATAATGGCATTTATAGCAAAGTGTGGCACTGGGAGGAAACGCGGATCCCGTGGCGTCTTCTGCTTCATTTTCATTGAAATCTTTTTTTAGTGTCAGCTCTGCACGTTTATCATCTAGAAATTTTTGTTTGTGTTTGTCGAGCTCAGGGGCGTCGAGTAAACCAATTTCTTTAAGGTGCAGCTCGATGACATTTCCAATTTCAGCGATGAGGGAAGGGACATATTTTCCGTTGTTCCAATAGCCGCCTTTAGGATCAAACACGGAGCGCAATTCATCCACCAAGAAGGTGGAATCTCCGCCTTTACGAAAGACCGCAGAAATAATGCGGGTCAAGGCCACTATCCATTGGTAGTGTTCCAAGCTTTTGCTGTTAATGAAAATTTCAAAGGGGCGACGCATTTCATATTGTGTGCCTTCATTTAAAATTAAATCATTGATCGTAATAAATAATGAGTGCTCTGATACGTGCTCAGGTGTTTTTAGTTTGTAGGTTGTACCCAGTAATTTTTCCGGGCGAGGCATTTTTTCATGCATGATGTCCGGTGTGGTTTGCTCTTCTTCTGGTGTATCACACACCGCAGGCATTTCATCTTTGCTTTTTACGCTGTACGCAATTATTTTGCTTTTGATTTGACGTGTCATATTCAATTACTTCTTAAAGGAAGGCATCTTTATGCCCTCGATGCATTATACCCGTTTCCTTTGAAGCTGCGTGGTGTTGGCTCGGCTCATTCAGCCCAACCACAACGTTCATCGATGCTCAGGGGCTTCATTCACTGGGTGCCAGCGCGCAACTTCAAGTCTCTTGGGTATAAATCTTATGGGTCTGTTTAGAGTTTTCCGTAATAGCCTTCTTTTAAGGCATCATACAAATTGGCGGCGGTGTGGATTTCACCGTCGTATTCTATTTTTTCATTGCCTTTGGCTTCAAAGGTTTCTCCTCCCTCTAATGTAAAGAGATAGGTTGTATTTTCAAGATCTTTTTCTTTGACCAACACCCCTTGGAACACTTCAGGATTAAAGCGGAAGGTCGTACAGCCTTTTAATTCTTTTTCATAGGCGTGCATATAGATGTCTTTAAAATCTTCAAAAGGAAAATCAGTGGGGATATTGGCTGTTTTTGAGATGGAAGAATCAATCCATTTTTGGGCGGCCGCTTGCACTTCGACATGTTGGTTTGGGGTGATGTCGTCTGCCGTAATAAAGTAATGGGGGAGACGCTCTTCGTCTTTTTGGCTGTAAGGCATGGCATTGGGGTTGATGAGCTTGCGGTAAGCGAGCAATTCAAAACTAAAGACATCCACACTTTCTTTTGATTTTTTACCGGGTTTAATGATATTGCGGGTGTAGTGGTGTGCAAAGCTGGGCTCGATGCCATTACTGGCGTTATTGGCCAGTGACAATGAAATGGTCCCTGTAGGGGCGATGGAAGTATGATGCGTGAAACGGCCTCCATGCTCTTGGAGTTGTTCGATAAGGTCTGGGCGTACTTGCGCTATTTTTTGCATGTAGCGGCTGTATTTGGCGTGCAAGACTTTGCCTTTTACTGTGTCACCGATTTTAATGCCGTCTTTTTCCATTTCAGGGCGAAGACGCATCATTTTTGGGGTCACCACAAAGGCTTTTTCCATGATAGGGGCTGGGCCTTTTTCTTTCGCTAATTGAATGGCTTGCTCCCAGCCTGTTAGGGCCATTTCTTGGGCCACTTTTTCTGTAAAGGCCACGGATTCAGGGGTGCCGTATGTGTGGCCGAGCAGGGTGAGGGTGGAGCCTAACCCTAAAAATCCCATGCCGTGACGTCGCTTACTTTCAATTTCATCACCTTGTTTTTTTAAAGGAAGTCGATTGATTTCAACCACGTTATCCAACATGCGGGTGAACACAGAGATCATTTTACGGTACATGTCCCAGTCGAAACGCGCAGTGTCTGAAAAAGGGTCAAGAACACATTGCGTGAGGTTTATCGAGCCTAAAAGACACGCGCCGTAAGCAGGAAGAGGTTGCTCTCCACAAGGGTTGGTGGTACGAATTTCTTCACAAAACCAGTTGTTGTTCATGTCATTGACTTTATCTATCAAAATAAAACCAGGCTCAGCGTAGTCATACGTGGAGGACATGATGATATTCCAAAGATTACGCGCCGGTAATGTGCGGTAAATTTTGCAGGCAATGCGGCCTTGGGCATTTTCCACTAAACCTTCTTTGCAAGGCCAGTCCGCCCAGACAATGCTTTCATCTTTGTCAAAATCAATCTTGTCTTGCTTGGCTTCTTTGGCGGTGACAGGAAAAATCAAATTCCATGAGGCCTCTTCTTTAACAGCATTGATAAATTCTTCAGTGATAAGCAAGGACAAATTAAATTGACGAAGCCGACCGTCTTCACGTTTTGCGCGAATAAACTCGATGACATCCGGGTGTCGGATGTCCATGGTGCCCATTTGTGCGCCGCGTCGGCCTCCTGCTGAGGAGACGGTAAAGCACATTTTATCAAAAATATCCATGAAGGAGAGGGGGCCTGATGTATGGGCTCCTGCACCAGACACAAAAGCGCCGCGTGGACGCAGCGTAGAAAAATCATACCCAATCCCACATCCTGCTTTTAGCGTTAAGCCTGCTTCATGGACTTTGCTTAAAATGTCGTCCATCGAATCTTCAATGGTGCCGCTGACGGTGCAATTGATGGTGGAGGTGGCGGGTTTGTGCTCAAACGCGCCCGCATTAGAAATGATCCGTCCCGCCGGGATCGCTCCGTGGCGCAGTGCCCAAAGGAATTCTTTATACCATTTATCTTGTATTGATTTATTTTCAAGAGCGGCCAGTGCTTTGGCGACACGTTGAAAGGTGTCGTCCATTGTCACATCGATAGGTTCACCGTGTTTGTTTGTTAAGCGGTATTTGCTGCCCCAAATCTCCATTGATGTGTCTTGATAAGGAACGGCTTGTACGCTTGTGGATCCGATATTAGAAGCTGCCATGGTTTTAGCCATTAGTGTTTGCACCTTGAAAGTAAATGCCGTCTTGATGAATGGCGCTGTTTTAATTTCCTTTGATGCTCTCGTGTTGTCTCAATGATCCTCTTGTGGAAATGATCATTTCATCTCGTATTTTTGCGATGTGAACACGTGCTCAAAGGCGCTTCTTCTTCACTTCTTAAAATACCCGTCCCCTTTGACGGTGCTGGCGCTGCGCGCTCAAAGCGCAAGCTCATCGAGCCTCGAGCTCTGGGGCTTTTTGTTTTGGCGGCCGACCTGCACCTTCAAATGTCTTGGGTATATGAGTAAAAACGCAATGGTCTTTGTGATGGAGTTTGAGAGGCCCCATCAACAAGGGCGCAGATCAGAACACTATATGAAGAGATCTTCAAGTCTTGACAAAGAGACTTTTCATATTTTCAGCCTATCTTCATGTGCGTATCCTTTTTAGGTGGTTTTATTTTGATTGTGCCACTTCTTTTGGATTCGAAGTCTAGAATGCCTAATAAAACAAGCGCTTTGTGCTCAGTATGAAAATGAACAAGTCGACAAAATACAAAAAGGCGAGATGGGCTTTGAAAAAACATTACATTTAGTCTTCTTTTTGCCGATACATACAAAAAGAGAGGTGTTTTCTTTTGTTCACATTTATTCATTTAATTGTTTTTTACTTTTTGGAGATAATAGCGGTCATTGAACCGATATTTTTAGCAGAGAATGATGACTTATTATGAGCTTTTAGGGGTGACGCCAAAGTGCCCTAACGCCAAGATAAAAGAAAGGTATAAATCCCTTTGCCTTCGAGCACATCCTGACAAAGGAGGCTCTAAGGCTCTGATGCAGCTTGTGCTTTTGGCCTATAACAAAATAGCGAAAGGAAAAGGAGAGCAAAGTGTGCACTTTTCTTCATTAGGCAATGAAAAGACACAGGCTGAAAAAGCGGAGCTCGAAAATGCCTTAAAAGAATTAAAAAAAGAAAGAGACGAGCAGATTGCACAAAATACCGAGCTGAAACGCCAGCTTAACAAGCAAAAGTCCCAAGGGGAATCGCGCAGTAATGCCTTGCTTGAAGGTAAAATTGTTCTTTTAAAAGAAGAGTGCAAGCGTTTAGCGCAGCAACAAACAATACATCATACAGAAAAGAAAAAACTCGCCTCTGATCTGCGTAAAGCCTTATCAGAAAATGAAATACTAGAAACAAGCTTGAACAGAAAATCCAACGCCGCTTATGGTCGGCGTTTTTATTTGATAAAAGGGTACGCATACCCGCTTTGTGTTGTGTTGTTGGCGGGGATCCTGCTTTTTACCCTTGTTGAAAAAGCAATGAAATCTTCCTTTTTTAAAGCAGAAGAACAAGAAGTGGCACAACGAAAATCACGGGTGATTTATGACTCCGATTCGAAAAAGAAAGCCTTAGAAGAAAAAAATACATTTGAAGATCAAGAAAAAGAAGAAGAAGAAAATTTTAACCTTCCTTTTCTTAAATTAACCGATAAGTCTGGTATTTGGTCATTAAGTGCTTATACCGGATCTCAAAAACCCTATATTGCGATTCGCAGTGAGAATGGGTCTTATGTGGTCAATGATTGCTCAGGTCATTTTATGTTTTACTTTAATCAGGCGTTAAAGCCTCTTCGCGTAGCGGCAAACCTGATTTATTCACATCAAAATCAATATTTTCATGTTTATAAAATACCGTATGGACAAGGTTCTTCTTCAGAAAGCTGGCTCCAAAGTCGAAAATTGGAAATCAATGCTGAATACTTTACAAGTCAAGAATTTGATTCAAGTCGGGATTCTTTATTAAAAGAATGCTTGGCGATAACATCATAAGTAGGCAATATATAAAGGTTACTATTTTCAATTTGTTTTTTGGAGAGATCTTTCCATGGACGGTACAAATTACTTTATTCAGAAATTAAAGCCAGAACGTCAGGATGTTCCTTCTGGAATTTTGACGCGACAACGTTTGATTGTCAGTAATGCTGTCAGTGTTTCAGGTATGTTGACCTGCATTGGTGTTCCTGAATGGTCAGAGAATCATGATGTTGCCAAACATGATGCGAACGTGGTTTCTTTGCTGATGCAATCTGGGTGTCACTTGATAGGAAAAGCGCAAGATGATGATTTTGGAACCAGTATCAGTGGGGAAAATCCGTTTTTAGCGCGTTTAATACACCCGGTTAAGCCAGGTCTTCGAATCGGTGGTTCTGCTTCAGGATGCGCTGTCAGTGTTGCAAGAGGGGAGGCAAGCATTGCGATTGCAAATGATTGTTGTGGTGGCGTGCTGATCCCGGCTGCAAATTGCAATTTATTTGGATACCGCCCCTCCTCAGGAATGGTTGATTTAAGAGGCATCACCTCTTTAGCGCCCTCCTTTGATGCCATCGGTTTTATGTCAAAAAAACTTCCTACTTTGCAACAAATAGCCGAAAAATGCTGGAAAGAAGCGCCTCAACTTGTACGTCTGAAAGGCGTGCGTTATGCCTCTTCGTTTTTTCAGGAATTGCTGCCGCTTGAAGCCATGCTGGAATGGGAAGTGACAATGTCACTTTTTAATTTTGAACGTAATGAAATTAAAGGATTTAATAAGATTATTCTTAATCAAGCACATAAAATTCATACAATGTTGCTTGGGAGAGAAGTGGATTTAGAATATGGCGCTTGGCTGGAAAAAGCAAACCCGCGCTTTTCTGACGAAACGAGCCGATATCTAAAAGAGATCCGAGGAAAAAGCTTTAAAGAATTTGTGGAAACAAAAAAGAAAAGAGCTTTTTTTTCTGACACCTTGATCAGTTTATTAACCCATGGTGAAGTTTTGTTGATCCCGACAACACCGGGTCCTGCACCGAACACTGAAAATGTAACTGAAGAGTATCTTTTAAATCAACGTAAATTATTTGCTATTGCTGAAGTCGCCGGTTTGGCGCAGTTAACAATCCCTTATATGATGATCGATGGTGCGCCGATGGGCATTTCTTTGTTGGCCTTGCCGGGTGAAGATAAATTACTGTTTGAAGCAGCAAGCCGCTGGTTTATTTAATTCTTTTTTGAATTGGTCTTTTACTTTATTGAAAGTGAAAGACCTTTTTGTTCCTCTTGATAACCTCTCTTGTCCATCTTCGTGTTTTTTCAAACGACGTCTCTTGCTTTGCATGTTCGCAATTTCAATGTTTTTGAAAGGCCTTGTGCTGCCTCCTTTTTTTTGAATGTAAATTTCTTGTTATGCTCGGGCCTTTGACGGTGCGTGGGTGTTGGCTAGGCGCGTTCAGCCCAATCACACAGTCCATCGATGTTCAGGGGCTTCATTCACTTGTTGCCTACACGCAAACTCAAGTGCCTTGGGTATATCTCTGAGAATAAGACGGCCTAAACATGCTTTATGTTGATGTCTTCTTTTGATATTGACTGATTTTGTCTGAATGGGTCATTGAATCCTTAATAATGTATTTTTCCGACAGGTCAAGCGTTATCTCTTGTTTTGTGTATCTTGTTGTTTTTTAAGGGGAATGCGTGGTGTTTCGATAAATATATATCAACAGTTTTTGTGGATAACCAAGTGGATTCTTTTCTCTGGTAAGCTCTAAGTTATTGTAAATAATATGTTTTTAATGTTCTAATTATTCATTTCTCACGTCGCGCCTTTTTTCCATTTTATCTGTAAATGATATTCTAATAAGACCATTGAAAAACAAATGGTTACATTACAACATCCCTTAATTGAGGAGGAAATCTGCAGTTCAAAAATGCCCCCCTCTTTTCGTGTTTTTTTGTGGATTTAAATATAAAAGGGATTGACTCGCTCAATAGAGTTGACACTGTCTTTATTTATTTGTTATAGATGTTTTGTAATTCATTGTATTGTATGTTTTTTTTGTTAAGCGCTCTGTGGTCGTTTGG
>CAMRDW010000142.1 GCA_947041315.1 uncultured Enterovibrio sp.
AAAGTGTCCCTTAAATTCAATATTTAACATAATGGTGATTTGACGCACCATTTTTGGCGGCAGAAATAGAGCGCGAGTTCATCTGCCAACGCACGAAAGAAGGATTGCCGGCCCGATGGCGCTTTGAATAAAATTTATACCTTGGATAAGCACAAAGCAGATATCACAAAATATCTGAAAATGGGATTGTCTTTGAGCCCGGTGGCAAAGCTGGTTGTAGAGCTGAGATCGACGGTGAATGATTATATAAAGCGGTGTGGGTTGAGGTAGTATTTTCTAACATTCAACCCAAAAGAATTATGTTACTTTGTTGTGCTTATACTGCTTAGTGCACTAAATAACGTTGAAATATCAATTTTATTATTTATTGAGCAGATGAAATCAATTGCAGGCTCTGGTGGGTGGTTATTTAGTGAATGAATTGCCACTGTATTTAGTGCGCTTTTATCTTTTTCATTATGCATAAGCGACGCACTTATAAAATTTATTTTTTTGTTTTTATTCATTATCTCAAATATTGCTTTTGTTATTGTCGCTTCATGTACTATTTGTAACCTTCTGTCGGGTCGAAGTGATGATTTTAAAGAAATAAACCCATGTATTGAGTTTATTCCTATTTTATATAAGAACATTTTATAATACTGATCTACTTCTTGTAAGTTGGTCTCTGATAAACAAGAAATAGTATGTATTTTATCAATGTCACTCTGTGCATTATTTAACTTGCTGGTATCTAAAATTATAAAATCAGGATTTGAAGTAATTAAGTTTAATCCGTTATTTCTTTTTAAGGTTTCTTTGATTTTATAGAATTTTGTTGTTTCATTCTGTGTTATTAAGTCATATATATTTAATGACGTAACATTTGGTAGTTTTAATACGAGGTACCTATTCCCTGTTGTTTTGAAGTGGTTGATACAGTCAACGGCAAATAACCATTCATAAATCCTTCCTTTTATATTTGCTACTGAACCTGAAGAATGGGTACTGTAATGGTTTGAAACCATATCTAATAGAACACTGTAAGGAGCATTGTTAAAAAAAGCAGCTTCAATAGAGGAAATTGCTTCATTTGAATTAATTTTCATACACACGTCCGTATCAAAAATGAGACGTGTGTACCATGTAATAATCCTTTAATAAAGAAAAATTTACATAAAATTATGTTTTTTGTTTTTCTGCATGCGTGACTTTGTGTAGAAAATCATTCACAGTCTTAGCTATTCCTTTCGCAGCCAAGAAGGGAACTCCATTTCCAATTGTCTTGAATTTATTGCTTAGCGTCATGTCTTTGGGAAGCTCAAATTCTTTTGGAAGTGATTGCAATGCTAATGCTTCTGCTGCGCTGATCCTTCTGGCTTTGTATGGGTGTAGATGTACTTCATTATTCCCATATGCCGCCGTTGGCGAGTATCTCCACCGATGTAGGCGTTTGTAGGATTTCTTCCCATCATCACCTTCATCAATACATTGGAATTTTGGGAGTCCCGCTCTTGGTGTAAAGAAATCCATTGAATTAGCATGATTATGTACATCATTTTTATCGAACCAATACTGAATAGTTAGCTCTTTTATGATGCCTAATGGTACATCTCGCTGACCATTTTCTAGAAATTCATCTCGGTCAGGCCAGTTCGGCGTAATTAATGCGGCTTCTCTACTGAAAAGCATTTCTTTTTCCCAATCGAATAATTCGTTTGGGATCTGCATTTCTTTCATGTCTTTTGTATTAATAATATTTTTAACATGTTTCTTTCGAATGCCAAACATTAAAATTCTGTCGCGGTCTTGGGGGGCGCCATATTGAATACAGTTAACAAGGTGATCTGTTAATACATAACCACTTTTTCGTAAGTCTGCTTTTAGTTCTTCATAAAACTCTCGATGGCGTTTCGTTCTCCATAAACCTTTTACATTTTCAAACAAGAAAAAGTCAGGTGTATGCTGAATAATCGCGTTGATGTAGATTCGAGATAGGCGACCATTGTCACCTTCACTGCCTTTATTTTTACCTCCAACAGAAAAATCAGGGCAAGGTGGGCCGCCAATAAAGCCAGCCAGTTCTCCACGGGCTTGAACTGTTTTGACTTGGGTTGACAGTTTTTCTGCAAGTTCAGTGTTATCAATAAATTGCTCGATGCTTTCAAGCGCATGACCAAATTCTGGCTCGGGATGTTTTAGTTTTTTACGTGAGTATTTGTAGGCTTCAAGAAAAGGCGCATGAAACTCATTAACTAGCGCAGTATTGAATCCTGTTTTTTCAAAACCTAAGTCAAGAAAACCAGAACCTGTGAAAAATGAAAAAATTGTCGCCATTATAAGTTCCTAAAGTGTGCATAAGTTTCTAAAAATTGGATTCTACGCTGAATTTATCTAATCAAAAAAAAGAAAATGATTCTTTATGCGTCATATTTTGGTGAGTGCATAAATTCCATAAATTAGGGCGATTTCGACAAAGTAAAAATCCAGTAGTTTTATTTTCAGGTCGTCGAGTATAAGAATCTTTATTGAAAATAAATTATTGAATCGATCTTTTTAGTTAATTTTCATGCTTTAATAAAACGATTGAAAATTCATTCCAAAGAACTGAAAATAAGTTATTTTACACTAATATAGCAATATTAAAGTTTGTTTTTATTAAACGGATTATATCATTAGTTGTCTGTGCAATATATTAATGAATCAATAATATTAAAAAGCTCTTTATTTTCGTATTTTTGCGTGACACTGTCACTCTTTATATTACCCGCAAGCCTAAGCTTCATCGCTGTTACCCACTGAAATTGTGGATAAATCAGGCATCTTTAGGTAATGGTCAAATAAGCGGACCCTATTGAAATTCGCGCGCGTGGACAGCGGTGCCGCCCCGCGCCTTGCTCCCTTTGCTTTGCTTCAAAGGCGCTCCCACCCCTACAACCAATACAGATTAAAGGATTTCCTGGTGGCAGTGTGAAGGCTTAAAGTGTTATTCTGTATTATCATATATGATATGCTTAAGTGATATTGAATGTCTTGGAAAATTGAGTTTTATCACGGCGTAGAAGAAGACATTTTAAATTTGCCTACAAAAATACAAGCTCGCATGATCCGCTTGCTTGAATTAATAGAAATCCACGGCGCGAATTTAGGGCCTCCTCATACTGAAGCTATGGGGGATGGACTATTTGAGATCCGTGCGAAAGCGAAAGAAGGGATTGGACGAGGGTTATTTTGTTATCTCGAAGGGCAACACATTTACGTGTTAAATGTTTTTGTTAAAAAATCCAATAAAACGCCAAAGCAAGAGATCGAATTGGCGCGTGAAAGATTAAAAGAGGTGAAGTCATGAGTTTATCGAATTTGAAAGCCAAGGCATTTAAAAATCCAGACGTAAAGGCGGCGTATGATGAACTCAGCGACGAGTTTTCATTAATCCAAACACTGATTTCAATGAGAGAGTGTTCAGGTCTCACGCAAGATGAAATTGCAAAAAGCATGAGAACCAAAGCCCCGAATATCTCCCGGCTTGAATCTGGCCGCGCGAACCCAAGCCTTAAAACATTGATGAGTTATGCCAAGGCATGTGGATTTAAATTGGATTTTTCATTCAAAGTTGCTTGAAGCATACGTCTATTCAAAATGATAAAATCGCTGATGCGGCTTTTATTTTTGTGAGAATAAAGATGATCCTAAGAACCCAACTAGAGCGCCGGCAAGGCCTCCTGCAAATTTGTCTTTTGGAAAGAGGAAGGATCCAATTGCGCCGCATAGTTGCATTGCTCTTTTTTCATCTTTAGTGAAAAGCGGTTTCTTTGTTGTGTCTTCAATGATTGGCATAAAACATTTCCTATATTTTATTTATTGTATAAAAATACGATAGGTGAGCGAAGTATGCGTCAGCGCGTACCGTATGCGTTAAACACATATTGAATTACTTTGTATTACTTGTCAAGAAGGTTTCATTGATAATGTCTGAAAAAATAACATCTTACTCATCAGTTCTAGGCGTTGTCGTTTCTAACAAAAGGCAAGAGCTTGCTATTGACCAAATAGTCATTGCAGAAAAAATAGGTTTATCTCAAGCGAGTTATAGCCGCTTAGAGTCTGGAAAATCGTCATTTTCTGTCGACCAGATGTTTGAGTGCGCTAACGCCTTGGGGCTTTCTGTCGAGGAGTTGTTGAGGCTCGTAGTCAATACGGTAGAGAACTTAAAATTAAGTGGGGATGTTGCTGTACAAGCTCAAGTAAGAGGAAATTCGATAAAAGCTCAAAATACAGAAGTGAGTGGGGCTGTTGGTGGATTTATCGCGGGTGCGGCTTTAATCGGTTTACTTGTGGCCCTTTCAGGAAAATCTAAGTAGTCGTCTTGAAAATTGATGTTGACTGGATGAATTATAATTATCGTAACAATATCAGATAAGGGGTCGCCATTGGCGGCCTTTTTAGTTACAAGGTCACAATGTAGGTCATCCATAGGGCTTGGTGGCTCCTTTTTGGTTTCGTGCGCGTGGACAGCTATACCGCCCCGCGCCTTGCCCCCTTTGCTTTTCTTCAAAGGCAGGCTTCCCACAGCCAACACCGATTTTTTAGAGCCTGAGAAGGCCATAAAAAACATCGTTTTGCGCAATCAAAACATGGCTTGCGCACATTAAAATTGTGCATTATTCTTTGATTATGGTGCACAATGAGACAGTGCAATATCGAATGGCATTAGAATTTAAAGATCGGTGGTTAGAGCTGTTTTATGAGGAAGATAAACGGCATCGTTTGATCCCTCATAATATTGAAAATTCTCTGTTTAGAAAGTTGGAAATTTTAGACGCCGCTCAAGCAGAGTCTGATTTACGGATTCCACCAGGAAATCGATTTGAACATTTAGCCGGTGATCTAAATGGGTGGTGTTCAATTCGAGTAAACAAGCAGTATCGTTTGATTTTTAAATGGGTAGAAGGGGTGGCATTGAGCACTTATCTCGACCCACATAAGTATTGAGGTAGCAACACTATGCGTAAAACAAAACGTCGTCCGGTGAGTGTTGGGGAAATGCTCAAAGTGGAATTTATTGATCCGATGGAAATCACGTCAAAAACACTTTCAGCTGCGATGGGGGTTCACAGAAATACGGTAAGTAATCTGATAAATGGGGGGGCATTGACTGCACCTCTTGCGATTAAGTTGGCCGCCGCGCTGGGTAATACCACTGATTTCTGGTTAAACATTCAGCATGCTGTTGATCTTTGGGATGCTCGAAATCGCTATCAAGAAGAATCAAAATTGGTGACGCCTTTGTTCATCAGTTTAAATCAAAAAGAATGTGTATAGAACTAACCAAGCAATTAACCAAGCCACCCAGGTGCATTTCAATATTGAGTTGGCGCGGCTTATTTGTAGAATTTCCGTGGGTAAGCGTCGGTTTTATGCCCGTTGCCTTTGAGGGGCTGCGGTATTGGCTTTTATACCCGTCGCCTTTGAAGTTGCGTGCTTGTTGGCTGCGCTCTCTCAGCCCAATCGCATAGTACAATATCCGTGCGTTTAAATTTTCATTCACCGATCTCACCTTTTCTTCTTTTTAACCAGCACATTCAATATTTTTTAAAAGTCGTCTTTGCGGCTTTTTTCGTTACGCCGTCACAAAAACGTTCCTTTTTGAGCCCACAGTTTAAAACGAACTGAAGAGAAACTTAGGCACGCTTGTATCAAAAATACAGACAGTGGATAATCTTGTTTTTGCAGCAGTTTCAAGGATCCAGCATTCAACCCTTCAAGTTCTTGAGATTTTAAGCGCCTGCGCTGAGAAAGAAGTGAATGTGTATGTGGCAAAGCAGCAAATGATTTTAGATGGATCCATGCAAGCAAAAATCACCGCCACTGTTTTAGGTTTGGCGGCAGAGATTGAACGTGAATTCATCAGCCAGCGTACAAAAGAAGCCCTGGCGGCAAGAAAGGCCAAAGGTTTGCCGCTGGGGCGGCCCGATGGAGCAGTGAATAAAAGTTATGCCTTGGATAAGCACAAAGCAGACATCAAGAAGTATTTAGGAATGGGGTTATCTTTGAGTGCCATTGCGAAGTTGGTTGAAGAGCCGAGATCGACGGTGAATGATTATATCAAGAGGTGTGGGTTGAGGTGATTAGTATTTGCTTTTTTATAAGGCCACTGTAAGCGAATTTTTCCATTAAAAAAAACATCTTATCCTCATCCATCCGGCTGAATTTATCGCTTTTTTCCACGGATTTTGTGGTTAGTAATTCGAGTTATTTATCTTTTTGTTCATTGTTGCACTGGTAGTTAAATCAAGGGTGAGCATTGCGTTAAAACATGTTATCAGTTTGTTTTATTAGTCATATTACCCAGCCCTGATTAATCGCTCGCAAAAAAGTATCTTCCAGTTTAATCTTAATCAATAAAACCCTATTATTTAATTAAGCACAATACTTTTTTAATTAAATTTTTACTTTATAGTGGAATCAAAAATAGGTACCATATATAAATATATGGTTACATTATTTTGAACGTGGAATTATGTATATATTGAGTTTTTTTTTGCTTTTTTAAGGTGAATCTATGAGTGGCTGTAAGGTAGTATCGCTGAATGCGACAAGTAGAAAAAAAGAAAAGCATGAAAAAACAGCGAACTTAGCTGTTATTTATTCGTTTGAAACTAAGAAAAAAGAAGTTGCTTTTGAAATTACAAAGAAAAACTTGAAGCTTGCCGCACTAAATCTTGATTGGTAATGTGTTTATTTAAGTAATAATGGTACCTGGCTTACATTCAAACTAGGTATCATTATGCAAATTAGTCCTGCTCTTATTCCTATTGATAAATTAAATTCTTCGCAAACTACCTCTTTGACAGATGAATTTAAGAATTCTTTAGAGGCAATACGTTCTCGTCATTCAAAAGAATTAGTCATTGCATTATGTGGCGCCGTTGGTGCTGGTGTGAAAAGACTTAAAAGTTGTGTTTTTAATGAATTAAAAGCAGCAAACTATCACGTTGTACATATTCGATTAAGTGATTTAATTGCAGAAACTACAGTAAATTCAGATGAAATAAAACAACTTAATGGTTATCCTCGATATAAAAAACTTCAAGATCTTGGTGATGAGCTTCGTAAAGATCATTCTAATTCCATAATAGCGGAATTAGGCATTCGTAAAATTGCACATATTAGAAATAATCTTTTATCTAGTGGTGAAGTTAACGGAAAAGCCGTAAAAACCACTAAAAAAATTGCTTATATAGTTGATCAAATAAAACATCATGAAGAAATAGAACTTTTCCAAGAAGTATATCGTAAAAATTTTTATCTTATTGGCCTTCTGAGAACTCAAAACGAACGTGAAAAAAATCTGCGGGAGGAAGGAATAACAAATAACTTTGAAATTGCAAAACTTATTGAAAGAGATCGCAATAGTAATGATAAGCATGGTCAGCATGTAGAAAAAGCGATACAAAAATCTGATTATTTCATTCGTAATCTTGATGAATTAGAAAAACTAAGTTTATCAATAAAACGGTTAATTAATCTCATTCATGATGTGGGAAATGTAACGCCTAAAAGAGATGAAAAAGGATTGTTTTCGGCATACTCCGCTTCTTTATCATCAGCATGTCTTTCTCGTCAAGTTGGCGCAGCTATTATGGATAAGCATGGTAATATTATAGCTACTGGTTGTAATGATGTTCCACAATTTAAAGGCGGCTTATATAATGCTGATGGAAATTATGACAAAAGATGTTATAACAAATCAGGTTGTCAAAATGATAAGCATAAAATACAACTAAAAAATCAAATAAAAGAAATATTAAAAGATGAGGGTATAAAAAATCCTGCTGAAATTGCAAATAAAATATTTAATAATTCTAAAGCTAAATCTTTAATTGAATATTCTCGTGCTGTTCATGCAGAAATGGATGCAATAATATCTCTAGCCCGTTGTGAAGGTTCAAGTTCATTAGGTAAAACGTTATATTGTACAACATATCCTTGTCACAATTGTGCAAGACATATTGTAGCTGCAGGTATTGAAAGAGTTATATATATTAAAGCATACGAAAAGAGCTTAGCGATGGATCTTCATGGTGATTCTATTTGTCACGTAGATAATAAAAGTGATAATAAGCTTCTTTTTCAAAATTTTGAAGGTGTATCGCCACTCAGATATGCTGAATTCTTTATTTACAAACGAGAGAAAAAAGATGAATTAGGAAATGTTAATACGTATGAACTTCCTTCATCTACACAAGTTGAACCTCATCAGCTTGATTGTTATGTGGATTATGAACTTAAAGTTATTGCATTTGTAGATCGCTCTGTTGGTGAAGTTAAAAGCTAAAGTATTATCTGAATGTTTTAAAAGTAAAAAAGGCTACTTTTAGTAGTCTTTTTTACGTTACATTGTCACTTTTTAACCAAGTGAAATTAGGTTTCTTTCGCAATGTTCAAACCAGCAGATTCTTTTTGGTTTAGTGTGCGTGGTAAGCCATACCGTTCCACCTTGAATCCTTTGCTTTGCTTCAAAGGTTGGTTTACTACCCCATGCTCAAGAAACTTGACGTTGCGCACCTTCGGTAAGTGAATAAAGCCAGTGAGCATAGATAGTCTTTATGGTTAGGCTGAATGAGCCTAAACACCTATGGAGTTTTACAGGTATAAGTCACAATAAACCAAGCTCTTTTTGGTGTATAAAAATAAAGTCGAGAGCCAGGTATGCCCACCGGGATATCACCCGGTTGTAACTCCATTGTCACTAAAATTGTTTTTGACATTTTTATCTCCTTGTATTTAATGAATTGTCATTCCACACCTAACCTCGATTTTTTAAAATCTAACGTTGAAATAAAAATTATTTTTTCATGTGCGGTATGTCGGATGAGGAAAGATTTTCCCTCATTGTAATTATAACATTTTGTATAAAATTGCTTTTTAGTGAGGAATCTTGTCTAGAGGTTTCTGGATTACCCTCATTTCAGTTTATTCCCGTTCTAAGGTGCAGATTTCTCTTGTGGACACAGATCCCGCGCCTTGCTCCTTTGTGCTTTGATTTAGTCCTGTAAAAAGAAAGACAGGCTCCCACCCCCGCAGCCAACACAGATTTTTTTATGGCATGAGAATGCCCTAAAAAAAAGGTGATTTTATTGCCCTGAGAAGTGCCATAAAACGTGATTTAAATTATCTGAGAAGCTAATTGAAAGGAGAATTTTCAAAAAACCACTGAGAAGTGATTTTTGAAAATACCCGCCATCGCCTGCCTTTATCATTAAAGCAAAGGGTGCAAGGCGCGGGGCGGTATAGCTGCATCTCTCGCCCACTTTGGCTCTTTCGTGCGCTTTTCGTCTTGCATCGTCCGAAATCGCGGTTTGTCCGAATTTAATATTTATCCGTTAATATTTAGCGAATTTGATAGAGTTACGAGGCTTTGAAAATCGCGGGTCTAACGATCCTTAAACTCGTCACTTTTTTTCAAGGATGGATCTTTCGAGTGGGTCATTTTT
>CAMRDW010000143.1 GCA_947041315.1 uncultured Enterovibrio sp.
TTTTTTCAATTCATGAAAATGCAATTTTTAGGGCACTCCGTGTCCTTTGTTTGCCACCCAAATTCGGTACCATTGCTCTTGGTTTAACGTTAAAGAAAGCGCTTCAATAGCGGATTTAACGCGTTCAATTTTGCCTGTTCCCACAATGGAAATAGGGCGAGAGGGCAGGGAGTGAACAAAGGCGTAAATGATCTGCTCCATCGGGCGTTCAAGTTCAATGGCGAGCTCATTCAAGGTGCTACGAAGGCGTATGGCTTGTTCTGTTTGCGAGGTGAAAATCTCACCGCCCGCAAGACAAGACCAAGCCAAGGGGCGAATGCCTAATTGCTGCATCAGATCCAAGGTGCCATCTTCAATTGCATTAAAACGTAATGGATTGATTTCTATTTGGTTTGTCGCAAGTGGTGTATCAAGCCGGGATTGCAAAAGTAAAAATTGTGAGGCTGTAAAGTTAGAAACTCCAAAATGTTTCACTTTTCCTGAAGCGCGCAATGTTTCAAATGCTCCTGCGACTTCATCTGCATCCATTAAAAAATCAGGACGGTGAAGAAGTAAAAGATCAATAGATTCCGTTTGAAGGCGAGATAAGCTGTTGTTTACCGAATTGATAATGTGTTCAGCGCGGGAGTCATAATGATTTATTTTAGCGAGATGAGAAGGATTAGACTGCAAATGGATCCCACATTTTGTCACTATTTTCATTTTATCGCGCAGGCTTGAGTCCAGTTTCAGCGCCTCACCAAATAAAATTTCACATTGATAACTGCCATAAATATCAGCATGATCAACGCAGTTAACGCCAAGTTCAATGTGTTGCTTCATAAAGGTTAAGCGTTCTTGAGCTGTCATATTCCATTCAGCAAGACGCCAATAACCCTGTGCTAAGCGAGACAATATCGGCCCGTTTGGACTGATTTCAACCTTGTTTATTTCTGTCATTATGACCTCTTAAATGGTGGATCCGCCTTTTTATCCCCGTCGCCTTTGACGTTGCCCAGGCTCGTTTTGCCCAATCATAGAATCTATCTATGCGCAGGGAGTTTACTCGCTTGGCGCAGGCGCGCATCTTCAATTTTTTTGGGTATACACAAAATAACGAAAAAAAGATCCCTTTTTAGGCCGAATTCGTTTTGCGCAGCCTCAAAAAAGATCTTTTAATATTTATTTTATATTAATGATTTAATACTGTTTTTTGCAAGATAAATTTTGATCTGCTGTGCGCTGAAGGCATAATCTGAAGATCTTTGAAGGACACTGCGTTTTTGCTTGTGGTCATGAAGCCCAATCACAGAGTCCGTTTAGGCTCATGGGCTTCGCTTATTGGCTGAACTGCGAAATCTTCAATTTTCTTGAGGGTATATTGAAAGATGTCTTTTATCCGTCATTCTGCACTTCACCTCGATTTTTTAAAATCGGATGTTGAAATTAAAATTGAAAGGCAAATTTTTCCCGTACTGTGATACGTATATGTGGGCTTACAGGAAAGCGCCCGTAAGCATGCCTATATACCCGTCGTCTTTGAAAGTGCGTGGGTGTTGGCTGCTCTCGCTTAAGATCAATCACAGAGTAAATCGATGCTCAGGGACTTCACTCGTTTGCCGCAGGCGCGCATTTTCAAGTGTCTTGGGTATAGAATAATATTATTTTCTCTGGTGCAGAATGTCGGTTTTATTCAAGGGAGAAAGAAGGGGATCTCGTGACAATATTGATACATGTTTCAACCTCACGAATATTTATTATATTTTTAACGTATATTTTTTCTGAAATGGAGAGGTGTATTTGCAATATTTGTTTATTATTTAATGCTCTTTCTTTTGCGTTGAATATTTTTTCGAAAAGCGTAATGATGTAATTATTTGTTAATTTTGATATTACATTTTTTCCTATAGAAAGCATAACTTGTGTTATGTCTGGACCCGAAAAGCCTTCGTGAATTTCGAGAAGAAGGTTGTTCTTTTTAAAGGTTTCACTCTCTGAACCAATAATAGCATTAAAAAAATCCTTACCAGGTCCAATGATCAAAATATTAAATGAGTTTGAATCATGTTCATTCATTTTATGCACCTTGTTGTATTATTATCAATATAAGTGAATATTCTTAGTCTTTAATCTATTTTTTCTAGCGAGAAAAGGTGTTTCTTTTATCCAAATTAATTGAAGCTGCGTGGGTGTTGGCTAGGCTCGTTTAGGCAATTACACCGTGGATCTATACCCGTCGCCTTTGACGTTGCGTGGGTGTTGGCTGCGCTCGTTCAGCCCAATCACATCGTCTCTCTATGCTCAGGGGCTTCACTCGCTTGCCGCAGGCGCGCAGCTTCAAGTGTCTTGGGTATATGCTCAGGCTTTTCGTTTTTTCTGCCAAGGTGCAACTTCAAATATCTTGGGTATAAAAAAGAAAGATTCAGTATTATTAAACTGTGTTAAAAACATCTTTATTACATTTATTACATTTATTTCATTTATTTTTTAGTCTATTTCTGGGTATTTTAGAACGGCATGATTAAATTTCGTTCGTATTTTCCCGACTTATCGATGAACGGATATAAAAGAATCAAAATATGTGCAATTATTTTTATTAAGTAAATGCGCATAAAGTGTTTCTCTTTTGTTTCGATTTTTAAAAAAAGAACAATACAGCAATAAGTCTTTAAAATCAAATACAAGAATTGTTTGATTTTAAAGAATGTTCATTTTTTGAGTTTTTTTGAATATCCGGTAGCGCCTTATGCACATTATTTATTTTGTCTTTTCATTTTGGAGTGAAGAGACTTCATCTTTGGACGTATTAGATTAATCAGATGCATATAAGGCTTTTTTATGAGTATATATGAGGAAGGGGTGCATATATATACCCCTCACCTTTGAACTTGCGTGGGTGTTGACTCGGTTCATTTAGCCCAATCACATACGTCATCAATGCTCAGGGATATTTCTTTTTTGATGTGGCGCTGTATCTTCAGGTTGTTTGAGTATTTTAGGCTTCACGTTTTTGTTTAAATTTCAAATGCAATACCTCTTGTCCTGTGAGTTCATGGAAGGATTCACTTGAATATTCAAAACCGTAATGAGAATAAAACCCTCGAGCATTTGAATTGCTTTTAAAGACTTCGACTTCTAAATCCCCGTGGATCTCTTGTGCTTTATCCATTAAAGCTTTACCTAACCCTTTGCCTTGGAAATCAGGATAAAGAAAGAGCGCCACCACTTTATTTTCAATGAGGGAAATAAAACCGGAGATCTTATTGTTTAATTCAATAACCCATGTTTTTGTGTTAGGAATATAATGTTCTGCAATATTTTCACGCTCTTTTGCAATGAATTCATCACTCATAAAAGGGTGAGGGATCCTTGTCGAAACCGCCCAGCAATCAAGAACAGCGAAGAGATCCGTGTGGGTGTATTTTCGAATGATCACTTTTTTTCCTCTTTATTATTTTTTGAAATTTTTTTATGCTCTCGTCTTTTAAAAATGATGGGACAAAGAGGCATTAAAAAAGAAGATGTATACCCGTCGCCTTTGAAACTGCGTGGGTGTTGGCTGCTCTCGCTTAAGATCAATCACAGAGTAAGTCTATGTTCTGGGCCTTCACTCGTTTGCCGCAAAGGCGCATCTTCCAGTGTCTTTGGGAAAGATTTCGCTACCTTAACGGATTATTTTTTCAAACACAAAAAAATCTAAAAAGGCGATAAGACGCAAAAAAGTGCACTGCTCTGAGGATCCCAAACCCCCTTTTAGGGTTTAAAAGAAGCCTCATTTTGCTCTGTGTTTTTTTCTGGTTTTTTAACATTTAAGGGGTGTGAATGGCTATGCCTTCAATGTTGTGCCAGTACCCATTGCAGGAATTTGCAGGAACGCAAAAAGGGGGTTGCCCATGTTTAAATTCATGAAGGGTCTCGAGGGTCTCCATGCTCTGTGGGCTGAGGCGCACAACATCGACAAGTCCTTGCATGGAGGCTTGGTCTTTTCTGAGATCGTAACAATCGCCAGATTGCGTCTGTATGCCATTTAACGTGAAAAGCCCTTGTCCTTCTTGGCTTTTTACGGGGATCCCTTGTGGATAGCTTATGCAGCATGTTTCGCATTTGTCTTTGGGCAGATTTTGTGCGCGCGCGCTAAAACAGCGTGCAGAATAGGCCAAGGGTAAGTGTCCATAAGAAAATACTTCGACTTCAAATTGCTCACGAATGTTTAAATTTTCACACTCATTGAGTACTTTGATAAGCCAGTCTCTTGAAAGCTCTACTGGCATACACCAGCGTATCATTCCTTTTTTCAAAAGAATGTGAAGGGCTTGTGCGTTGTAAATATTGAGCGCAGGGCCTGCAACAAAAGGGACTTTGTTTTTGTGAGCAAGTTGAATGCCTGAAACATCGTTGGCTTCAATGATAAATTCGCCGTTGTCTATGTAAGCTTTCATCGCTTTGACATCGCTTTGGGATTCTAACAGGGCCAGGGTTGAAAGGATCACTTGCTTCCCGCTTTTCGCAAGCGCACGGGCGAGATGAATCCAATCATCATGGCGTAATTCTCGGCGTTTAGCGCAAACGGTTTCACCAAGGTACACGATGTCCGCGTCGCTTTTCGCGCTTTTTTCATAAAAAGAGTGAACGTCGTTTTTTGACCAAAAATAAAGAAGTGGTCCAAGGGCGTATTTCATGATTTTACCTTTTATTGCCATTTACGATGGTAAGCGCCAAGGGTGGTTTGAGCGCCTTCGGACATTTTGCTGAGACGCGCTTCCCATTGAGGTAAAGCCTGATAGCCTTCAGGGTTTTGTACGTAAGAATCAATAGCTTCCCGCCAAGTTTTCGTCACTTGTTCGACATAGGCGCAGCTTCGTTGACGCCCTTCAATTTTGACACAAGCAATGTTCGCTTCAAAAAGCGCGGGAAGAATAGACAAGGTATTTAAGCTTGTCGGCTCTTCCAATGCATGATACGGGGCGGCGTCTGTGATGAATCGACCTTTGCATAAGGTGGGGTAGCCTGCATTTTCACCTATTTTGTATCGGTCAATGAGCACCTTGTTTAACCTCGATTCTAAGCCTTGAGGGGTGTCCTGCCAGCGCACGTATTTTGCAGGTGAACAGGCACCCACAGTGTTGGGGGATTCTCCTGTTAAATAAGAAGAAAGATAACAACGTCCCTCAGACATAATGCAAAGACTCCCAAAGGCAAAAACTTCTAAATCAACCTCTGTGTTCTTTGAAAGTTGTTTTACTTGTTGAATAGACAAAACGCGAGGCAAAACAACGCGCTTAATATTAAAATTCTCAAGATAAAAGGCAATGGCGGCGGTATTGGTGGCCGACGCTTGAACAGAAAGATGAAGCTCCATATGAGGGTATTTCTGGGTGCAATAATCCAATAAAGCGATGTCTGCAATGATCAAGGCATCAATCCCCAGCGCCACTGCCATATCGACAGCATCGGTCCAGCGCTTGAAACTTTCAGGGTGTGCGAAGGTGTTCAACGCCACATGAATTTTCTTTTTATTATCATGCGTATAGGCAACTGCTTTTTCTAATTTTTTTCCATCAAAATTAAGGCCTGCAAAATGACGGGCGTTCGTTTCATCTTTAAAACCGATGTAGACCGCGTCAGCGCCGTGATCAATGGCGGTTTTCAATGCTGGGAGGTTTCCCGCTGGGCAAAGCAATTCCATTCTGAACTCCATGCAATCAGGCGTATTTTTGATGTGAGCGGGGCTCAATCCGTGAATTTAATTATAAAGGGAGGAGGTTGTTGTGGTATTGATGACCGTCAAATGCTTTTGTCTTTATTTCAATCCTTTCGAACTCTTTTTTTCATTTCATTTGTTTTCCTTTTGTCCTATTTTAGCCTTGCGTTTTTATCGATGATCCCTGTCGGCGCCAAAGACGAAAATTTCTTTTACGGGCTGTTTTGCAAGCTTTCGTCACCTTTGACGCTGTGCGGGTGTTGGTTAGTCCTATCAGGTGGTCAATCTATGCTCAGGGGCTTCACTTAACTTGTCAGGCGCAACTTCAAGTGTCTTGGGTATAACCAATTCGAATGTATCTGTGAGAAATTAAATTCTTCCTCCTGCTGACAAATAAATAAAACAGTTCTCTTTTGCACTTATTGTATTGCTCCAGCATCAAGGTGAAATGCATTTTTTATAATATTTTATTTGTTTTAAAAATGCAGCAAAGATATAAAGAGGTCGATTGTTTCTGTAAATTAACATTGTTGATTTGTATATTTATAATGCGAAGTATACTTAGGTAAATAAGCAAATAAATAAAGACGCCAATAAACAGCTAAATCAATTTAGCCACTGGTTGATGTTTAAGGTCTAAATTATTAAATAAAAAAATACCTTATTACTCCTGTACCCAAAGGAATTGAAGATGCGTGTAGGCGGCAAGTAACTGAAACCCCTGAGCATAGGTGGAGTGTGTGATTGGGTTGAGCGAGCGAAGCCAACACCCACGCGACTTCAAAGGCGACGGGTAGAGGGTTTTTCTAAAGCGAAATATGGGCAACGCAGGCTCTGTATATGAAATGCAATCTAAGTTTTAACTGTGCGATAAAGTGCATATTAAAAGTCAGCATATTTTTTGGGAATATAATTTAAGCAAGCTGTAAATTAAGAAAGGATCCGGTTGTATTTATTTATTTATTTATTTAATGGATGAATATAATGATTTAATGCCAAAAAACGGGAAGAATAATGAAAGCCGTTATTTTAAGAATGATATTTAAAATGGAAACCCATTATGAATTTGAATAATTTTACACCGAATGCCCCTCAAGTGAATGCTTCTATACCCCTACCAATAATAGAGACACCAGAAGGTGCACAGGGGCAAAGAAGAGGCAGTCTCGGTTTGCCTTTAAATATTACGGGGATTATTCAAAGCCCATTTGATATGCAAACAAATTCGACGGCAAGAACGCAAGCTGCCCTGAATGCGAATGATCAAACGAGCAATCAGAGGCCTGGAGGCACTTCAAGCACGACACTGCAGCCAAGTGAGCCTCCTCCTCGAAGACATGTGACATCTTCGGCTCATTTTTCTCGGGAAATGGCGGCGAGCTACCCTCCCCCTGTAGCGCCTACAACATCGTTTTTAGCTAATTGGAGTCCAGCCCCTTCTAAGCCTCCAAAAACAAAGAACAAACCAAAACCACATAACGAAGGGGGCAATAATGCACAAAAGAACGCAAAAAAAGAGGCCAATCGAAAAGCGGCACGTCGCGCTGAAAAAGAGGAAACTCGCTCTCAAAAAGGGCTAAAACATCAAGATTCGGGACGCGCATCCCAAGCGGGCCCTTCAGCAAGCAGTGGCTCTGGGTTAAGATTCAGTGCAAGGCAAGGTTTAGGATCCACTCCACGGCAAGGCCTTTCGGGTGCAACGCAAGCGCCAAGCTCTGCTGCAAGCCCTTCTTCAAGTTCGCCTTCCGCCTCTGCTATTTCGCCTTTGAGTTCCTCTTCTCCCTCACCTCAAGCAGCAGCTCAAACTCAAGCACCAGCTTCAGCACCAGCGCCTACTCAAGCTTCAGCACCAGCTCAAGCTCAAGCTCAAGCTTCAGCATCAGCATCAGCATCAGCGTCTGCTCAAGCATCAGCACCAGCGTCTGCTCAAGCATCAACACCAACACCAGCAGCACCAACAAGGGAATTGGGTGCGAGAGCTAAAATCAGAAGCGGATCTTCGGCCTCACCGCAATCTTCAGCGTCTTCACCGTCTTCACTGTCAGCGCAATCACCGCAATCCCCACAATCCCAGAGCTCAAGATTGACGCCACCCCCTCCAAATCTTCAGGAGGTGCTAAGAGCCGAACGCCATGAAGGCCGAGCCCGCCGAAATGCACAGGCTGCAGGGGGGGCAACGGAAGTGCAGCATGCGGAGCAACCTCAAATACCTAAAGGCTCTGTGGTTTGCGGAGCGCAAACGAATGGACAAACCGGAGATAACGAAAAAGTAACAGGCTACGATTATTTTAAAGGGGAGTTCCCTGATACAGAAACCGTACTTTTTGATGAAGCAAAAGCCAAGTGCGATAGCATGACCGAAAAGGGGGGGGACGCTTGTAAAGCTCAGACAGAAGAATTGTGCAAAGGTTTATTTTCGCGAGTGAACACAAAAGATAAAGAAGAATGCGAGAAGGTAAAGGACTATAAAGGCAACAATGGAAATAACCTAAACGATTGGCAAAAAAATCTGGATTGCACGAAGGCGAAAGAGGGAGCGGGAGCGGGAGCGGCTGGCAGCGCACAAGGCGGTGCGGGGAATTCGGAGGGATCTAATGTAGTAAGTACCTCTCCCACTCCCGCAAACGTGAAACATGACCCGCAACCAAAAGTAGCATCTTCCTCATTGGTTTGCGGGACTGAAAACAATGGCGAAAGCGGAGACCAAAGGCGCGTTACTGGATACCGTACATTGAAGGTCAATCTTCCTACAAAACAATTTGTTACGGCAGAAGAAGCTCAAGCTGCAATCAATGCAATATTTGCTGAACCTGACCAAGCTTATTGCTCAGCGCAAACTGATCTCTTGGCAGAACAATGGACTGCCCGCGTCGACACCCGTAATACAGAAGAATGCAAAAAACTCAAGAATCTCTCTCAAGGTCAAAATTCATGGCAGGGAAACCTTGATTGCAATCCGAGCACCGCGGCTGCGCCAGCTGAGCCAGCTGCGCCAGCTGCGCCAGAAGCGGCTGTGCCAGATGCGCCTGTTCAGACCACAACCACAAGCACAACCACAAGCACAACCACAACCACAACCATGAGTCCGTCAGGACTCCCAAAAAATTGGAAGGCGGCTTTTGATTATGTGCTGAGCGTCAGCGCGTCTGTTCTTGGGTTAGCCGGCAGTGTATTCGCTCTGTGGACGCAGTTCCGTTCATGTACCAAACCGAAAGAAGAGGATGCAGAGAAAGGAGACAATGGAACTTCAGGTACGAATTCAACTTCGTCACAGAATAATTCAGCTAAAGGAAAGAAACCGAATAAAAAGGTTACGAAGGGAAGCCTTGATGAAGTACAGCCATTGGATCCAAATGGAAACCAGAATGGGGCAGGACCTAAGAAGCCAGACGACAAGTCAGATGGCAGTGGTGGTAGTAGTGGAACTGGCAGTGGCAGTGGCAGTGGCAGTGGCAGTGTACAGCATGAAAGCGCTGTTTAACCACGCGCGACTTTCTGTCTGATCTTGTTTTCGCCGAGGGGCTTGAGTCATTCTGCAAACCATTTTTAAACAGAGCCTGAGGTGAAGCCCTGCCCTCAGGCTCTGCATTTGTGTACATTGATCTTCTAAACCACATTTTATGGCATTTGAGCGTATTTTTATTT